>JBEKQG010000038.1:0-22212 GCA_049519955.1 Terriglobales bacterium
CGTCGAAGGAAAACACTTGCCGCCGTGGCCGAAAAGCCAGGCCGTGCGGGCAATGCAGACCTCGGGCAAAATTTCAAGAAGCCGTTCCTCGGCCCGCGCTTTACTCTCTCCATAAACGCTGGCCGGATTCCTCGGATCGGTGGTCAGGTAAGGCGATTGCTTGCTGCCATCGAAAACGTAGTCCGTGCTCACGAAGAGCAAGCGCGATCCGGAGGCGCGGGCGGCCTCGGCCACGTTGACTGCGCCGTCGCAATTCACGGCAAAGGCCAGGTCGCGATTCGTTTCGCATCCGTCCACATCGGTGTAGGCGGCCAGCAGAAGAATGCATTCCGGACGGGAATCGCGAATCATATCGCGAACGCGTGCATGGTCTCGCAGGTCAATGTCTTCGATGGACAGCGCGGTTAGTTGGTGGTGGTCGCTGCTCAGCGCCGGGACCAGATCGTGGCCCAGCAAGCCGGAAGCTCCAAATAGGGTGATGCGCATAGGGGCATTGTAACTGGAAGCGCCGCAGGCAAGATTGAAAGCGCCGCGACTCTGGCTTCTCGATCTCTACTCGTGCGCAGCCGGCTGAATTGCGCGCAGCAGCCGCCGCAGGGCGTGGAGGATGAGCGCTCCACTGATGCCAAAGCAGACCACGGCGGCAAAGGCCACCATGTCGCGCGTCCGGTGGCTCACGCGGAGCGAATCCGCGAACAGCGAGACCATGGCACAGAGAATGCCAAGAATGTTCAGCCAGAGAGGAGAATGAATGTTCGGAAGATCGCGGCGAAAGCGGACCTGGAGCAGCAGCGCGGCCAGTCCGATGGCGGCCACCACGACCAAAGCGAGAGGGCTGAAAAAGGCGGCTGGCGCCGTGTAGATCACAACCAGGGCGAGCGCCAGCAGCAGCAGGCCGGAAGCGATCACGGTCCATCGGCGCCCCAGGTTCGATTGAGACTGGGACTGGGGCTGGGATTGGGGCCCGGAACCGGTCACTACGCGATCACCTCGCCTTTGCGCATGTTGACATTGTATTCCGCCGGCCCTTCCTTCTGCGCTCCAGCGTTGCCCGGCATCCATTCCGCCGGGCGATGCTCGCCGTGCGACATGGCGTAGAGAACCAGTTCCACGCGGCTCGAGATCCCTACCTTGTCGAAGATGCGGAGGAGATATTTTTTGATGGTGTGTTCGCTAAGGCCCAGTTCGGTGGCGACTCCGCGGTTGGTCATACCGTCGGCGACGAGCGCCACGACCTGCTCCTCGCGGGGTGTCAGCAAAAACCTGCCACTGGAGTTGACCACGCGCAGGGTGGGCACCTCCGACAAAGCGTCGAGCACGTAATTCATCTGCTGGCTGTCGATCCAGATTTGTCCCTGGAACACGCACTGGATGCACTTGCAGAGCATGGGAAAAGGAGTGCGGGTAAAAAGAAAAATTCCCTTGGCGCCGGCGCGAAAGGCATTGACCACGAGTGCGCGGTCGTCGCTGTCGGCCAGCAGCACGGGCGCGATCCTGGGATATGAAAGTCGCAACCAGCGCAGCAGACTGAAATCCGGCGACTGGTTCCCTGCTATCAACACCACGTCGGCAGGATTGGTTTGCAGGAAGTCGCGGAGAGCGGACGCCTCCAAAGAGACAGCGGAAACGTTGAAGTCTCGCCGGCTTTTCAAGGCCCGCGCCAGAAGTTGAGACTGAATGGGGCCTGAGTCGGCGACCAAAACCTGCACCACTTGGGCAGCGGGCGGTGCGGTTCTGATCGTGGACGGTTTGGCGGAGCGCATGGCTTTCACGCTCCCATCATGCCCTAAAGCAGGTGGGCTGGATGTAGGCCCGGTCACACCCTGTTGGTGATGAATTCCGCCCTCCGAAGTCCACGTTCGGAGGCCTACTCTGGTGCACATCTCTGGCGGCGGCGCTCATGCAGCCGGCGCGTGTGCGGGGCCGCGAACCCATCCCCCAGCGGCCCAGTTGCCGATTTCATCGCTTTTCCGATGGCTGGAACGTGCCCGGTACCGCGGTGGATAGCACTTTCCAAGTCTTGTTGCGCTGGGCACGCCACTGTACCTTCCCTTCAAACAGCTCAAACGCCCGAGCTGCTTGAGTTCGCCGCCCTGAGCAACGGCGAGAGTCCGGAGATGAATGTATTTGCCAAACACGTCGTTTTGGGGGCTGTGGGCGCGCTCATCCTGCAGCTAGCCGTGGCCGCTTCCGCTCAGGAGACTGCACCGTCGCCTGCTCCGGCGCCTGGAACCTCTGCTCCGCCAACCGGCAAGATCGCGGCGGCGGAGAGCTCGCAGAGCCAGGACGGGCCGGGGACGGACGGTTCCACCCACGGAGCGCTCACACAACCCGGGAAAGTGGGTGGCATGGGAGATCCTGCATTCGGAGGGAAACGCCACCCGCTTTACCGGCTATCGAAATCGGACACCGTGGACGTGAATTTCACGTTCTCTCCCGACTTTAATCAGACGCTGACGGTGCAGCCCGATGGCTTTGTGGCATTGAAAGGTGCGGGCACGCTGTTGGCGGAAGGACTGACGGTTTCCCAGATGCAGCAGGCGGTGGCCAACGCCTACCGCCGTTTTCTGCACGAGCCGGAGGTCACGGTGACCTTGAAAGATTTTGACAAGCCTTATTTCCTGGCATCGGGCGAGGTGGCGCGGCCGGGGAAGTATGAGTTGCGCGGGGACCTGACGGTAAACGAAGCGGTGGCAATTGCCGGCGGCTTTACGCAGCAGGCCCGGCATTCGCAAGTCGTTCTGTTTCGCCGGATTTCCGCGAACGTAGCCGAATCCCATGTGATCGACCTAAAGAGGATGCTGGGTTCTCGCGATCTGCGCGAAGATCTGCATCTTCAACCCGGCGACTTTATTTTTGTGCCACAAAACAGGGTTTCAAAGATCCGCAAGTACGTTCCCACCAACTCCATGAGCTGGTACATGAACCCCTTGCAGTTCTAGCGGAAAGAAATGGCAACGCTCACTGGTTGAGCCTTCCAATATCCGGCAGGGCTCACGGGACTACGCCGCAGCGATCGGCTTGGTTTACGACCATGTCAGCAGAATTGATCGGGAACTCGACAACCGCAGTTTCCTTCACGCCGCGAGATCTTACGGCGACGCTGTTCCGGCGTCCGCGGCTGGTCGCCGCTTCTTTTGCATTGGTATTCCTGGCGACGATGCTCTTCGCCGCGTTTTCGGCGCGCTATGAATCGCACTTCAAGGTGATGCTGCGACGGGGCCGCTTCGACCCCGTCGTCTCTTCCCAACCCGCCAGCGCCATGGATTTCACCCGTCCCGAGATTACCGAGGAAGAACTCAATTCCGAAGTTGAGCTTTTGAGCGACGCAGATCTCCTGAAGCAGGTTGTGACCATGGCGGAACTGGTCCCGGCGAACATGCCGGACTCCGAGCGCGGAGCCGAGATCGAGCGCGCCGTTCGCAAACTGTCGCGCCGCCTGGATGTCGAAGCTCTGAAGAAGTCGAACCTTATCCAGGTCAGCTACAAAGATGCCAGTCCGGAACGAGCCGCGCGCGTCCTCTCGGCGCTTTCCACCGTCTATGTGCAAAGGCACACGAAACTGCAGCGGCCGGCGGGGGAGGTGGGATTTTTCGACCAGCAAACCGCGGAATCCGAACAGAGGCTGCATCGGTCGGAAGCCGAACTGGTGCGCTTTACCCGGGCCCGGGGCGTGGCGGCGGCGGTGGTGGAACGCGACATCGCGCTCGAGAAGTTGGGCGAGGCGGACGCGGCGTACCGCCAGATCGACCAGGACCGCGTCGAAACCGAGCATCGGATCGCGTCGTTGCGCGAACAGCTCAAGTCGTTCCCTTTGCGGTCGGTCACGCTCAATCACTGGGCCGACAATCCGGAGGCCCTCGGAAAGATGAAGACTCGCCTGCTGGAGCTGCAGCTCCAGCGCACCGATCTGCTCAGCCGCTTTGAACCGTCCTACCGGCTGGTGCGGGAAGTGGAACAGGAAATCGCGGACACGCGCGCGTCGATTGCCGCCGAGGCGCTCACGCCGGTGCGCGACGAAACCACCGACAAAGATCCCAACTACGAGTGGGCCCGCATGGAGTTGGAAAAGGCCCAGGTGCAGTGGGACGGCCTGCGGGCGCGGCAATCCGACGCTGCCGCTCAGGCCGCATCGCTGCGCATGTTTGCCCAGCAAATGCAATCCGACTCCGTGGACCAGCAAGACCTGATGCGCACGGCGAAGGCAGACGAAGACAACTACCTTCTCTACCTGCGCAAACGCGAGGAGGCGCGCATTGGCGACGCGCTCGACGAGCGCCGCATCCTCAATGTGGCCATCCTCGAGCCGCCCGTCGCCCCGGCCTTGCCCGCGCACTCCATCCTCCTATATTTTCTGCTCGCCTTCGGGCTGGCCACGGCATGTAGCGTGGCCATCGCCTTTACGTCCGAGTATTTCGATCCGACGATTCGCACTCCCGGCGAAGCTTGCAGGTTGCTGGAAGTGCCGGTGCTGGCGTGGCTGCCGACGCCGGAGCCTACGGCTCCGCTTCCCTCTGTCTTCCGCATCGGCCGAACGAAGGGGGTGGTCACTTGAACAGTCTGCTCCGCGAGTATCTTGTCGAAACGCCAGCCTCCGCTGGACCGCCGCGCCCAACTCCGATTCGCGAGCCAGTCCAGCGCCCAGCGGTTTCTGCGGCGGCTTCGCTGCTCGACGATCAGGTCCACGCGCTGGTCCGGCAACTTTTCTTCCGGCATGAAGCAGTCGCGGTGCGGCACGTCGGATTTGCCGCGGTTGAAGCAGCGACCGCGACGGCGGCACTCTGCCTCGATGTCGCCAGAGTTCTGGCTGAAGAAGGCAGGTACGACGTCGGGCTGATCGACGCCCACTCGGACCCGGCGCTTCTGCAAACCCAGCTCCAGATTCCGCCTCCCACGCACGCGCAAACAACTTGGCCGATCGGGCCGCGTCTCTGGATGGTTCCCCGGCAGAGCTGGCTTCCTGAGGACTGCGGGCAGCGGATCGACGATCTGAACTTGTCGCGGCTCCGCGACCTCACGGCCGAGTTCGACTTTTCCATACTGTGGTGCGCTCCGTTCTCCTGGCTCACGGCGAGCATTGGCCACGCCTGCGACGGCCTGGTGCTGGTGCTGACCGCCAACAAAACCAGACGCCTGGTTGCCGCTCAAATCAAGGACCAGCTCACCAAGGCGCAAGTTCCTCTGCTCGGGACCGTCCTCGCCGAACGCCGTTTTCCCGTGCCGCAAGGTCTGTACCGGAGGCTGTGAATCCTATGAGCGAATTGACCACAAACCGGCTGTGGGACGCGGGATCGAGAGATTATCCTTCGCCGTACGCCCGCATGATTCCCGGGGCTTCCGCAATACCTAGCCCCAGAGCCGCTTCGCCGACAACGGTTGCGCGCGCAGCGGACGCCACTCCCACACGTCCAATCGCCGCGCTCGACAAAACCAGTGAGCGACGCGCGCTGGATCGGGCGCCAATGCAGCAACTCCTGCCCCAACCAACCGGTGATCGCCTCATGCTTTTCCAGTTGGTGACAGCCGACCTGATCGTTCTCGCGGCCGTGTGCGGCGCGTCATCGCTCCTGTCGCCCGCTTGGGGTCTGCCGGGCACTTATCTGCCGATTTTTGCCGTTCTGGTTACGCTCTTCGGCTTCTCGGAAGGGCTCTACAAACACGGAGATCCGTGTCCCGCCGGGATTTTTCAAGTTCTGTCCAGGTCCACCCTGTTCGCGATTGGGCTGGTCTTCATCGCCGCGTGGGGTGAAATGCGTTTTCTGGCCGCCATCGCGACATTTGCCAGCAGCCTGGTCGGCCTCGCACTGGCGCGGCGGTTGCGGCAGTTGGCATGGAAGCGGCGGCGGCGCGAAGCGGAATCGCGCAATGTCCTCATCGTGGGCGGGGGAGTGACTGCCCGTTCCATCGCCAAGGCACTGCGCGAAGATCCGCTTCACTGCGCAACGGTTTGCGGTTTCGTGGATGACGACCTGCCTCTTTCTCCGGCGGTCCTCGGACGGATCGCAGATTTGGACTGGCTTGCCCGCTCCGAATTCATCGATGAAGTCATCCTGGCTCTTCCCGACCGGCCAGGCCAGGCACGAGCGGCCGCCGAGGTCGCCTTCCGCAACCACCTTGACATCCGTGCCGTGCCCGATCTGCCGCCGGGGCCATGGCCCGACTTGGGCGTGGACCACATCGGAGAAGTGCCGGTCGTGATTCTGCATCGCGAGCATTTGCCGAGCGCCTCCTTGTTTCTGAAGCGCTGGCTGGATGTCGCCGGCGCGGGGCTTGGCCTGGTGCTGACCGGCCCGCTGATGGCCATCGTCGCTATGCTCATCCGGCTGGACTCGCCGGGCCCGGCCGTCTACTCTGCCGAACGCATCGGCGCGAAAGGCCGCCGTTTCCGTTGCTACAAGTTTCGCTCGATGGTGAGCGACGCCGAACATCTCAAGCAAGGCTTGCGCACCCGCAACCAGCGGACGGGCCCGATCTTCAAAATCGACGGTGACCCCAGGATCACGCGCATCGGCCGCTTCATCCGCCGCTACAGCCTCGACGAACTCCCGCAGCTCTGGAACGTGCTGCGCGGGGAGATGAGCCTGGTGGGCCCGCGGCCTCATCCCGTCGATGACGTCGATCGCTACGAACTGCAACACTTCCGGCGCCTCGACGTGAAACCCGGCATCACCGGTCTTTGGCAGATTACCGCGCGCGGCTGTCCGTCGTTCGAACTCAACATGCACCTCGATCTCACCTACATCGAGAACTGGAGTCTGCCCCTGGATCTGCGCATCCTGGCGAGCACAGTTGGCGTGCTGTTCTCGCCGGAAGGAGCCTGAGCATCGCCATGACCGCCCTCGCCATGAGCAGCCGCAGTGTAGCTCTGATCCGGGACAGCGACGACAACCCGCTTTGGGGCGCTGCCGGTGTGCTGCTGCGCCCGCTCTCTCTCGGATTGGCCTTCCCTTCCATCCTGTATCTGGCCGCGATGGCGGTTTTCCTGTTCCGGCCACCGGACCTTTTTTCTTACTACGCCGACCGCATCGCGTTCGGCGTCCTCGTCTTCTTTGTCGCTCTGCGAACGATGGCGCTTCGCGAAAGGGTACCGTTCTTTGCCGGGCTGAGTTTACCCATGCTCAGTCTCGCGGCGCTCGCCGTGTTGCGCGCGCTTCGGGAACCGTTCGACGCAGAAACCTGGAGCGTGATCGCCAGCAAGTTCATCGTTCCCTTTGTGCTGTTCCACATCGCCGTGCTCGTCTTCCGAAGCGCATCGCGGCGGCGGCACTTCGAGATTTTCGTCGTCTTCGCGCTCGCCTACCTCGTCTTCATCACCATTGCCTTTCTCGCCGACGCCCGCTCGCTCATTTTTCCGCGTTTCATTCTCGACGAAAGTATCGGTTTCCATCCCGACCGCGCTCGCGGCCCATTTTTGCAGGCGGTGGCCAACGGTGTTTCCTTGAACTTCCTGGGGATACTTGCCATCGCGCTCTCACAAAAGCGCAAAACCGTCGTCTGGTTGCTGTGGCTGGCGCTGCCCGTGGCCGTGCTCGCCACTATGACGCGGGCGGTTTGGATCTCGTTCGCCGCCTCCAGCGTCGTTCTCGGCTTTCGCCTCATCAAACGGCGCCTGCTGGCGGCGTGCGCTCTGTTGGCGGTGGTGGCGCTGGTGGGCGCTCTGGCCATCGGCTTCAGCGACCATGCGCTGAAAATCGCCCTGCTAGACCGCACCGGAGAGCGCGGCCCGGTGGAGGCGCGCCTCGCCGTCTACGACGCCGGTTGGGCGATGTTTAAGGAGCGACCCCTCACCGGTTGGCCTGCCGGCGGCATGTACGCCGAACTGGCCCGCCGCATGGAGGGTTACCACCTCCGCATCTTTTATGTGCACAACACTTATCTCGCCTTGCTGGTTGAGTTCGGCGTGCCGGGGCTGGCCCTCTACGGCATTCTCTTCTTCAACCTCTTCCGGCTTTCCTGGCGCGCTCCGCCTGGCGAATCCGGCCCCGTCGCTTTGCTGCGCAAGGTCTGGCCCATTTTGCTCGGCGTTTACCTGTTCAACGCCTTCTTCGTCGACATGGCGTACCAGTTCGTCATTGGACTGATGTTCACGGTTGCCGGGATGCTCTGCGCCTCCGAGGAGGCCGTCGCATGACCACCATCGCTTACATCGCCAACGAGTTCCCTTGCTCGCTCGAACCCTACGTGATGGATGAAATCGCGGAACTGCGCCGCCGCGAGGTGAAAATTATCTGCTGTAGCGGCAAACGCGTCTCGCCCCACGATCTCACCCTGGCGGAACGCGCTTTCTGGGAAGAGACGCGGTTTTTTCAGCCGCTCGCCGACGATGAGATCCTACGGGCAGCGCGCCGGCTCGTCTCCGATCGCCACAGCCTCTGGCAACTGTTGCGGCCTTTGCTGTGGGAGCGCGGAACTTCCCCGGCCCGCCGCATTCGCACGCTCGGCCACACGGTCATGGGCGCCGCGCTGGCCGAACAACTCGAGCCGCTCCACGTCGAACACATCCACGCTCATCACGGATACTTCGCCTCATGGATGGCCCTGGCCGCTGCCCGGCTGCTCGGAATCGGCTTCAGCTTCACTCTGCACGGCTCCGATCTGCTGGAGCGCGCGGACCTGCTCTCGCCCAAGCTGCGCGCGTGCCGGTTCTGCGTCACCGTCTCCGACTACAAC
This sequence comes from Terriglobales bacterium, assembly GCA_049519955.1. Lineage (GTDB taxonomy): Bacteria > Acidobacteriota > Terriglobia > Terriglobales > Acidobacteriaceae > Acidiflorens. Next base: position 8,671 of record JBEKQG010000038.1, read on the forward strand.
CGCCAGCACATTCTCCGTAACTATCCTTCCACGCCGGCGAAGAAAATCATGCTGCAACGTCTTGGCGTCGATCGCGTACTCCCCTGGCCCACACCCGCGCCTGAAGCCGCGGCGGACCGGCGCCGCTTTTGCCTTCTCTCCGTCGGACGGCTGCAACGCGTGAAGAACCATCGCTTTCTCATCCAAGCCTGCGGCACGCTTCGCGACCAGGGCCTCGACTTTATCTGCTGGATCGTCGGCGAGGGGCCAGAGCGCCCGGCCCTCGAACGCCAAATTGCGTCGTTGGGGCTGCAAGGGCGTGTTTACCTGGTTGGCCACAGGCCGCGCACCGAACTTCCCGGCTATTACCGCTATGCCGACCTGGTCGTCATGACCAGCCAGAGCGAAGGAATCCCAGTGGTCTTGATGGAGGCCATGGCCCACGAAAAGCTCGTGCTGGCTCCTGCCATCACCGGCATTCCCGAGCTGGTCGAGCACCAGCGAACGGGATTTTTATACGAGCCCGGCTCGTTGGCCGATTTCGTCACCACCGTCCGTTGGATTCAGGGCAAGCAAGCGTCGCTTGCCGGAATCCAGCGGGCGGCCGCGGCCAGCATCGCCGCTTCCTACAATCGCCAGCTAAACTTGCGCGCTTTTGCGAGGCAATTCCTGGCGCGCATTCCCCAATCGGAGGGTGACCATGCGCATCCTGTATTGCAACAAGTACGACTATCCGTTTAGCGGAACGGAAGCGTATCTCTTCGACCTCATCCACCAGATGGATGAGCGCGGCCACGAAACCGCGCTCTTCAGCATGGACCATGGCCGGACTCCCGCGTTCACGGGGCGCGGTTATCGCATTCCCTATCTCGACTTCAAGGACCCAAACGCCAGCTTTCTAAAGAAAGTCAAGATGGCGGCGCACGCCATTTATTCACCCTCGGCGCGGCGTGCCATGCGCAAGTGTATTGCCGATTTTTCTCCCGAGCTGGCGCACGTTCGCGGAATCTATCACCACTTGTCGCCTTCGATTCTTTGGGAGCTGAAACGCGAGAAGATTCCCGTGCTCTACCACTTGAACGATTTCAAAATCCTGTGCCCAACCTACAATTGCGTCGCCGATTCGCGTCCCTGCGAACTGTGCAGCCACGGCGCTTTCCACCACGCCGCCACCACACGGTGCTACGCGGGGCCGCGTTGCAGCGCGGTGGTTCTGGCCGCCGAAGCCTACCTCCACAAATGGTTGCGGACTTACGAGCGCTGCGTGGACATGTTCCTCGCTCCCAGCGAATTCGCGCGCCAGCAATTGATTGGCGGCGGGTTCCCGTCCGAGCGCATCGAAGTCCTGCCTCACTTCCAGGCCCTGCCCTCCGACGAACAACTCGCCGCCGATGAAGGCTACCTGCTCTACTTCGGCCGTCTGTCTCCGGAGAAAGGCGTCTATGAGCTTTTGCGCGCCATGGTGCAGCTACCGCACATCCCCCTGGTGATCGCGGGAGACGGCCCCGAGCGGCCGCGACTCGAATCGCTGGCAAGAAAACTAAACCTGAACCATGTGCTCTTTGCGGGCATGGTGCACGGCGAGAAACTCCAGCACCTCATCGCCCGTTGCCGCTTCGCCATATTTCCGTCCCACGCCTACGAAACCCTGGGGAAGTCCATTCTGGAATCCCACGCCTGGGGACGGCCCGTCATCGCCTCCGATCTGGGTTCGCGCCGGGAACTCGTCCAGCATGGCGTCACGGGCCTGCTATATCCCGACGGCGACCGCGAACAGCTTGCTCACTCCATCGAATTTCTATTTGACCGGCCCGATCTGATCGCGAAGATGGGCGCCGCCGCTCGCCGCCGCGTAAGAGAAAACCACGACCCCGAGCGGCACATTGGGAAGCTTCTCGAACTCTACTATCGGCTCGCATCTGCGAAAAAAGTGCTGTCCTTCCCCGCCGTGCCCCAGCCGCAGCGTCCTCGCCGCAGCGTCCGTGTCGCGTTCATCGGAGGCCGCGGCCTGGTCTCCAAATACAGCGGCATCGAATCCTACTACGAGCAGGCCGGTCATGAACTCGCCCGCCTGGGGCACGATGTCACCGTCTATTGCCGCTCCTATTTCACTCCTCCCATGAAAGCGCACAACGGCATGAGAGTGCTTCGGCTGCCGACCATCCGCTCCAAGCATCTGGAAACCGTCGTGCACACGCTTCTCAGCACCGCTCATGCCATGATGTCGGACTGCGATGTCGTCCACTACCACTGCCTCGGCCCGGCCCTGTTTTCTTTTCTGCCGCGGCTTGCCGGAAAGAAAACTGTCGTTACCGTGCAGGGTCTCGACTGGCAGCGCGGCAAGTGGGGCTGGCTCGCTTCGCGCGTTTTGCGCTGGGGAGAAGCCGCCGCCGTTCGCCTGCCCAATGCCACCATGGTCGTCTCGCGCGCGCTCCAACAGCACTACCGCCAGCAGCACCGGCGCGAAACCATCTACGTTCCCAACGGAGCCACGCCCACGCCTCGGCGCTATCCCCGGCAGCTCGTGGAGTGGAACCTCCGCCCGGACAACTACGTCCTTTTCCTGGGCAGATTTTCGCCGGAAAAGAACTGCCATCTCCTCATCGATGCCTTCGAATCCCTCCACACCAGCATGAAGCTGGTGCTTGCCGGGGGGTCGAGCGGAGGTTCGAGTCACTCCGATTCCTACGCCCAGGGCTTGCGCCGCCACGAATCCGAGCAGGTCCGTTTTCTTTCCTGGGTCTCGGGAACCGAGCTCGACGAACTGCTCTCGAATGCCGCGCTGTTCGTGTTGCCATCGCAAATCGAGGGCTTGTCCCTGGCGCTTCTCGATGCCATGGCCGCCGGCGTATGCGTGCTGACCAGCGATATTCCGGAGAATAAGGAAGTGGTCGAGGATGCCGGTTTCACCTTCCGCTGCGGCGACCGGGCTGACCTTGAGCGCATCTTGGACCTGCTCGTCCACAATCCCGAACTTCGCCACCAAACCGCGGCCCGCGGACGCGAGCGCATCAAGAGCCAATATCTCTGGCCAGAAATCGCCCGCTCCATCGAAAGTGTCTATTACAACGCGCTGGGATGGAGTAAGAGCGAGTCCATGCCGAGTGAGCGCCCGGCAAGCGAGCGGATCGAGGTCCTCGCTTCCGCGCTTCCGGCCGTGCGACGGGACCGGCTCCCGGCCGGGTAACTCGGAAATCTTGGAAGCGGGGAACCGGTACTCGCCCAAAGAATCTGCATCCCTTCGAGGACATCGCGAATCCATTGCTAGTGGACGCAGTTGGGCTTTGCCCAAAGCACTTACCCGTAGAGACGGGGCTTGCCCCGTCTCCTATGTGCAGCGTCCCTGATATTGCAAACCAGAGGCGCGACAAGCCGCGGCTCTACGAAAAAGCAGCCGCCCCTGGAAGCGCCGGGCATCGAAAGCCGATTTTTTCGCAGTCTGCTAAATTAAACACACCTCTAGGAGAAGCAAAATGCTAGCATTAGGTGAACAATTCCCCGCATACTCGCTGACGGCCACCGTCAGCACCGACAATAGCGACAAGGCGTTCAAAACCATCACCAATCTGGACTACTCGGGCAAGTGGAAAGTGTATTTCTTCTGGCCCAAGGATTTCACCTTCGTCTGCCCCACGGAAATCGCGGCCTTTGGCAAGCTGAACAAGGAATTCCTCGACCGCGACACGCAAGTCCTCGGCGGCAGCACCGATTCCGAATTCGTGCACCGCGCCTGGCGCGTTCACCACGAAGACCTGCACAACCTGCCGTTCCCCATGCTGGCCGATATCAAGCGCGAGCTCTCGGAATCGCTCGGCATTCTCGATCCCAAAGCCGGCGTCGCACAGCGGGCCACATTCGTCGTCGACCCGGAGGGCATCATCCGTTTCGTGATGGTGACCGACCTCTCCGTAGGGCGCAATCCGCAGGAAGTTCTGCGCGTGCTCGATGCCTTGCAGACCGACGAACTCTGCCCCTGCAACTGGAAGAAGGGCGAGCCGACGCTCGTTGTGTAAGTTGCGATTTGTTGTTTCGCCGCTGAGGAACACGATTGAGACATTGAACCATTGTGGTATTGATTCAATGGTTCAATGTCTCAATGTCTCAATGATTCAATGTTTTGATGTCTCAATAGCGCTGTGAGCGACTTATGACTCTGAATGAACTTCTCGATACCGTGCCCGCGTACGCCAAGGATTTGAAATTGAACTTCTCGACGCTGCTGCAACAGCAGGAATTGAACGAGCAGCAAATCTGGGGCACCGTGGCTGCATCCGCGGTCGCGTCGCGCAACCCGCAAATGCTGCAGGCCGCGCTGGCCGAAGCGGCTTCGCATCTTTCGCCGCCAGCTCTGGAAGCGGCCAAAAGCGCCGCCGCCATCATGGGCATGAACAACATCTACTACCGTTTTCAGCACCTGTCCAAGAACCCGAAGTATGCCACCCTGCCGGCTCGCCTGCGCATGAACGCATTACGCAACCACGGCATCGATCCCGTCGATTTCGAACTCTGGTGCACGGCCGTCTCGGCCATCAACGGCTGCGGACTCTGCGTCGATTCACACGAACAAGTCCTCCGCAACAAAGGCATGACCGAGGAGTCGATCCTGGCCGCCGTGCGCCTGGCAGCCGTAATTCATGGCCTGGCAACCGTCTTCGACACCGAAGCCGCAGTGCCGAGTCCCACTGTGCCCGCCTAGGGAAGCTCTGATTAAGTCGGTTCATGGGGAGTTTTGAAAGGGCATGGCTTCCGCCCTGCCGTCAGAATCCGCGACACAAGCGGCTTTAGCCGTTGAGGGCCGCACTTTCAACCCATCCCGTCTCGCTAGTGAAGACTTAATCAGAGTTTCCCTACAGTGTGTTTCAAAAATAGGTTTTGGGTAGGGCACGGCTTCAGCCGTGTCGTTTAGGGCCTTGAAAAATGCGGGCTTTAGCCCCTGAGGGACGCGCCTTGAGCGCTAAAAGGCGTTCTTGAAACACGCTCCAGTAGCGCCGGCATCTTGCCAACTATTCCGAGAGCCCGTCCCCGGAATCGCCAGCAGCGCGGCGCACATTAACGATGAAATGCTACAGAGATCGGTTTTCAGTGTAATTGACTGTTTTCGTCAGTCGAATTTGCCGTCGTCGAAGATCAAGGGTAGGGCCACTCTGACTTCGCACGCGGTAGTTCTAAGGCACCGTGCTGGCGCAATAAGTCCTCGATGCGTTCGTAGCCACTTTTTCGCGCCCAGTACAGGGGCGTGCCGCCGTCGAGGTCTGCTGCGTTAACTTTGGCTCCGTTCTCGATCAGCAAACGGACAACGTCCTCACGGCCGCGAGCGGCTGCCGCGCTTAGCGCGGTATAACCGCGAAGAGTTCCTGCGTTCACATCGGCCTTGGCGGCGAGAAGTATCCTGACTTCCTCGATTCGACCGCTCGCCGCAGCGTCATACAACGGCGTGCGCCCGATTCCGTCTCCGATGTTAACGTTGGCTTTGTTCGACAGTAGCAGCTCCGCAACGTCCTTGTGACCATACGACGCAGCATAGTGCAGCGGAGTGTCACCTTTCTCGGTCTTTGCCTTCACATCGGCATTCTTGGTTAGCAGCAACTCTGCGATTTCCAAGTAGCCATAATACGCGGCGTAATGGAGAGCAGTGAGGCCCTCCCTGTTCCTGCCCAATGCCAGCTTCGGATTGTGGTCGAGTAACAGCCGGACCTTCGCCAAATCGCCGTTGCCTGCCGCTGCAAGAATTTCGGTGACGTCCGCGTCAGCCTTGTAACAACCAGACGCGATGCTGATCAGGACTGCCCCGAGTAGCAAGACGGCTGCACGTTGGCGAAGCGGAAATTCGGAGAGTGACGACTTCATAGACCCTCGCCTTTAGGAACATGCAAGTATATCTGTTGGCCCCTTAGACGGGGGAGAGAGGGTCGCTTCGCGTGTCGATTGACGTAACATCGCCATTACACTAGCGCATATTCAGTGTTACTGTAGCGCGCTCGTGTAGGGCGGAAACTCCTGTCCGCCGCCTTCGATTTTAGGTCCTGTGCACCGCCGGTGCCTCACTCATTCGCGTCCTTTGCGAATGAATGGGCAAACGGACGGCGGCCCGGCTTCCCCCTCGTGGCCCGAAGCTCGTGGCCCGAAGCTCGTAGCTCGTAGCTTGCCCCACCCGCTCCATCTCGATTTCAGCGAATCTTGTCAAGCCCCCGTTTCCACGATTTTCCCTGTAAGTCAGTGTATTGGCTGGGACAATAAAGTTGGAAAACTTGTCGGTGTAGGTAGGTCGGAATTGATATAATAGAACTAGAGATAAGAGATAAGAAAAGGGTGCGGATTCACTCCCGCACCCTTTTCCCTTTGCCGTCTTGAAGGTCTTGTCTCGGCCAGAAGGAGCCAGGTCTTCCTGATGGCTGATGGCTGAAAGCTGCCCCTAAGTCCTTGTTCCAGAATACTTTGATATAAGTCCTTTAGATTCAAAGACCGAAGCGAAAAATCCCCGCCAACCCCATGATTCCATTAGGCAGGGGGGGAGGGGGGTGGGGGCTACCAACCAGTAAACATGTCCCAAAGTGGGACTCTCCAGCCAAACCCCGCGTACCGTCCTTCTGGGAACCGAGAACCAAGCACCGGGAAAAAACAACCTCAGTTCAGCCGGAACTCGACCGCAATCGTGGTTTCCACCTCAACCGCCTGGCCGCTGGATAAGTACGGCTCAAATTTCCAGAACTGCACCGCCTCGGTGGCCGACTGCACCAGCGCGTCGGGGCCGGAAACAGGCCGCAAGCGTTTCACGCTGCCATCGGGCGCGATCACCGCATCCAGCACCACCAGCCCTTCGGTGCGCGCCGCACGCGCCGCCTCCGGATAAACCGGACCGACCTTGGTCAGAATCCGCTGCGCCATGGTTTCCGCCGAGACGGTTTCAGGAGAAGCTCGCAAACCCGGCTCCGCCGCCGCCGCCCGCGCTTCCAGTTCGTTCCATGACCTCTGCCATTGCCACCATCCGAGACCGGCCAGAGCCAGCGTGCAGGCGAGCAGCAGATAAAACCCGCTCCGTCCGATGCGAATTCTGCGCCCCCGATTCGCTGCCGTGACTGCCGCGGGCGCTTCGATCTTAGCAACTGGAACTTTCGCTTCTTTTTTGAAAGCTCTGAAGTCCACCGGCCGCGGAGCCGCGCGGAAAACCCAATACCGGACCATCTCCCGCTGCTCCGCCGGCAGCCCCACAAACTCAAGCCCGCAATGGAAGCGCGACTGATAACGGACCAGCGCCCGCGCCCGGACCGGCACGCCGACATTTGGAAGCCGAAATTCGACCGCGACCTGTTGGCCGGTGGCCAGTTCACCGGCCACGACCGCACCCACGCCGCCTTCGCTGAGGTCGGTGCAGCGCCCCGGCAGATTTTCGGGGACGCCGGACCGCAAGGCGATCAGGTCCAGGGGCACGCCGATGGGATACCGGGGGAAGCCGCGCTGCGTCGTTTCTTCGAACAACGGGGTTGGAAGTGCGCTCATCCGGCTGCCTCCGCAGAATCGAAAACCCTGAATCGAAAATTCTGGTCACGCGGCTGGAATGAGCCGGCTGGAATCGAGAATGCAGACGGCGCTTACGAGAATCTTTCTCTTGAGTATATCGGAACGCTGGAACGGAAACGCTGGAAGTTTTCCTCAGCTTCGGGTGCCGGCCTTCATCACTTGCGGGCTCGATGCGATTCGCTACTCCATGTCTCGCCAGTTCGGCCCCACGGCAATTTCCACGACCAGCGGGACCGCGAGCGAGCGCGCGTTTTCCATGTGCTCCCGCACCAGCGGCTTCATCGCGTCCACTTCACTCTCGGGCACTTCGAACACAAGTTCATCGTGCACCTGCAAAGTCATCCGCGTCTTCATTTGGCGCTTCCGGATTTCCTCGTCGATTCGGATCATCGCCACTTTAATCAGGTCGGCGGCCGTTCCCTGGAGCGGAGTGTTCACCGCGGTGCGCTCCGCAAAGCCGCGCTGGGTGGCGTTCGCGCTGTTGATATCGGGAATCGGGCGAATGCGCCCGAAAAGAGTCTTCACCTTCTGGTCGCGCCGCGTCTGCTCGATGGTCGCGTCGATGAACGCCCGCACTCCTGCGTATTTCTCAAAATACGCATCGATGAATTTCCTGGCCTCACCCGGATCGATGCCCAACTGCTGCGACAACCCGAACGCCGACAACCCGTAAACAATCCCGAAGTTCACCGCCTTCGCTTGCCGCCGGAGTTCCGGAGTCACCATCAGCGGCGGCACGCCAAACACCTGCGACGCAGTCAGCGTGTGGATGTCGTCCCCGCGCCGGAACGCCTCCACCAGCAACTTGTCTCTTGAAAAGTGCGCCAGCAGCCGCAATTCGATCTGGGAATAATCCGCCGCCAGCAGTACGTACCCCGGTTCGGCGATAAATGCCGCGCGGATTTCCCGCCCCAGCTCCGTGCGAATCGGAATATTCTGTAAGTTCGGGTTCGCCGAAGACAGCCTTCCCGTCGCCGTCCCCGTCTGCCCAAACGTCGTGTGCACACGCCCGCTCTGGCCGCGAATCAGCAACGGCAATGCGTCCACATAAGTCGATTTCAACTTGGTAAGTTGCCGGTACTCAAGCACCAGCCGCGGAACTTCGTGCTCCGCAGCCAGTCCTTCCAATACATCCACGGCCGTCGAGATCTTTTTCCCTTTGCCGTATTTCGAGGGCAACGGCAGGCCGAGCTTGTTGAACAGCACATCTCCCAGTTGCTTCGGTGAATTGATGTTGAACTCCACGCCGCTGCGTTCGTAAATGTCCCCCGCTTTGACCGCAGCCTCGCGCTGCAACTTCACCGACATCTGCGCCAGCGCCCCGAGATCGATCTTCACGCCCGCATCCTCCATGCGCGCGAGCACCGGCACCATGGGCACATCGATTTCCTCGTACACCGGGGACAGCCCCTGTTCGTCGATTTCGCGGCGAAGCGCAGTGCCCAACCTGCCCGCCACATCCGCCGCTTCCGCCAGGTTTCCGCTCAGTTGTAAGTTGAAATTGCGCAGCGCCACTTCCGCCAACGAATGCGACGAGTAAGTCGGATCGAGCAGATAGGAATACAGCATGGGATCGTGCTTAACACCAGCCAGCGCAATGCCCTGCCCGGAAAAATGGTGCAGCGCCAGCTTGAAATCATGCACAGTTTTCGGCACCGCTGCGTCTTCAAGCAAGCTCTTTACGCACTCGGCGAGCGATTTGTCTTCGAGCGCGACCTTCGCCCCAGATCCCGGCGCATTCGAAACGCCGATATGCTTAACAACAGCAGCGCTCTGTCCCTGCGCGTCGGCTGGTTGCAGAGCGAGAAACCCCGATTGCGCGGGCCGAGGCTCGGTGTCTTCCGCCGCACTCTCGGCGTCAATGCTTTCCGTGTCGTCCGCCGGAATCGCCAACGCGAGCGGTGCACTCTCGCTCAAACCGCCTAAGTACTCCTCGAATTCAGCCACCGATTTGATTTCCCGGTAGTCGCCCGCTTTCACTTCCGCCACGGGAATCAGTTCCTTCAGCAAATAAGTAAATTCGAGCTCGGCAAACAGCGAGCGCAGAGCTTCCACGTCCGGCTCGCCCACTTTCATGGCCGAAACATCTAACTCGACTGCGACATTGCAATCGATAGTTACTAGCTGCTTGCTGTGCAGGATGTTGTCGCGATTATTTTGCAGCGACTCCCGATACGTCTTCTTCTCCACTTCGGCTGCGCGTTCCAGCGCCTGTTCCACGCTGCCAAAGCGCCGAATCAATTCCACAGACCCCTTGTCGCCAATCCCCGGGGCCCCCGGAATGTTGTCCACCGCGTCGCCGCGCAGCGCCATTACGTCCACCACTTTCGACGGAGGCACGCCCAGCAGTTCCTCCACTTTCGCCGCATCGCAAATCAGGTTGTCCTTCGGCGGATTCAGCACGTGGACCTTGTCGTTGACCAACTGCAGCATGTCCTTGTCGCTCGAAACGACATAGACGGGATACGATTTCGCCGCCGCTTTTCGCGCCAGCGTTCCGATCACGTCGTCGGCTTCGTAACCTTCGAGCTGCAAAATTGGAATGCGATATCCCTCGAGCGCCCGCCGAATGTACGGAATCTGCTGCACCAGGTCGGCAGGCATCTCGGCGCGGTTCGCCTTGTAACCGTCATACTCCGCTTCTTTGAAGGTCTGCGTCTTGATGTCGAACTTGCGGATGGTGGTGATCGCTTCCGCCTGCCGGCTGCGAATAGTTGGCGCGGCCACATCGAACACCGCCGCCAGATACTCGGGAGAAAAGTCGTCGCGCAGCTTGCGCAGCATGTTGACGAAAACAAACGTTGCCGCCGTCGGAACGCCTGTCTTGGTGGACATCGGCCGCTGCCGCGCCATGGCGTGATAGGCGCGAAAAATGAACGACATCGTATCAATCAGGAAAATTCGGCCCTCGCCTTCACCGTGGCGAAGAGCGGAAGGGGACGGGCGCGCAGGCGCGGCGCCTTCTGGCGGCGATTTCTTTTTCGGACTCAACCGGGCAAGTTTAACAGCTACGGAAGATGAACGATCAGGGGCGGTCATTCAAATTCCAAGCGATCGCGTATGATATGAAGTTTTCAGCCCTCGCCCGCTGAGCGCTGAAAGCAGAGTGCCGAATGCTGCCTTTCAAGCTCGTCTACAGCGACAACTATTACCTGCCCATCGGCTCCCATGTTTTTCCCGCCGAGAAGTACAGGCACATTCACGACCGGCTGCTTGCGTCCGAAATCGCGGAGCCTTCCGATTTTGTCGTTCCTGTTCCAGCCACGGACCGGGACGTGCTGCTGGCGCACACTCCGCAATACGTCGAGAAGTTGAAGACGGGAATGCTCAGCGCGCGCGAACAGCTAGAACTCGAAGTCCCGTACTCGCCGGAGTTAGTGCGCGCCTTCTGGCTCAACGCGGGAGGCTCCATCCTGGCCGCCGACCATGCCCTCAACGATGGCGTGGCCATCAGTATTGGCGGAGGATTTCATCATGCGTTTCCCGACCACGGCGAAGGCTTCTGCATGATCAACGATGTGGCCATTGCCATCCGCCGCATGCAGCGCGACGACAAGATTCGCACCGCGATGACCGTCGATTGCGACGTCCATCAAGGCAATGGCACGGCCGCGATTTTTGCCGGCATGAGTATCCCCAGCGAGCCGCTGGCGCCAGTGCCCAACTTTACGGTGAACCCATCGCGGGTGGCCCAGACAAGATTGCGCGGCGCCCACGTCGAGGATGTCTTCACCATCTCGCTTCATCAACAAAATAACTACCCGGTGTTCAAGCCACCCTCGTCGCTTGACCTCAATTTGCCCGACGGGATCGGTGACGCCGAATATCTGGGGTGCCTCGGCAGCGCACTCAGTTTGGGATTGAGCGAGTTCAAACCGGAACTCATCTGCTACCTCGCCGGAGCCGATCCTTATCGCGAAGACCAGCTCGGCGGATTGGCATTGACGATTGAGGGGTTGAAGGAGCGAGATGCTCTCGTGTTCCGCATTGCCAAGGCCGAGGGCATCCCCGTGATGGTCACCCTCGCCGGTGGCTACGCCCAGAATATCGAGGACACAATCGCCATCCACTGCAATACGGTGGTCGCGGCGAAAGAAGTGTTTGGCGAGAAGAGCTGACCAAGTGAAAAGATATACTCGTCACATGGACGTCATTCCTTCTCAGCTTGCGCACCGTGAGTTCTATCACATTCTGATCAGCGCCGTGGGGCCGCGGCCGATTGCATGGGTCTCGAGCCTAAGCGCCTCCGGACAGCCCAACCTCGCGCCCTTTTCGTTTTTCAACGCCGTGTGCGCGAATCCTCCGCTGCTGGCGTTTGCGCCGGCGATGCGGGTGGCGAGGAAAGCGGCAGATCCCGTTGGACAGCCTGTCGCGCAGCCCAAAGACACGCTGCGCAATATTCGCGAGACGGGGGAATTCGTCATCAGCGTGGTCACCTTCGAACTGGCCGAAGCCATGAACCTGACCAGCGGCGAATATGACGCGGGGATCAATGAATTCGACGTGGCGAAACTCGCCGCCGCGCCGTCGAAAGTTGTGCGGCCGCAGCGCGTGGCGGAGTCTCCTGTGAGCTTCGAATGCAAGCTGCATCAGATTCTCGACTTCAATCCCGGCCCCGGCGGCGGCAGCCTGGTGATTGGAGAAGTCGTCTCGATCCACATCGACGAGCGGCACATAAAAGAAGGGCGCCTGGACCGGAACTCGCTCGATCTAATCGGCCGCATGGGCGGCATGCAGTACACGCGGACCACGCAGCGCTTTGAGATGGCACGGCCGAAGGTGGAGTGAAAGTGATCAATGCCTTGCTAAAGCGACAATCCCCGGCGACGCGCGCAAGCTGCATAGATCCTTCGCTTCGCTCAGGACGACACCGAGGGTTTTGCGAACGACGAACCGCGAATGACCGACGACAATCGACCAACGACGCCCGCCGCAACGCGGCTGCTAAAATAGCGGCTTACGCTTATGTTCGAGAATCTTCAGGAAAAACTCCAGCGCGCCTTTAAGTCTCTTCGCGGACAGGCCGTCCTCACGGAAGAGAATATTTCCGAGGCGTTGAAACAGATTCGTCTGGCGCTGCTTGAGGCCGACGTCAACTTCAAAGTTGTCAAAGAGCTGATTGACCGCATACAAGCCAAGGCCGTCGGGCAGGAAGTGCTGACCGCGCTTTCGCCGGGCGAGCAGGTCATCAAGATCGTCCGCGACGAGCTGGTCACGACGCTCGGCAAAGACACGGCCAAGCTGAAGTTCGCGTCGCAGCCGCCGACCGTGGTGCTGATGGCGGGGCTGCAAGGCTCCGGCAAAACCACGACCTCGGGCAAGCTCGCCAACTGGCTCAAGAATGGCGGACACCGTCCTTTGCTGGTCTCGGTTGACGTGTACCGTCCCGCCGCGCGCGAGCAACTCAAAGTTGTGGCGGCGGCGATCAAGGCCAACCTCTATGAAGGCGAGGTCGGCGAGGCGAACACGGCGACGGTCGAGCGGCTGGCCAAAGAAGCGCGCCGCGAAGCGATCAACACTGGCTGCGATGTGCTCATCGTCGACACCGCGGGGCGTCTCCACATCGACGACCAACTTATGGAGGAGATGCAGTCGCTGAAGCGGCTGCTCAATCCGCAGGAAATTTTGTTCGTTGCGGATTCGATGACCGGGCAGGACGCCGTCCGCTCGGCCGACGAATTTCATAAGAAGCTCACGCTCACCGGCGTCATCCTCACCAAAATGGACGGCGATGCCCGCGGCGGCGCGGCGATCTCCATTCGCCAGGTCACCGGACAGCCCATCAAGTTCATCGGCATCGGCGAGAAATACGACGCGCTGGAGCCGTTTCATCCCGACCGCATCGTCTCGCGCATTCTGGGCATGGGCGACATTCTTTCGCTGATCGAAAAGGCGGAGTCGCAAATCGACAAGAAGAAGGCCAACGATCTGGCCTCCAAGATGCTGGCTGGCGACGGCTTTTCGCTGGAGGATTTTCGCGACCAGTTGCGGCAAGTGCGAAAGATGGGATCGCTGCAAAGTTTGATGAGCATGCTGCCCAGCGTC
>JBEKQG010000039.1:0-21895 GCA_049519955.1 Terriglobales bacterium
GTTCCGCCTTCGCCGAACTGACAAACATCGTCTTGCGCGCCATTCGCACTTCGTCAATCGTCGCGCGCGGCTCGCGCCCCAGCAGGCGGCCACTCACCATCTCGTAGAAGAACCCAGCCGCCAGCGCCACCATGTACGGCACCTTCGTCTCCGGCGACTTCAATCCCGTGATCGCCCCTAGCCGGTCCAGAATCTGCTTCAGCGTAAGGTTCTCCCCGCCGAGGATGTAGCGCTCGCCCGTTCTTCCCTTCTCCAGCGCCTGAACATGTCCGCGCGCGCACTCCGTCGCATCCACCAGGTTCAAGCCCGTCTCCACGTACGCCGGAAACTTCCGCTGCAAAAAATCCACGACGATTCGGCCCGTCGGAGTCGGCTTGATATCGCGCTCGCCGATCGGCGTCGTGGGATTCACCACCACCACATCGACTCCCGATCTCGCCGCCTCGAATGCCACCTGCTCCGCCATGAACTTCGAACGCTTGTAGTGCCCGATCATGTCCGCAAGCGCCACCGGACTCTCTTCGTCCGCCACCATGCTCGTGTGGGGACGGGCGCCCTCGCCCGTCCAAGCCGAGCGCAGCTCGGCAGCCCCGCGGTTAGACGAAAATCCCATGGTCGCCACGCTCGACGTGTACACCACGCGCCGCACGCCCTGCTTCCGCGCCGCTTCCAACAACGATCGCGTGCCCTCGACATTCGTGCGATACATCTCTGCGGGATCCCGCACCCACAGCCGGTAATCCGCCGCAACATGGAATACAACGTCGCAGCCTGAAACCGCCTTCACAATCGAAACCGGGTCGCGCAAGTCGCCCATTACCCGGTCGGCGTTCAGCCCGTCGAGGTTACGCAGGTCGCTCGTAGCCCGCACCAGCAGCCGCAACCGAGCGCCCTGTTCCTCCAACACGCGCGCCACATGACTGCCCAAAAATCCCGTCGCTCCTGTGACAAAAGCTTTCAAAACCAGTTCTCAGTTCTCGGTTCTCGGTTCTCAGTAAGAACCCAGCCAAACCAGAACATATATATCTAATTACTGGTTTCTCTGAGAACTGAGAACTGGGAACTGAGAACTAATTCCCGCCCTTCTCCGCCATCACCTTCCCATAAGCCGTCAGCGCGATCAGCGGGAAATACTCGCGGTACAGGTGGTAGGCCAGATAGAACACGCGCGGAAATCCGGTTCCGGTGTAGACACGCTCGTCCCAGGAACCATTCTTGTTTTGCGTGCGCAGCAGATACGCCACGCCACGGGCCACGCATTCGCTGCGCGTATCGCCCACCGCCAGCAATCCCATGATTGCCCACGCCGTCTGCGAAGCCGTGCTCTCGCCCTGCCCACGAAGGTTGGGATCGTCATAAGATCCCACCGTTTCGCCCCATCCGCCATCGGCATTCTGCACCGATCGCAACCATTCCGCCGCCTGCTGCATCATGGGGTCGTTCCGGTCCACCCCCACCGCTTCCAGCCCGCGCAGCACCAGCATGGTTCCGTAGATATAGTTCACGCCCCAGCGTCCGAACCAGCTTCCGTCCGCCTCCTGCTCCTTGCGAATAAACCTGATCGCCCGCTGCACTGCCGGATGGTTCTGACCGTAGCCATAGGCCGCCAGGCACTCCAAAATGCGCCCCGTGATGTCAACGGTCGCGGGATCGAGCATGGCGTTGTGATCGGCAAACGGCACGTACTGGAACACCATCCTGTCGTTGTCTTTGTCGAACGAAGCCCAGCCTCCGTTCTTGCACTGCATCGACAAAATCCAATCGATCGCCCGTTGCACCGATTCCGTCTGATAGCGCCCGTTCGGATGTTCGACCCGGCTTAGCGCCAGGCACACCATGGCCGTGTCGTCCACGTCGGGATAGAACTCATTGTTGAACTCGAAGTACCAACCGCCCGGCTCGCCTTTCGGGTTCTTGACCTTCCAGTCTCCCGGCTTGCGCACCTGCTTCTGGAGCATCCAGTCGGCGCACTTCACCAGCCGCGGGTCCGTCGCCGCAACCCCCGCCTCGCCCAAGGCAAACAGCGCGTACGCCGTGTCCCACACCGGAGACTTACAGGGCTGCATGCGGAAAGTGTCGCCTTCTTCGATGCCCAGCTTTTCGAACTCATCAAGCGCGCGAATCACCTGCGGATCGTCCACCGAATACCCCAGGCAGCGCAGGGCGATGGCCGAATTCAGGAGTCCGGGATAGATCGCTCCCAATCCGTCGCTCATCTCGAAACGCTCCAACATCCACTTCTCCGCCCTCTTCAGGGCAATCGAACGCAGTGGACGGATGTGCACCCGCTCGGCCCAGTGCGCAATCCTATCCAGCACCAAAAAGAAATTGCGCCACGAAACCGGCTTTTTGTCCCAGCGCAGGTGCATGCGCGACTTGTCGCGCCCGCCAACAAAAAGTTCCTCCACTCCCATCTCGTCGGGAATTTTCTTGAACGGTTTCTTGGCGTAGCAGATCGAAAGCGGCACCAGAATGACGCGCGACCACGAAGAAATTTCGTAGATATTGAACCAGAACCAATTGGGAAACAGCACGATTTCCGGCGGCACCGCCGGCACCGCGTCGTAATCGTACTGCCCAAAAAAGCACAGATAGATCTTGGTAAATGTATTGACCTCGGTCACGCCGCCCATTTCGAGGATCTTCTTGCGCGCCCGCGCCAGCGCCGGATGGTCCGCCTTGTACCCCGCCAGCTTCAGCCCGAAATAAGCCTTCACCGAAGCGCCCACGCTCGAGGGGCCGCCGGCGTAGTTGTTCCAGCCGCCGTCTTCATTCTGCTGGCTCAGGATGTAGCGCGCGGCCTTCTCAAATCGCTCCTGGCTGCCCGTGACCAGCAGCGTGTGAAGCAGAATGTAATCGGATTCGAGGGTAGTATCGGCTTCCAGTTCCCCGCACCAGTAACCAGCTTCGTGCTGCTGAGAAAAAAGATACTGGCGCGCCGCATTGACGGCGGCCGCGACACGGCCCTTCAGCCCGTCGATCTTTCCAAATCGCATCTGCGGCACAGCGGCCGAACTCAAGGGGGAGAATTCTTCCATCTATAACTCCGAACTATGATTCCACGGCAGCAATCGTCGGCGCCGCCGCAATCGTTTCCACGATCTCCGGCGGCAATCCAAAACGCACATTTTCCGGCATGATCTCCAACTCCTGCACGTCGCCAAAACCCTGTCCCGCCAGGTATTGCACCACTTCCTGCACCAGATGTTCGGGAGCCGATGCTCCCGCGGTCACGGCTACCGTCTTCACGCCACTCAACCATTGCGGCTGAATGTCCACGCAATCGTCTATTAGATGCGCCTCGGTGCCCAAACTGCGAGCGACTTCCACCAATCGTTTTGAATTTGAACTATTGTCGGAGCCCACCACCAACAGCAAATCGGCATCCGAGGCCACGTGCTTCACCGCCACCTGCCGGTTTTCCGTGGCATAGCAGATGTCCTGCGCCGCCGGCCCCTTAATGTTCGGAAACCTTTTTCTCAGCGCCCCAATAATGTCGCGCGTCTCATCCAGGCTCAGCGTCGTCTGCGTCAAATACGCCACCCGGTCCGGATCGGGCAATGTCACCCGCGCCACCTCCGCAGGCGATCCCACCACATGCGTCACCGCCGGCGCCTCGCCCAGCGTGCCAATCACTTCATCGTGATCGCGGTGGCCGATCAGGATCAGCGAATATCCTTCCTTCGCGAACTTCACCGCCTCCACATGCACCTTGGTGACCAACGGACAAGTCGCATCGATCACCCGCAACTTCCGCAGCTTGCTCGCCTCGCGCACCTCCGGAGAAACCCCGTGCGCGCTATAAATCACCCGCTCGCCTTCCGGCACTTCGTCCACGTTGTCCACAAAAATTGCGCCCTTCTGCTGCAACTCCTCCACCACGAAGCGGTTGTGGACGATCTCCTTGCGCACATAAATCGGCCGCCCAAAGGCTTCCAGCGCGATCCGCACGATGTCGATCGCGCGCACCACCCCAGCGCAGAACCCCCGCGGCTTCAATAGCAATAAGCTCTTCGTCTGCAAGTCCCCGCTCTTAGACAAATCACATCCCCCGCCCGCTAGCCTACTCTTCTTCCCTAGGAAAGATGCTCCAAGGGTATCGAAAGATGCACCGCCAGGTCAATGTAAGCCTTTGACGCTGTGAGGATTAGCAGCGGACGGGGAAAACGGGCGGGCGAATGGCAGGGTTGCTCAACTTCCATACTTCACCAGACGCGGCGCACTCCATATTGATCGAAGATTTTTTCGTTGCTGACAATAATTAGTTTCTCGATCTCCGCCTGCGCGATCAGCATGCGGTCGAACGGATCCTGGTGCGGCCCCGGCAGCATTCCGGCTCGGATTCCGTGGTCGAAAGATACGGGCAAACGCAGGAAGTTCTCCCGGTCAAGATAGCCCCCGAAGTCTTGTACCAGATCGGAGGCGCTCGGCAACCTACCCAGTCGAAACTTCGTTGCAATTTCCCATGCGGAAGCTGCGCTCACAAAAGTGCTGTTGTCCGATTGGGCAATCAGTTTTCTACACGATTTGGGCAGCGCCGGATCGTCGCTGTACCACCAAAGCAACGCATGGGTGTCCAACAGTAGCCGCACGCTATTGCCCCCATGCGTCAAGCTCTTCCTTCGGCAATGGCTCGAAAAACTCCGGCCCGACCTTCAGCTTCCCTTTCAACGCTCCCGGCTTCCGCTGCCCCGTCTTTTCCCCAATCGCCACCAGCCGCACCACCGGCTTCTTCCCCCGAGCGATCACGATCTCCTCGCCCCGGCAAGCCCTCGCAATCAGCCGCGACAACTCCGTCTTCGCCTTGTGAATGGTAATCGTTTCCATGAATTCATATTAGCTAACTTTACTTAGCTAAGTCCATAAGAACCACTTCCATATTTATGGCACATGTGGAATAATGAGGTTTATGAAGCACGATTCCGTCCGCACCACCGTCGACATTCCAGCGCCTCTCTACCGCAAGCTAAAAGCGCAAGCTGCCGCAAACGGGCGCTCGGTGCGCGAACTGGTTCTAACGGGTATTAAGACTGTGCTCCTGCAAGGCCAGCGCCCGCATCCCAAGCGAGTGCAGTTCCCGCTGATCGTCTCCGATGGCCCCAAGGTCGACCTGACCAACGAACAAATCTATGAACACGTTGAATTTCCTTGATGCGAACGTGTGGCTGGCGCTGCTTTGGAGTCGCCATCTACATTCCGAAAAAGCCAGGTCTTGGTTCGAGCAGGCGGGCGAAGAACAATTCTTTTTCTGCCGCTTCACCCAGATCACGGTGCTTCGCCTTCTCACCACCGACCAGGTCATGGGAACCGACACGAAATCCATGTCCGAAGCCTGGAGTCTGTGGGACCGCGTCTGGGCCGACACTCGCATCGCATTTCTGCCGGAGCCGGAAGAACTCGAAAATGAGTTCCGTTCGCGCTCGCGCTTGTCCAGCCGGTCTCCCAAGGTTTGGGCCGACGCCTACCTTCTGGCCTTCGCCGCGGCAGCAAATCTAAAGCTCGTCACCTTTGACCGCGCATTACAGTCGCGTGGCGCAGATGTGCTCGTGCTGTAGGGAGTCACCACTTGCCCGACTCTATTTCCCCTCGCCGCCACTTAACAGGACGATAATCAAGTCCCCGCCTATCCACTTGACTTGAGCTTTGGCGGCCTTCACTGTTGCGCCCGGCAGGTCCAGCGACAGATTGGCCGCCGTGCCGCCTCCTGTTTGCGCTGCGCCCAAGGCCTTCTCCACTTCCGCTCGTGTCGCGCTTTGAGGCAGCCGGAACTGGACGAGCTTTCGCCCGGTGTCTCGCAAGAGCGGCGTCGGCACTTTTTGCGCCACCTCGCCCGCCTGGCCAAAAGCGACCTTCACAGGAACTTGCGTGAAGATTGTGCGCTCCCCGTCCACCACCGTGATGCCGAAGGGCGTGAAAGCCATGGCGAGCTTAGGGGAACTTAGCTGCGAGTAGTCCACAATGAGGCCGACGCCCGGACCTCCTTCGATCTCCTTGACCGCAGCCTCGGCACGGGCCTTGCCCTCTTGCGCCAGTTTGGTCTTGTTCTCCACGAGCGAAGCATAGACTGCTTCGCCCCTCGCCTCCTTAAGCGCCTGATCCAACTCGGCCTGCGACGGTTTCAGCGCCTCCTCCACAAGCGAGGTCAGGGAAACATCCGGTGAGAAGATTCGGCTCTTCCAAGCAGGATCGAGCCGATCGAGCATAACTGCGGCGGCCATGCCTGAGTAGTACAGCCGCATACGGAGTGGAGCCGTCCCGTAAGGGTCGTTGTTGACCCGAACCGCGCCGCTCATATTCTGAATCACTTTCTCGATGAGTTCTTCGCGCTGCGGCGCGAGGTCGGCATAGCCACCGAACCCTTGCGCCCATGACATGGCCGGCCCCGGGTGCCTGCCCTCCAACACCTGGAACAGACGGTATTCGGTGTACTTCGCCAATCCCTCGGTGAATTCGGTCCCGTCCTCGTATTCCACGGCCTTTTGCGGCAGGATCGAGCGTCGGTCCTTGCGCAGCGCGAGCCAACGCATGGCCGCACTCCGAAACGCAGCCGTGTCCCTTGCGCGCAGAGCCTCAGCCAGCGCCGATCCCTCCTGCGCAAACCCCACGTTGTTCTGCACCGAAAGGACGGGATAGTACAACAGCAGCATCTCGTTCGCGCCCTTGTCGGGAGCCTGTTTGTCTTGAAAGACGTGGAAAGCCTCGTGAACCACCATGGCGAGCTGGTCATAGGGGTCCGTCGCCAAGTCCGAGAAGAGTAGAGTCTGGATCTTATCCGCCGCCGGTCTCGGATCCTGCACGAGGCTGGAGACGTTATTCCTCAAGTTTGAGAGGGTGTCGGCCACGACCAGAGTCCGGACTCCTTCCACGTCCGTGGAAGTGTTCTGCCCATCTATCCCGATGAGCGTCGGACCGTTCTTCACGAAAATCCGCCCTCCCGGAAACTGGACCTGGCCCTCATAGGGAACGAACCCCTTGGGCGGGTGCGGGTGATTCATCAAAACGTCCTGCTCCCCCGGCAAGTAGAAGAGCACAGGCGTGCTCGATGCGTCCCAACCTGGCCAGACGGGGTTTTTCGGGGACGCGATCAGCCCCCACACTTCTCCCGCCTCGGCGATCAAGAGCGGATCCACTTGCAACCTCGCCGGAGCCTGCATCTGGACTTTCTCTGCGTTCCCTGCCACAGCCTGCGCAGGCGCGGGCAGCGCCGCGAAAAACACGAGACCCAACACTAGCGGGAGAACCCGAACCATACGAACCACTACCATCATTTGGCCGCACCTCTGAAATTTAGACGGACCCAATCTAAAAAGGTCACCCATTCGCCCGTATCATCTGCTCCGCATGTTTCCGCGAAGTCTCGGTCAGCTTCGCCCCTGACAGCATCCGCGCCACTTCTTCGGTGCGTTCTTCGCCGCTGATCTCGCGCACGGTGGCCTTCGCGCGCCCCGCCGTTTCGCGCTTCTCGATCACATAATGATGATCGGCAAAAGTCGCAATCTGTGGCAGGTGGGTGACGCAAAGCACCTGATTGCCCTTCGCGAGCGCCTTCAATTTTTTCCCGACGGCCTCGGCGGCGCGGCCTCCGATCCCGGTATCAATCTCGTCGAAAACTAATGTGCGCTGCGAAGCTGCCGACTTTTTTTTGCCCGCCGGATTCGTCCCCGCTTCAACGCAAGCCTTCAACGCCAGCATGACGCGCGACAATTCGCCGCCCGATGCAATCTGCTCCAGCGGACGCATCGCCTCTCCCGTGTTGGTCGAGATGCGATAGACGACCTGATTGATGCCCGAAGCGGTCCAATGGTCTTCGCCTTCATTCTCTTCCACAGCGATGCGAAAACTCGCCCGCATCGCCAGATCGTTGATCTCCGCCTCGACCAGCTTCTCCAATTTCCGTCCCGCTTCCAGCCGTTTGCGCGAAACGCTGCGAGCGGCTTTGCGGTACTCCTCGCCCGCGACTGCCAGCATCGCCCG
Source organism: Terriglobales bacterium (assembly GCA_049519955.1). Taxonomy (GTDB): domain Bacteria; phylum Acidobacteriota; class Terriglobia; order Terriglobales; family Acidobacteriaceae; genus Acidiflorens. Next base: position 7,975 of record JBEKQG010000039.1, read on the forward strand.
CAGTTCCAGCAGCACCTGATCCTTATTCTCCATCTCCGAGATTTTGCGCCGGATGTCGTCGCCAAAAGCAATGGCCTGCTCCAGCGTAGGCCCATACTTGCGCTTCAGACGATCGAGCAGCGCCAGCCGCTCTTCGATTTCCGCGAGACGCTCGGGCGAAGCCTGGATTCCCCCCGCATAATCGCGCAGCGTCGCTCCCACATCTTCGACGCTGATGCGCGCCGACTCCAGCGCCCCGAGCGCCTCCTGAAACTTCGGCTCATAACGCGCCAGTTCTTCCAGGTGCTTCTGCGCGGCCCGCAAGCTCGACGAAGTCGAGGCATTGCCCTCATACAGCAGATCGAAGGCACTGATGGCCGCGCCATAGATCTTCTCGGCATTGGCCAGGACGCGCTTCTCGGCTTCGAGCTGCGCGTCTTCTTGTGCATTTGCGCCCGGCACGAGTCGCGCCTCTTCGATTTCGCGGCATTGAAAACTCCACAGATCCAAAAGCCGCACGCGGTCTTGCTCGTCCCGTTCGAGTTCCGCGATGCGTCCGCGAATCTGCTTCCAATGCGCGAACGCGGCGGATACGTCCTTCAACTCGACTCCGGCGTAAGCGTCGAGCAGCTCCTGCCGCGCCGCCGCGTCGAAATTCGCGATGGATTCATTCTGCGCGTGGATCGCCGCCAGGTGCGGCGCCATCTGTTTCAGCACCGCCACGGTCGCCGGCTGATTATTGACGAACACCCGTCCCTTGCCGCCCGCAGCGATCTCGCGCCTCAGAATCAGCGCTCCATTCTCCGCATCCAGCCCATTCGACTCCAATATGCTCTCTATTGAACGCGCCGCCGCCCCATCGCTCTCAAATACCGCGGCGACCACGGCCCGCTCCGCGCCCGTGCGAATCACCTCCGATGACGCCTTTTCCCCCAGCAGCAATCCCAGCGCGTCAATCAGAATCGACTTCCCCGCCCCGGTCTCTCCGGTCAGAAGATTCAGGCCCGCCGCGAATTCGATCGCGACATTGTCGATTACCGCGTAATTTTCCAGTCGAAGTTCGGCCAGCATAAGGGTCCTGCGCCCCGCAGCATAGCATAGACCGCCCCGTCGGGCGGCGCGAAACCGGCGGTCCCGTATTCAAATCGATACAAAAGATTGGGCGCAATGCACTTCCGATTTTGCCTTTAGAACGGGCGGCTCTTGAATATAGTATCCATGCGAACCCTCCCCGCAATCTTAATCGCTCTCATACTCTGCGGTCTGGCGTCTGTATCCGCTTGGGCGCAGGAACTTCAATGTAAGCCCTGCAGTCACGCCTTCGGCAACGTTGAAGTCGGCAGTTCCCGTTCCTTCTCCATCCAGCTCTCGAACACTGGGAGCAAAGCCCTGAACATCACTTCCAAGTCGAGAAATGGGAGCGATTTCTCTTTCGGAACATTCCCTGTGCCCGTGCGGATCAAGCCCGGCGCCAGCGTCGAGCTGCCCCTCATCTTCACTCCGGCTGCCACGGGACGCACCACCGGCGTCATTACTCTGGTGAGTACGGCCGACGATCCCAATCTCACAGTCGATGTCGCGGGTACCGGCGTCGTTGTCGCCAGCCCACGACTCGGAATCTCCCCTGCGAGCCTCAACTTCGGCGACGTTACGGTAGGATCGAGCGCCAGCCTGCAGGCCACGCTCACCGCCTCAAACGCCGCCGTAACCATCTCGTCGGACCAGTCGACCAACTCGGAGTTTGCCTTCCTCGCCCTGATTCTGCCGGTGACCATACCGGCCGGACAGAGCATCCCCGTCACCATTCAATTCACGCCAAGCGCCTCCGGCACTGCCTCCGGCCAAGCCGGATTCACCAGCAATGCCGCCGACTCGCCGCTGGTCGAACCGTTGACCGGCACGGGCGTGGCTGCGGCCTCCCATTATGTATCTCTTTCCTGGGAAACAGGGGGCGATAGCCCGGTGGGATACAACGTGTACCGCGGCACCGCCCAGGCAGGCCCTTTTGAGATGATCAATACCGCGCTCGATGCCTCCACCAACTACACCGACTATTCGGTCGTCGCTGGGACGACTTACTTCTACGTCACAACGGAGGTGGACGCCCAAGGCCAGCAAAGCTCCTATTCCAATGAGGTGAAGGCCGTGATCCCGAACTCGTAGCCGGCGCAGCTCCGCCCAGGACAAGAAATCGAAATATCGCATGATTGATGACCGATGCGGTACCTGCGCGGGGCGCGCCGCCACCCTGGTCTATAATCTTGATCAGGGTTTTCCCTAAACCAAATGCATTTTTCTTCCGTCCTTCTCTTGTTCGTCGGCGGCGAAATTGTCGATCTCGTCCTTCAGACCGGTCCGGTCGCCAAGTCCGTGCTTCTCTTGCTCATCGCGTTTAGCGTGCTCTCCTGGGCCGTGATTCTTTCCAAGTGGCGGCTGATCCGCCGCGCCCGCACTCAAAGCGGCCGCTTCGTCCACGCCTTCCGCAAGGCGCAGCGATTGCAGGACATTGCCTCGGTCGCCGGAGAGTTCCGTCCCAGTCCGCTGGTTGGCGTGTTTGACGGCGCAGTCGGGGAATTCAAGCGCCAGATGGGTATGACCGGCGGCATCCACAACATCGTGGCCATTCAGCGCGCCATGCAGATCGCATCTTCCGAGGAAATCACCCGCCTCGAACGCAATGTGCCCTGGCTGGCGATTACCGGCGCGATTACACCGTTCATCGGATTGTTCGGTACCGTTTGGGGAATCATCGACGCCTTTCATGGACTGGGCGCCGCCGGTGCAGCGACTTTGCGCGCCGTCGCTCCCGGTATTTCCGAAGCATTGGTGACCACCGCCGCCGGCCTCGCCGCCGCGATTCCGGCCGTGATCGCCTACAACCTCATCATTGGCTCCATTCGCGAAATGGCCTCGCGCAACGACGACTTCACCCTGGAAATGCTCAATCTCGTCGAGCGGCAAACGCAGACAGTCGACCGCCAACAACCGCCGCCTGTCACCGAGGCGCGGCGCTGATGGCCTTCACCTCCGCCAACGGACGCACCCAGACTGCGCTCTCCGACATCAACATCACGCCCCTGGTGGATGTCGTCTTGGTGCTGCTTATTATTTTCATGGTGACCGCGCCCGTCTTGCAGTCGGGCATCGAAGTCAACGTGCCCCACACCCGCACGGTCAAGGAAATCACCGAAGAGCGGCTGGTGATCAGCATCGACAAATCGCAAAAAGTATTTCTCGGCAACGATCCCATCAACATCAACCAGATCGGAGCGCGCCTGCGCCAGAAGATTCGCGATCCGCAACACCAGTCGATCTATTTGCGCTCCGACGAAGACGTTCCCTTTGGCGCCTTCGCCACCGTGATGGATGCCATTAAGCAGGCGGGCATCGGCAACGTGAGCATCGTTACGCAACCAATGGATACGCATGGCGGCCAGCGCTGATTTCGACATTTATTCCGAACACGCCCAACTCCGCCAGCCTCTGGCCTGGTCGCTTGGGCTGCATGTCGGATTCGCGGCCTTCGTCGTTCTCTACGCCATGTTCATTCCCAGCTTCCGTGGAGGAGGCTGGGGCAGCGGCGGCGGTGGCGATGCCATGGGAGCAACGCTGGTGAGCGCGATCCCATTGCCCGCTAGTGAAGTGCAAACGGCGAATGTACTCGCAACCGAATCCAAAGGCCTCTCCAAATCGCAGCCCAGGGTGCAGGAAAAAGAGCCGGAAGCCGTTCCGATTCCCGACCGGAACGCGAAGACAAAGAAAACCGCGACTCCGAGCGCGACCAAGCGCAATCCGGAACCGGAACCACCCGAGTCGAATCAAATTCCGTACGGCGAGGGTGGCCCGGTCAGCGGCCCCTATACGATGAGCGCGGGCGGCGCTAAGGGCGGGTTTGGATTTACCGGGAGCGGCGGTGATTTCGGCAGCCGCTTCTCGTGGTATGTTCAGGCCGTGCAGCGCAAAGTCACCGAGAATTGGTTGAAGTATGAAATCGACCCGAGGATCACCGAGGCAAAGCGGGTTTATCTGACGTTTGATATCGCACGCGACGGGCATCCGGCGAATGTTGAACTCGAGCAGTCGAGCGGCGTGCCGTCGCTCGACCTTTCGGCCATGCGGGCGATTCAGCGCATTGATACCTTCGGCGCATTGCCGCCGGATTATTCGGGAAGCAAAGTGTCGGTGGAGTTTTGGTTCGATTACAAGAGGTAAGTGGGGACCGGCCTCTCGCCCGGCCCTCCACCAGCAAGTCTGAATAGGGAGCACAAAATTGAGTAACGCGGCTCGACCGATTCGTCGTCACGCTGTCATCGCAGTTGTCTCGCTCCTGCTGTTGGCATCCACCGGCTCCGCGCAGGACTGGATTCGCACCGGCACCGGCCTTGGCGTCGAGCGCGTGCGCCTGGCTGCCTCCGACTTCAAGCCCTCGACCGCCGACCTGAAGAACGCCGATCTGCTCAAGACCTTCAACGACACCTTCTTGAACGACCTCGACAACGCCGGCATCTTCGATCTCGTCTCCAAGAGTTTCTATCCTTTGCAGGAGCCGGGGCAGCCCTCCGAGGTCAATTTCCCCGCGTGGAATTCCCCTCCGCCCAACGCCTCCATGCTCGCTTTCGGAAACCTCGGCGCAGCCGGCGGCAAAGTTACTGTCCAGGGCTGGCTCTACGACGTCAAGAATGAAAAATCGCCGCAGGTGCTAGGCAAGCAGTACGCCGACAACGCGACCAGCGACGCGGTGCGCGTCATCGCCCACAAGTTTGCCGACGAAATCATCTTCCGCCTCGGCGGAGGCGTAGCCGGCATCGCCGAAAGCAAAATCTATTTCGTCAGCGATCGCACCGGCCACAAAGAAATCTGGATGATGGACTACGACGGCGCCAACCAGCAGCAGATCACGCATCTCGGAAGCATTTCCCTGTCGCCGCGCATTTCGCCCGATGGCTCGCGGCTGGCCTTCAGTTCCATCAACAAGAGCGGTTGGGAAATCATGATGTACTCTTTCGATCTCAATCGCCTGGTGAGTTTCCCGCGGTTCGGAGGCATGAACCTTTCGCCTTCCTGGTCGCCCGATGGCAAGATCGCGTTCTCGTCCTCGCGCAACGGCTTCCCCAACATCTTTGTCGTGGACGCCTCCGGTGGTAAATCGCTCCGCCTGACCAACGATCAAGGTCCGGATGTTTCGCCCACCTGGAACCGCAAAACCGGCGCCCAGATCGCTTTCGTCAGCGGGCGCACCGGCCTTCCGCAGATCTTCACCATGGAAGCGGACGGCACCAACTTGCAGCGTGTCACCGACCAAGGCTACGCGGTTTCTCCGAACTGGTCGCCGAACGGGCAGTTCCTGACCTTCTCCTGGATGCGCAAGTACGGGCCCGGAGAGCCCGGCTCCAACGATCTTTATTTGATGGACGTCGCCAGCAAGCAGTGGGTGCAACTCACTCACGACGCGGGGCGCAACGATTTCCCCTGCTGGTCGCCCGATGGCCGCCACATAGTGTTTCAGTCTCACCGCTCGGGCAGCGACCAGATCTGGAGTATGCTGGCCGACGGCTCCAAAGTGAAGCAATTGACTTTTACGGGCGTCAACACGCAGCCTAACTGGAGTTGGAAGTAGGGTACTTTAAGAAGAGTAACGGTTTTGCGGCTGGCCAAATGCGCGCCCTGCCGCGATTCTGCAAAATGCACGCCACAACGCGGGCGCACGGAAAATTAGGAGGAATCAGTGAAGCACACAATGAAGAGATGGGGAACGCTGGTATTCGCACTCGGCACGATCATGTTCCTGGGCGCATGCGCGAAAAAGGCCGCTCCGCCGCCGCCCCCGCCGCCACCCGCGCCAACGGCTCCCACAGCCTCGCTGTCGGCGAACCCGAACACTCTCGCTAAGGGCCAATCGACCACGCTGACCTGGCAAACCACGAACGCGACCGACATCGGCATCGACGGCATCGGCACAGTCGAGGCCAGCGGCTCGCGTCAGGTGACTCCGAGCGACTCCACCACCTACCATCTTGTCGCCAAGGGCGCCGGTGGAACTCAGGACGCCTCCGCTCGCGTGACCGTAAACGCGCCGCCGCCACCGCCGCCGCCACCGCCCTCCCTTACCGAGGAAGAACTCTTCTCGCAAAACGTAAAAGACATCTACTTCGATTACGACAAGTACGATATACGCGCCTCCGAGCACGCCTCGTTGCAGGACGATGCGCAGTTTCTGCAACAGCATCCCAACATCCATATAAGGGTCGAGGGATACTGCGACGAACGCGGCTCGACCGAATACAACCTCGCTCTGGGCACTAATCGCGCCGACGGCGTAAAGAACGCGTTCATTCAGGCCGGACTGAGCGGCGACCGCATCAAGACCATCAGCTACGGCAAAGAGAAACCGTTCTGTACCGAGTCGAACGAAAGCTGCTGGCAGCGGAACCGCGTCGGCCATGTAGTGATTGACAAATAAGCGGCTGAGGGCGGCTGCGGCCGCCCCCACTTTTTCCTGTTCCGTCCGCTGGACGCTCAGTGGGTTTTGAAATTGAATGGGGTAACTATGAAATCGAATCGCATTCCGCTTGTTCTCGCGCTGTTCCTCACTCTCGCGATCGCTCCCGCCCACGGCGCCAGCAAGGAAATCATCGAACTGCAAACCGAGGTCACCCAACTGCAGCAGCAAATGACCCAGATGATGCGCTCCTTTGACGAACGCATGGGCGTCATGAAGAATCTGCTCGAGCAAAACACCGACGCGGCCAACAAAGTCACCACCGCGATCGGCGAGTTGCAGACCTCCATCAACAAGCAGCAGCAGGACCGCGCCGGGCAAGTCGACCAGATCTCCGGCCAGATTCAGGCGCTCAACGACACCATGGACGAGCTCAAAGTCCGCCTCGCCAAACTGAGCAAGCAATTCGAGGACATGCAGGCGGCGCAGCAATCCATGGCCGCGCAGCAGTCGCAAGCGCAGCAACAGGCCCAGGCGATGGCGCAGGCTCCCCCGCCCGACGTGCTCTACAACAACGCCCTGCGCGATTACAACGGCGGCAAGAACGATCTGGCCGCCCAGGAATTCGGCGACTACATCAAGTTCTACCCAAACACCGACCTCGCCGGAAACGCATATTTCTATCTGGCGGAAATTCAGTACAAAGCCGCCGACTACCCCAAGGCAGTCGCGAATTATGATTTGGTCCTGCAGAATTTTCCCAGCGGAAACAAGGCTGCCTCCGCACAACTCAAGAAGGGATTCGCTCTCCTTGAACTGGGAAAGGAAGACGAAGGCACGCAAGCGTTGAAGCACGTCATCCAGCGCTATCCCAAGACAACCGAAGCCACACAGGCGCGAGACAAGTTGCGAAAACTCGGACTAGCGCCCAAGAGCCGCTAGAACCGGAATTATCAACCAGGCGCCATCCCCGCCCCGTCACGGGCGTCGCGCAGTATTGGGCACCATCACTCCGCCTTCGATCTTCGGGATACCGAAGTGCCCGCCCAGATGGGAAAGATCGACTGGACTGATGGACCCGGAAACCACAATGAAGTCGACCTCGTTTGGCTTGGCCAGAAGAACCGCAACATCACTGATCGCGTTATTCTCCAGGCGTAGCCAGAGAAGGGTAACTCCTTGGTCTCCCTCCTTCTCCTTGTTCACCATCTGTTTCCATCCTGCCGCGCGGTACTCCTCTTTCACCGAGCTCAGGACCGCGAGATCGTACGCCCAGACTCCGGGGAACTTGTAGCTGTGCACCGCTATCCCATTCACGCCCGCGATCACGCGCCGAAGCCCCTCGTTGCCGGGATCTAGTTTCAACGCCAGTACCAACATAGAATGGTCCAGCGTGAACTCCGCCTTTGAGGAAGCCTGTTTCCGCAAGGTCTCAACACCGCGAGGGACCCGCGCCTGCTGCTGCGCCTCACTCAACGTGACCGCAGATATGACGCTCACAAAGACCAACACAATGCCGGACAACTTCATGGCGCACCTCAGTAGTTAGGTCTAAATATTCAGAAACAACCGCCCGCCGGAATCCCGGCCCACGCCCGAGCCAGAAACCCAGATCATAAAAACCCGGCGCATGAGAATTAGTTGCACCGGCCCCGCCATTACACTTTCAAACAACGTCGGTGGCCGCCGCGTGACCTACTCCGTCCGTACAAGGTCCTACATTGCCCGCCGCGAGATTTCGGCGTAACCTACCCTTGCAATCATTTTGAAGCGCGCACGAAGACAGGCCCGCCATGCCGAAAAGTGTCAGCGATCATCTTCACAACGATGCCGACCGCGGGAAGGGTTCCCAAGAACCGGATGACTCCACCCAAGCCGGCAACAACTCCATGAAGGGCCAGCTTTCGCACCGTAACCCCGACCCCATCCAGGACGGCGCCGATAGCGACTTTCCCGAGCCCGGCCACAGCCCCGAGCACTCCTTCGAAGGAGAGTTGAAGAAATCCAGCTAGCGGAGCGGACGCATATCTACCGCAGCTCGTCCATGCACTTCGCCAGCGCTTCCCTGCTCGGCCGCGTCAACGATTCCGGCAGCGTAGCCAGCGGCTGGTCGGTAACATTTAGCATGTCAATAAAACTAGGAGCCTTGGCATTGATGTAGAACACCCCGGTCAGCACTTCGCCTTTCGCGTGCGATTCCATCAACCGCGTCACCGCCTGGACCTTGTCCGTCGGATCGAACTCCCGCTCCAGCTTCCGCAACCGCAGGCTTGAGCCATCGTGCATCGTAACTTCAAACGTCGTCCCCGGATCGTAGTCCACATTGATTTCCTCAAACGACGGCACAAAGCTGACTTCGTGCAACGGCTCCTCATGCGCCTGCATGTACTTATACGACTTAGTCGAGCCCTCATGATCGTTAAAGGTCACGCACGGTGAAACCACGTCCAGCATCACCGTGCCATTGTGTGCGATGGCCGCCTTCAGCATGGTGTGAAGCTGCCTCTTGTCGCCGGAAAACGACCGTCCCACAAATGTCGCCCCAAGTTGAATCGCCATCGCGCATGTATCCACGGGAGGCAAATCGTTCACCACGCCACTCTTCAGCGTCGATCCCAAATCGGCCGTCGCCGAGAACTGGCCCTTGGTCAATCCATAAACGCCATTGTCTTCGATGATGTAAATCATCGGCAGATTGCGCCGCATCAGGTGGACAAATTGCCCCGCGCCAATCGAAACCGTGTCGCCATCCCCGGTCACGCCCAGCGCGATCAAGTTCTTGTTCGCCAGCATTGCTCCCGTCGCGATCGACGGCATGCGTCCATGCACGGAGTTAAAGCTGTGCGACCGGTTCATGAAATAAGCCGGGCTCTTCGACGAGCAGCCGATGCCGCTGAATTTCGCCACGCGCTCGGGCGGCACTCCCATTTCATACATTGCGTCAATGATGCGTTCGGAAATCGCGTTGTGCCCGCAACCCGCGCAAAGCGTGGTCTTCCCCCCGCGATAGTCGATAACTTGCAATCCTATGCGGTTGGTCTTCGGCTTAGGATTTGGCGCCGGCGTATTGGTGGGTGTAATCCCCATGTTACTTGCCCTCCATAGTCATAAGTTCGTCCGTTACAGAGCGCGCGTCGATCGGCAATCCGTGAACATGGCAGATCGATCGCAAGCGCGGCGTCAACTCCGCCTCTATATCGAGCTTGAGCAGGCTGGCCATCTGCCCGTCGCGGTTTTGCTCGACAACATACACGCGCTCATGCCGCTCAATGAAATCGTGCACCTCGCGCGTAAACGGATAGGCCAGCACTCGCAGATAGTCCATTTCCAGCTTGTGCTCTTTTGACAATTGATCGCGCGCCTCCACAATCGCCCAATGCGTCGTGCCATAAGCAAGAATGCCTATTTTCTGTTTTCCACTGCCCGCCAATTCCGGCCGCGGAACAAACGCCTTAGCCGTCTCGAACTTCTTATTGATCCGTTCCATGTTGCGTTCGAAATCGTCCGGACGTTCGCTGTACTGTCCCTTTTCATTGTGTCCGCTTCCGCGCGCAAAATATGCCGCCGCCGGATGCTCCGTCCCCGGCAGCGTCCGATAGCCGACGCCGTCGCCATCCACGTCCTTGTAGCGCGCAAAGCCGCCCGCCTTTTCCAGGTCCAACTTACTCAGCACCTTCCCGCGACTAATAGGCTTGTCGGGATATGGGAATGGGTCCGACATCCAGTTGTTCATTCCCAGGTCGAGGTCCGACATGACAAAAACCGGCGTCTGAAACCGCTCGGCCAAATCAAACGCATCCTGCGCCATCGCGAAACACTCACTGACGGAATTCGGAAACAGCATGATGTGTTTGGTATCGCCGTGGCTGAGAAACGCGGTCGAAAGCAGATCGCCTTGCGCAGTTCGCGTCGGTAATCCCGTCGATGGCCCAACGCGCTGAATGTCCCAGATCACCGCTGGAATTTCCACGTAATACGCCAGGCCCGTAAGCTCCGCCATCAGCGAAATTCCCGGCCCCGCGGTCGCAGTCATCGAACGCGCGCCCGCCCACGCCGCCCCGATCACCATGCCCACCGCCGCCAATTCGTCTTCGGCCTGCACAATGGCGAATGTCGCCTTTCCATCCGGCCCGATGCGGTGCTCCTTCATATAATCGATCATCGTCTCGACCAGCGACGACGATGGTGTGATCGGGTACCAGGTCACAACGGTACAACCGGCAAACATGCATCCCAGGGCCGCCGCGGAATTACCGTCCACGATGATCTTGCCCGCCGTCTTATCCATGCGCTCGATGTAAAACGGATCGCGCTTCTTCAAGTTCGCCGCCGCGTAGTCGTAGCCCGCCCGCGCCGCCGCCAGGTTCAGGTTCGCCGCTTTCGCCTTTTTCGCGAACTGCTTGCCGACCGCCTTCTCGATCTCGGCAAAATCGATCGCCAGCAATTGCGCCGCCACCCCGACGTAGATCATGTTCTTGATCAGCTTGCGCAGCTTGGCTTCCGGAACCACCGTCGCCACCAGCTTGTCGTAAGGCACGGCGTAATAAATCAAATCGCCGCGCACCCTGTCGAGCCCCAGCGGCTCGTCGTAGAGCACCGCCGCGCCCGCCGCCAGCGTCTTCACATCGTCCTGCGCCGTTTCCGCATTCATCGCAATCAGCAAGTCGATCTCTTTCTTGCGCGCGATGTAGCCGTCTTTATTGGCGCGGATCGTGTACCACGTCGGCAGCCCAGCAATGTTCGATGGAAACAGGTTCTTCCCCGAAATCGGCACGCCCATCTGGAAAATGCTGCGCAACAATACTGTGTTCGAACTCTGCGACCCCGAGCCATTCACCGTTGCAACCTGAATGCTCATGTCATTCACAACACGCCTTTGTCCCAATGCGCCGGACAATACCTGGGGCGCGACATCCGTAGTGGCCATCCCAATGCCTTCCTTGTCGTAACGTTAGAGTTTTGCCGGGCAAACCCCATTCGCCCGGAAGTCTTGCGGAGAGTGAACCGCCTAATTATACCCGCCCAAAGGCCGGCAAGTGTGCGGCGATCTTGCTCAAAATTCTCTCGCTCAATGCGTTTGCGTTCCCGCACTCGCGATTTCATGACCGGAGAGGCTCAGTCGTTCCCCGCTCGGCACGGACTCTCGGCCCATGGCTATGCCTCCAGCGCGTCGAGCAGCGTGCGGCCAGCCTTGCGTTCCAGACGTAGGATCCGATGCTCGAAGCGCGCCCTGGTCCTGCGGTATTGGGCCGCCGCGATCGTCCCCGCCTGGTTCGCGCGGCGCAACTCGTCGAGCGCTTCACCTGCCAGATCGAGCGCGCGCCGCGGCTCACGGGCTTCGTGTTCATAGTAGATTGCCAACTGCTCGTAAGCTTCGTAGCCCTCGCGAGAGTCTCCCACAGCGCTTTCCCAAAGCTCGCGCGCGCGTCCGAGGTCGCCGTCGCGCTTGGCCAATCGTGCCAGCGCCGCGCGAGCGGCACGATCGGTTTCCGTCGGCAACACAAAACCAATCGACTGTTCGTAAAGTTTGCGCGCGCGCCCCACCTCACCACGCCGCTCGCAAATGCGCGACACGCCGTACAGCTCCAGTCCATCCTGGCTCGTTGGCCCCTCATCGCCGAGCAGCGACAGGATGCGGCCCGAAAGTCCGGCGAGCCCGCGTAGGTCCATCTGGTTGTGCTGGAAGACAGCGACCAGCGGCTCCGCGTGCCCACCGCGCACGAAGTCAAGATAGATTCTCGGAATCAGCTCCGACATGACATCCGCACCCCGGTCCCATCCGAGCACGTGACGTTCGAGTTCGGACAATCTTACGGAGCCCAACCGCAGGCGCCACAGATTCCGTGCCGGATGAAGAAAATCGAGATGCGCTCGCAGCGCCGGCGGAGAAATCGTCCGCGTCATCCGGTAACGCGTTTCCAGCAGCGGCCAATCGAACGACTTGCCATTGAACGTGACCAGCACCGGACGTTCCGCCATCCGCTCGGCCAGCGCCGCGAGCAGCGAACGCTCTTCGCTGTACTCGCGCATGAACAACTGCTCGACCTCGAGACCTCCGCCTTCCCACCATGCCAGGCCGACCAAAAACGGATACGTTCCCGTCCCGCCCGAGAGTCCCGTTGTCTCCGTATCAAGAAAAAGCCACTGCTGCGGATCGGCGACATTCTTCGCGGCGTCCGGCGCGAGCAACCGCAAGGCAGCAGCATTTGGAATGCACGGGGCATGGTCGCCCTGCCAAGAGTGCAGCGACAGATGTTCGCCATGGCAGTTGCGCTTTACCGACGCGCCCAGAATCAGGGCTAGCCTCTCTGCTCCGACGGCAACGCCCGTAGCTCTGTTGAAGGACTCCGCTTCGGCAGGATTCCGCACCGGCACGATCTCTCGTTCTGCTATAGGCAGGGTCGATGGAGGTTGCAGCGCCTTCAACCGCGCAAAGCGATCTGCTGTCGGGCGACTCGCGTTGGATTGACTAGCCATTGTCATGAGTTAGTAAGAAGTAAGTCGCAGCCCCCTGGTACCGTGGGTCTCTCACGCACACAGCCGCCCAAGGATCGCCAGAGCTACATCCTTGGAGCGCTCGCTCTTGTCTCCGGCGGGGCCGACACATGATGGGCATCCGTTGTCGCATGGGCAGGCCGCGATCAGTTCGCGCGTTCGCGTCAAAAGCACCTGGCAAACGCGGTAGAGCGGTTCGCTGAATCCAATCCCTCCGGGATACGCGTCATAGAGGTACAAATTTGGCTCAAAGAATTCCTTCTCGCCGTCCGGCGTATTCCCAAACTCCTGCCAGTCAATTTCTGCGCCCGCACTCGGCGGACGCTCGCCGACCGCAGTGCCAATGTCGCGGCGGTCGCACATCAGCAGCAGCGTAGCCATGGACGCGAGCGCGTAGACCAGCCCGAAGATTCCGCTCTGCCGCTCGGAAAGCGTGAAGGGCAGCCCCGCCAGCAGTTCGTGTTCCAGCGTCAACCAGAACGCGGTTGTGTGCATCTCGTTTTCGGGCAGCTCCAGCTTTCCGGAACCCACATTCTCATTCGTGAAGAACTTGATTTTCTTGAAGCCGACGACCTGCGACCGCACGAGCACGTCGCCATGCGCGCGCGCCGCCGGCCCGGGAATACTCTGCTCCTCGGCGATTTCGAGCACACGCACCTGTGTGTAGCGGATGGCGTCGGTGAAATAGTCCACGTCCACGCGCTTTACGTAGGCCTTGCGCTGGCCGAAATCCAGCCGCTCAACGTGATACTGCTGCCCCTGATGGATGTAGATCGCCTTGGGATGAACCGTCGTGAGCGCGGACGAAAAATCCACCTCTCCAATCACCTCCGGCTCTCCATCCTCTTCGCCTGTGATGTCGATAATGATGAAGTTGTCGGACGTCACCGAACGCAGGCTAATCGTGTCTGCCGGATAACCCTCCTGCACCCAGTGCCAGTTGCCTCCGCTGCGCTGCAGGAACCCCGCCTCCGCAAGCCGCTCGCAGAGATTGGGCAATTCCACGTT
>JBEKQG010000040.1:0-21851 GCA_049519955.1 Terriglobales bacterium
CGGGTTGCGGCTCTTGCGGAATCGGCGGAGCGCAACCATGATCGGGGATTGGCTGCTCCGCGATCGGCTGAGCTGGCGCTTCCGGCGCGCGCGCCAGCGAGACAGCCGCGTTGGCATCAATGGCAATTCCACCGTCAAATTCGAGGCGCGCGGTAGCCGCGGGAACTGGCGGTGCATGCGGTGAAAATCCGCCAGCCGCCGCGGGCTCGTGCAAATCGCGCCACGGCGCGCGCTGCGCATCGCCCGCACTCGCGTTGTGGTTAGAAACAGGGCTGGTCAGGCCCGCACTCGCTGTGGGCTGCGCGCGGATCTCCGTCAGGAACTGCGGCACTGGCCTGGCCTTCATCAGCGCCGCCCTCACCGACTCGCGCACGAAATCGTGAATCACCGAGTGCTGGCGGAACCGCACTTCGGTCTTCGAGGGATGGACATTCACATCCACTTCGGCAGTCGGCATCTCGATAAAGAGCAGGATTACGGGATACACCGTCGGCGGCAGAATGTTGCGATAGGCCTCGGTGATGGCGTGCTGAATAAGGCGGTCGCGAATCAGGCGGCCATTGACGAAGATAAAAATCGAATTGCGATTGAGCTTCTGAATTTCCGGCTTGGAAACAAATCCGTGCAGGCGCACTTCGCCGAAATCTTGTGGCGCGGGCGCCCCCGCCCGCGAGTCCGCTGTCAACGGTTCGGGTGGTTGCACCTCCGCTGGTGTTGCGGATGAGGTTTCGCTCACAGAAGTCTCCGCGCTGCGCCGCCACGGAGGAGGCTGCGGCAGGCCCATGCGCTCCAACGGTTGCACGGCCGCGAGCGGAATCAGTTGGTCGAGGGTCTCGCGCCCAAACACCTGATAGACGCGCTCGCGATGACCGGCCACGGGCGGAGCCACCAGCAAGGCATTCGTCGCCGAGTGCAATTCGAAATGCTTCTCGGGATGCGCCAGCGCATAGTGCGTGACCAGCGAAGCGATGTGGGAAAGTTCGGTCGATTCCGATTTTAGAAATTTCTTGCGCGCCGGGATATTGAAGAAAAGATCGCGAATCGTAATCGAAGTCCCCAGCGGCAGACCCGCTTCTTCCACGCGAATGATCTTGCCACCGTTGATCTCGATGACGGTGCCGGCGGCTTCTTCTTCGGCGCGGGTTTCGAGATGGAGGCGCGCGACCGACGCGATGGAAGGCAGCGCCTCGCCGCGAAATCCGAGGGTCGAAATGCTCAGCAGATCGTCGGTATCCTTGATTTTAGAAGTCGCGTGACGCTCGAAGGCGAGCATGGCATCGTCGCGCACCATGCCGCAACCGTTGTCGGCAATCTGGATCAGCTTCTTCCCGCCCGCCTCGACCTGTATGCGGATGCGCGTGGCGCCGGCGTCCAGCGCGTTCTCCAGCAGTTCCTTCACCACCGACGCGGGACGCTCGACCACTTCGCCGGCGGCGATCTGGTTGGCGACTCTCTCGGGAAGAACGTGGATTTTTCCCATGGGATTCAGTGGTCAGTGGCCAGTGTGACAGATTCGGCGGCGTAGCGTAAAGGCGGGGCGAGGCGGCTTGCCGCGTCTGCGAAGACGGGGTGAGGAGCCCCGTCTCTACGGACGCTGCGGCTCACTTTCCTGCCTTCGGGTCGGGGCTGGAGTTTCCCATATCCACGACCACCTTCCACTGGCCGTCCTTCTGCTTTTTCCAGATCGAGGCGTATTTACCGTAGTTGGCGACGAGCTTGCCCTCTTTGTTTTTGGCAGTATAGATGTAATTGCCGTAGGTGTAACCGAGGTCGCCGGAAGCGGCCATTTCGGCCTTGACGGGCGTCCAAGAGAGGGACGTGCCTGCAGGCCAGGGAGGCTGCTTACGCATGGCGTCGATGGTGTCGAAGCCCCCGTGGTCCACGATTTCGACGCCATCGTCGGCGAAGTGGGTGAGGAAGGCGTCGTGCCCGTGCTGGGCGACATCCGCGGCGAATTCAGCTTCGAGTTGCAGGAGGAGGCCGGGACCTTTGGGGGATTTCTGTTGGGTAGCAACGCCAGTGGCGGCGAAAAACAGCAGAAGTGCGATTGCGATTCTGTTCATCGAGAGTTCTCCGGCCGCGGCGGCGGCGGACGTACGTTTGCGCCCGGCGATAAAATTACCATGCGGCAAGTTCGGATGTCGCGGCCATGTGGCCGCTCGTCTCCCGGCACTGACAAACTGCGTACCCCTCGCTTGGCTCGGGATGACAAATTCCAGCGCTCCGGGCGGCTCAACCCGAATCGTCACGTCTCCCAATTTTGAGGCCACCGATTTCCCTGAGGAGTTGGTCTTTGATCTTGTCGGGGAGCCGTGAACTGGCAAGTAATTCTCGCAGCAGCGGGGCGGGAATTTCGCGGCTGAATTCGAGAGCGCGGGCCAGCGAGAGATGCTCGGTCCGCAGAAGGGCGCCGCGGATTCCCCGGCGGGGCGACCACTTCGCGTGCTGCGCGACCACATGAACCAGGGCTGCGCTGGCGGCGGGTCGGAGCACGGCGTTGACGACCAGGGTTTCAGTGAGGCGCGGGTTTTCGAGCGCGGTCCGCATGACTCGGGTTTCGCGGGCGACACCTTCGGCATTTCCCTTTTTGCCCGTCGCAGTCTTGCGACCGCTGGTTTTGCCATTCATGACTTTGCCGTCGCCGAGTTCCACATCCAACAGGAGTGCCGCGGCTACTCTGCCGGAGGCGCGCCGGGCCAGGGTCAGGCGTTCGCCGATGGTCACGGTTTTGAGGCGCGCGATGAGAACATCGTCGACGGCGACTTTTACATCGGCGGGAACGCCGGGGGAAAGCGCGACTTTCATCAAATCGAAGGTGTAGAACTGGCGCGCCAGAGGCACGGAGACATGGCGAGGCGTGTGCGGATGACTGGCGAGCGCGATTCTCACTTTGCGGCTGTTGAGCGCGATGGCGTGTTTGGCGAGGTGTTCGAGGACTTCAGCGGGCAGATCGGCTCGCTTGAGGAGGGCCAGGGCCAAGTCTTCGGTGAGGGCGGGGTCGGCGGCGACGCGGAGCAGATCGGCGGGCGCTGGCGATGCCGCCGGGAGCAGCGCGGTGTCTTCAGCGGGAATTTCGTCTTTTGACATTTCGCTTTCGGCGGCCAAAGCCGGCCCTGGAAACAAGGCAGTCATCGCAGCGGTGGATCGCTGCGCCACCCAAAATCAAGCGCGGACCCGAGTCATTCCGCGGCCTCTTTCTTTCCGCAGCCGCTAAAGTGGCGGCCTTCCCAAAACCGCCGGTACGGCGGAACGTCGCGCTGGGTCAGACGAGGCAAGCCCCGTTTCTACATTCGTTTTGCTTTGGCCAGCGCGCCTTCCATGGGATCGACTAGACCTTCGCGCACGTCAATGCCGGGAAGGTTCTTCCGCATAGTACTGCAGAAAATCTGGCGTACAACGTCAGACTGACGAAAGACACTGCCTGTGATCGCGATTGGGAGCATGTCGCCTGGAGCATGTGGCGCGAGACGGCGAACGACGATGGCCGCGAGGTTCGCCAGCTTGGCTCCGGCGTCCGCGAGGAGATGGCGGGCAATGGCGTCGGCTTTGTCGGCAGCGCGGAGAACGATGGGAAACAGGCGCGGAAAATCGGGAGGTGGAGTCGAGTTGGCTTGCTCCACGAGTTCGTCCATGGTCTTGAGTTTCCATTCTTGGAGGACTAGGGCGGTGAGCGCGGTTTCGAGGCCTTGGTCGCGGGCGCTCACGATGGCGGAGATGGAGCGGCGTCCGATCCAATGGCCGGAGCCTTCGTCGGAGATGGCAAAGCCCCAGCCTCCGGCGCGCGCGGTGCGACCGCGAGCGTCGCGGCCATAGACGATGGAGCCGGTGCCCGCGATCGCGATCGCGCCGGGCCCCGCGCCGAAAGCGGCCTCGAGGGCGATCACGGTGTCGCCAACGATTTCGATGCTGGCGGGAATTGTTTTGGGGACTATTTCCGCGAGGATGTTGAGCAGCTTCGCTTCGATCTCGGGCCGGGCAGCGCCGGCGGCGCCGATGCAGATGGCGCGGACCTGATCGGGAGAAATTCTGGCGGCGGCGCAGACCTGGTGGATGGCGGCGTGCAGGGCTTCCCTTGCCTGCCGCTCGCCGAGGCGAACGATGTTGCTGCCGCCGGTCATTGCCGTCGCGAGCACAGTTGTTTCGTCGGCGAGAACGCAGCGCGTTTTGGTGCCGCCTCCGTCGATTCCGAGATAGTAGGCCATCGCGCTAGTTCTAACACATCTTCTGCTCAATTCGATCGGCGGTTGGTTCGGGCCCCGAACATGCTTGTACAATGCTGCCAACCCGTTGTCGGCTGCGGGAGACGCGGCAAGCCGCGTCTCTAATGGAAGGAATCGCTTGGGATTGAATCGGATCGACCTGCTGATTATTGCGGCGTACCTGGCGGGGATCACGCTGTTTGGGCTGCGGTTTCGCAAGCGCCAGCGGACGATGCGCGATTACTTTCTCGCCGGCCGCAATATTCCCTGGTGGGCAATTGCGCTGTCGATTGTGGCGGCCGAGACCAGCACGCTGACCATCATCAGCATTCCCGGCCTGGCCTACGATTCGAACCTTACTTTTCTGCAACTGGTGATGGGGTATGTGATCGGGCGCGTGATTATCAGCTTTGTGCTGCTGCCGCAGTATTTTCGCGGCGAGCTGTATACAGCTTATCAGTTGATTGAGCGGCGGTTTGGGCCGGAACTGCGCACGGTGACGGCAGGCCTGTTTCTGTTGACGCGGGCGGCGGCCGAGGGAGTGCGCGTATATGCCGTGTCGATTGTGGTCTCGATTGCTCTGGGCACGGGCGAGGTCGCGTCGATTGCGATCATCACGCTGCTGACTTTGATCTACACGTTTGAGGGCGGGCTGGCGGCGGTGATCTGGACGGATGTGGTGCAGACTTTTATCTATGTCGGCGGAACGCTGGTCGGTTTGGTGACGATTCTGCACCTCGTGCCGGGAGGGTGGGGCTCGGTCGAGGCGATTGCGGGTGGGCTGCACAAATTCCAGGTGTTCGATCTTCACTTCTTCGATGCTGCGATCTCGCCGCACTGGCCGCATGTGAATCTTGCGACACCATACACGCTGTGGGCGGGAATTATCGGCGGCGCGTTTTTGACAACGGCCAGCCATGGCACGGACCAGCTCATCGTGCAGAGATTGCTGGCGGCGCGGAACCAGCGGCAGTCGGCGCTGGCGTTGCTGTCGAGCGGCGTCGCGGTGTTTTTTCAGTTTGGGTTGTTTCTTCTTGTGGGCGTGATGCTGTTTGCCTACTACCGGGTTCCGTCGGCAACGTTTGGGAAGGCAGATAGGATCTATCCGGCATTTATCGTGAGCCGGATGCCGCATGGGATTGCCGGGCTGTTGATCGCCGCGATTCTGGCGGCGGCGATGTCGAACTTGAGCGCGGCGCTGAACTCGCTGGCATCGAGTTCGATTGTGGATTTCTATCTTCGGTTTCGCGCGGGGCGCCGTTCAGAATCTCGACCGAACTCTCGTTCGGAACCTCGTCCGGAGTTGACCGAAGCGGCGCGGCTGCGGCTGGCGCGGCTGGCGACCGTCGCGTGGGCACTGGTGCTCTTCGGGCTCGCGGTACTGGCGCTCGACCGGGTGGGGCGGGTGGTGGAAGTGGGGTTGCAAATCGCCTCGGTCGCTTATGGAGCGCTGCTCGGCGTGTTTCTGCTGGGGGTGCTGACAAAGCGCGCAAACCAGCGTGGGGCGATGGTTGGCATGATTTGCGGCCTCGCGATGGAGTTGTATTTGTGGGGATGGACGCAGGTGGCTTTCACATGGTGGGTGGCGATTGGAACCTGCGTGACGTTTGGAACTGGTTTCCTGGTCAGCTTGGCCCTTTCCTCCGCTTCGGAACCTTGAACCCCAGGAGGCACAGAGGAACGCAGGGGAACCCATTGCGACGCTCAGGTTTTTCTCGGCGAGATCCGCTAACTCCGCGGTTAGAGTCTTTCCTTTCGGACGCCTGTAAAGACATGGAAATGCGGGCCTGACGGCGATACCAACGTAACCGCAATGGGCTGAGTAACTCCGGATGGCAAAGCGCATTACCAAAGGACACGCGCAAGCGACACGTTTACCCCTCGCCAATTCTCCCCTAAGGTGAAGACTCCAGCCCCGAGCGCTGTCCCCAGCTTGGGCCCATTCTTGGAGTTACGGATGCCTACGGAAGATCGCGGCTTTGAGCTCGGCCTGCTGCCTGAGAAAAAGGGGAACTGGCGGACCTTCGCAGCGAGCTACGGGATTCTCGTAGGCCTGATTCTGCTGCTGATTGTGCTTGGGATCATGCTGCCCGATACGTCCCTCATCGCGAACTACCACATCACGGAACTGGTTCCGCCACCGTCGCTGAGGCCGGAGCGACTGCCCAAGGCGAAGGCGCTGCCGCAGCACGCGAAGTTGCTGCCGCCAGAGCCAGCGCTCGAAGCGCCGAAGCTGATCGTGCCGCGCGAGGTCCGCGCTCCCAAGCCGCAACCCCAGGAGATTGAGCCGCCCAAGGTGGCGATGAACAACTTGGCGCCGGCGGTGTTGAGAAATACGGGCGGAGCGCGCCCGGTACTGATTCATACAGGGGACTTCCAGGGAAGTTCGGTGGCGCCGACGGTGAACGCTCCCATCTCGAAGGTGCAGACGGGCGGATTTGGCGATCCGAATGGACTGAAGCCCAGCGACAACGGCAAACCGAACGGCAAGCTGATCGCATCCGCGCTTGGCTCGTTCGACCTGCCGGTGGGACCGGGACAGGGCAACGGTTCGGGCGGAGCGAAAGGAGCCAGGGGAACGGTGGCGAGCGCCGATTTCGGCAGCGGGGTGGCAACGCCGGGGCGGGGAGACGGACGCAGCAGCGGGCGCGGTAATGTGCAGACCTCGGGCTTTGGATCGCAGGAGGTCGCGCAGAATACGCCGCATGTTCAGCGCGTGGATAGCGGCCCGCCGCCGACGCCGGTCGAGATCACGTACAAACCAAATCCGGTTTATACAAGCGAAGCGAGAAATCTGAAACTGGAAGGCGAAGTCCTGCTGGAAGTGGAGTTCGCAACGAACGGGGAGTTGCATGTCAACCGCGTGGTCCGGGGTTTGGGCCACGGGCTTGATGAAGCCGCCGTGGCCGCCGCCGGCACAATGCGGTTCAAGCCGGCCTCGCGCAACGGGCAGGCCGTGGATTCAACGGCGATTGTGCACGTGGTATTTCAACTGGCGTATTGAACCTTTGGAGATGCGAGTTATGCGGATAGTGACAGAGAAAGTCATGGCGAAAGTTATGAGCAACATGAACTGGACGATTTTGGCCCTGCTGGCGGTGACCATGACGGCAGCGGCCCAGCAGCCGGCGTCCGCGCCGGGAAACCCTCAGCCGGCGGCGGTCGCGCAGCCGAGTCAGACGCCCGCGCCGTCAAGCCCGGGTCAACCGGGGAAAGCGCAATCGGGACAAGCTCAGCCAGCTCAGACGGAGACCAATCTCGCGCCGCCGACCACGATGGATCAGGTTGTCGATCGCGTGATCTTGCGCGAGCAAGAGCTGATCAAGCTCCTGGCGCCGCGCACTCCCATCGTGGAGACTTATTTGCAGAACCTCACGCAGGACCCGCAACTGGGCCCGATTCCGAAGGACGATCACTACTTTCTGGGACGCATGGACTTGAGCGACTCGATCGACCGGAGCGACTACCTGCAGGGCAAGGGCAGAGATAGAGACGAAGGCATGGAGAAACGCCTTCTGGGCGGGATCACGGGGAAGTTCAAGATCCAGTACCAACCGCTGGGCTTTTCCTGGATGATCTTCGCCGACCGCAACGACTTTGACCGGCAGCACTACGATTTTCACTATGCGCGGCGCGAGTTCCTGGGCGACGTGCGCTGTCTCGTGTTCGATCTGACGCCGAAAAAGGACGCAGGACACGGGCGGTTTCTCGGCCGTATCTGGGTTGAGGACCAGGATTTCAACATCGTCCGGCTCAACGGCACTTATGCCCGCCCCACGCGCAACAATTATTACTTCCACATGGACAGTTGGCGGTTGAATCTAATCCCGGGTTATTGGGTGCCCGCTTACATTTACAGCGAGGAAGGCGACTTCACCGCGGGCGCCAAGAACAAGATCGCATTCAAGGCGCAAACCCGTATGTGGGGATATAACCTGAAGACGGCGGCGGCCAACGACGAACTTACCAATATCACGGTGGAAAGCGTCAAGGACGACACGCCCACGGCGCAGGATGCGACCCCGCTGGCCGCCGAGCGCCAGTGGCAACAGCAGGCGGAAGACAACGTGGTCGACCGGCTGCAACGGGCCGGGCTGCTGGCGCCGGAAGGCGATGTGGACAAGGTCCTGCAAACCGTAGTGAACAACATCGAGATCACGAATAACATCGAACTGCCACGGCCCGTTCGGACACGCGTGCTAACGACTTCTCCGCTGGAGACTTTCAGTGTCGGTAACACGATCGTCATAAGTCGCGGGCTGATCGACGTGCTTCCCGATGAGGGCAGCCTGGCCATGGTGCTCTCGCACGAACTGGCGCACATCGTTCTCGGGCATAACCTGGGCAGCCGATATGCGTTCAACGACCGCATGCTGTTCTCCGATGAATCGACTTACCAGAATTTCGGGTTCAGACACATTCCCGAAGAAGAAGCGGCGGCAGACAAGAAGGCGATCGAGTTGCTCAAGGCTTCGCCGTACGCGCAGAAGCTGGAAACTGCCGGACTCTTCATCAAGGCGCTGCAAGCGCGGGCGCCGAGCTTGAGCGCCCTGCTGCAACCGCACCTCGGGAACAACATCGCGCAGAACGGGCTGATGCGCATGGCGCAGCTTGGCGCCTCGGCTCCGGCGCTCGATTGGAACAAACTCGATCAGATTGCCGCGCTGCCCCTGGGCGGACGCGTCAAACTGAATCCATGGGACGACAAAGTGGAGATCGTGAAGGCGCAGCCGGTTGCGATCACTTCGGCGCGCGACAAAATGCCGTTCGAAGTGACGCCGTTCTACCCGCGGCTTTCGCGCTACAGCGCGGAAACCGCGCCCGCGGCAACGACGACGGCAACCACCGCCGACGCCAGCCCTACTCCAACCAACTGAGGCGGTCGTTCAATCGATTTGAGTTGATAGAAGCGCGGGCCGGGACCGGAAGAAATTCCGGGCTCCCGGCCTTGCGTCTTTTTAGCGGAGACCGCGGGCGCTAGAAGTGCCTTGTGAGATCGGCGAACCGATCCACCACCAGCAGGCGCTGAGATGCTGGAACGGGCGCGACTTCCTCGTGTTCGAGAATCCAGGTGTTGTCGTGGGGGATAAAGACGGCGTGCAGGCCCGCCGCGAGAGCGGGATTGATATCGGACTTGGGGCTGTTGCCGACCATCCAGGTGGTATCGGCCCGCAGAGCGTACTTGGCGATGGCTGAGCGGAAGGTCGATTCGTCCTTTTCGGCGACGATCTCGACGGCGGAAAAATATTTCTTCAATCCCGAGCGTTCGACCTTGGCGGACTGCTCGGCGGAAACTCCTTTGGTCATCAGGATGAGGTGGTGGCGCTCGGCGAGATAGTCAAGCGTTTCTGGCACGCCGGGAAGAATTTCGATGGGATGATCGGCAATCTGGTGAGCGAAGCTGTGAATGCGCTCGTGCAATTCGGGCGTAATGGGATCGACGGAGAGCTTCTCGAAAGTTTCCACCAGAGAATGCGCGAAGCTGTGCAGGCCATAGCCGTGTTTGACAATGCAATCGCGCTCCATGTCGTTTAGCACCAGGCGCACCATCTCGGGCGAGTATTCGCGATGGTTGAGGAACGAAATGAACCTTGCGATCGCCCGCTCGAAATAAATGTTGTTTTCCCAGAGCGTGTCATCGGCGTCGATGAGCAGGGTCTGGGCGCCATTTTCTTCCGACATGTATTCATGATAACGGCTGCGGGCGGAGTCCAGGCTTTGATAGACTTGTGCTCGTATGACAAACAGTCGGGCCATGCATTGCCACAGCAAGAATTGTTTTTTGAAGCAGTACGGGCTGGTTTTAGTTTTCACTCTCCTGGTTGCAACCATGGGCGCGGCGCAGCAGCATGAAAAGCGCGCCATGACGGGGTCGGCGGCGAAGAGCGGCGCTCCGGCGAATTTGAAGGTCGCACCCGATCTCGCTGCGCGCCTGGCCAAGTTCCGGCGTGTTCAAATGCCGTTCCGGGCGGAGGGCTTGAGCGCCCGCGAGCAGCAACTCGTCCGCAAGCTGGTGGAAGCCTCGGGCTATCTCGAGAGTATTTATTGGCGGCAAAGCGATCCCGAGGGACTGACGCTATATCAATCGCTCCTGTCGAGCCCGAACCGGCGCGACGCGCAACTGCGGCGCTATTTGTGGATCAACGCTTCGCGCTTCGACTTGATCGACGACAACAAACCGTTTGCCGGAACGCAAGCGATGCCGCTGGGCCGCGGATTCTATCCCGCGGACCTGACGGGCGCCCAGGTGGAGAAGTACGTCAAGGAGCATCCGGAGCAGAAGGCGGCGATCTACGATCAGTTCACGATCGTGCGCTGGCACGACAAGAAGCTGGAAACTGTTCCCTACGGAGTCGCATATCGCGCTTATTTGGAACCGGCGGCAAAGGCCTTGCTGGCAGCGGCCGAACTCAGCGACGATGCGGCGTTTGCGAAGTTCCTGCGGCTGCGGGCCGACGCACTGCTCAGCGACGATTACCTTCCGAGCGACCTGGCGTGGCTGGAGCTGAAGAATCCGAAGTTCGACATTATTTTTGCGCCCTATGAGACTTACATGGACGGACTGCTGGGCGTGAAGGGTTCATACGGCGCAGCGGTGATGGTACGCAACGAACGCGAGAGCAAGAAGCTGGAGCTGTTCGCGGAATACGTGCCGCAGATTCAGGACGCGCTGCCGCTCGCGCCGGAAGACCGTCCGCCGAAGCATGGGCTGGAAACGCCCATGGAAGTGATGGACAATCCATTTCGCGCGGGAGACATGACTCACGGGTACCAGGCGGTGGCCGACAATTTGCCGAATGATCCGAGGGTGCATGAACAGAAGGGCAGCAAGAAACTTTTCTTCAAGAACTTCATGGACGCGCGCGTGAACTACATTATCTTGCCGCTGGCGCGCAAGCTGATGGAGCCGAACCAGGCGGCGCAAGTTTCGGGCGAGGGATATCTGCTGGGCACGATCACGCACGAGATCTGCCACGGACTCGGCCCGGCGTTCGCGCGGACTTCATCAGATCAATCGGCGGGCAAGGCCGAAATTCGGGAAGCGATCGGACCGGGATACAGCGGCCTGGAAGAAGCGAAGGCCGATGTGTGCGGCATGTTCGCGCTGAAATGGCTGGTGGACCACGGCGCGATTCCGAAAGAAAAGCTGGAGGAATCTTACGCGTCGTATGTGGGCGACCTGTTTCGCATGGCGCGATTCGGGACGGCGGAGGCGCACGGCGAAGCGGAGATGATGGAATTCAATTATCTCGCCGAGCGCGGCGCGATTCGCCGCAACGCCAACGGCAAGTACGCGATCGACTATGAAAAGATGCCGGGCGCATTGGCCGATCTAACTAAAGAGTTGCTGGAGATCGAAGCCACCGGAGACCGCGCGCGTGCCGAAAAATGGTTCGCGAAGTACGACACGATGCCGGAGGAATTGAAAGCGTCGCTGAAAACCGCGTCGGATGTTCCGGTGGATATCGATCCGGTGTTTTCGTTCGCGGAGAGGGTGCGGTAGGGAAGCTTCGAGCTTCGAGCTGCGAGCGAGCAAGAGCCGCTTCACTTCAATTCTCGGTGGTACCCCCCTCCCCCCCTTATTTTGTCAAAATCTTCATTTCAAATGAGTTAACGTAAAATATTCAAAAATAAGGAGTTAGCCGTCTGACCTCTATTAGAATCATCGAGTTAGCGGGAGGCTCTCGCTAAAATCCTCGAAAATAAGGACTTAGTGGCGGCCGTCAGCCATCAGGAAAACCTGGCTAGTTTCTCACTAAGACGAGACCTTCAAGGCAGCAAAGGGAAAAAGGTGCGGGAGTGATCCGCACCCTTTTCTTGTCCCTGTATCTATTATAACAATTTCGACCTACCTACACCGACAACTTTTCCGACTTTATTTTGCCAGCGGATAGAGCGAGTTACGGGGAAAAACGTGAGAACGGGGGGTTGACAAGAATTGGCGGGAGTAGGGGTGAGCTGCGAGCTACGAGCTGCGAGCTACGAGCGAGCAAAGGCCGCTACACTTCAATGCTCAAGGCAGCCATTATAACTGCACAGCCCCCGCTCATCACGAACCGATTTTTCCATAACTAGTTTGGCGAGCGAATAGAAGGACAAAGCGTGCGTCAGTGCCGGTAAATGGGATGTAAATGTAAAACTGGTCATCACGGATCGTGTATTTTTGCAAGATGTCGACATTCTCGATCGAGAAGAATCGAGTCAGATAGTCACAATCCAGATTCTTCGTGCACTTGAAATAGGTCGGAGCATAGACATGGTTTTGCTGGTCCCAGCCGAAATCTTCAATTTGGTAAAACGCAAGCTTGTCCGCGAACTTGCCAGAGTAGATCACGGTCAGTTCGGGCAAGTCGCTGCGTTGATTCTGGAGAAATTTTCGAATTTCAACAATCCGCTTGTAATCTTCCGGTTTACCTGAAGCCAACAATCGGCTGGTCTCCTCCAGAAGACTTCTGTTGGCTTTGAGCACCGCATCAGCTTGTTCCCGAACGACCGCCAAGTACCTTTCTTTGGATAAATATGTGCCAAGGAATATTAAGCCCACCAACGCCATGGCAATTGCGAAAAATGTAACGCCCCACTTTCTCAATCCGCTACGGTGAGGGTCGATCTTGAGCTCGCTGATCTTGGCATCGGCAATCAGGCTAACATTGGTCGCTACATTCAAGAGAACCAGAACGGCCGCTACGCCTGTCAACCCAGCAAATACGGCAATCAGGAACGACGTTGTGGTTTCTCTGAAAGGATTGATTTGCAGACCGACGCACAAGACCAACACGAGAATACCCAGCAGGAAAAGCGCGGTCACCAGCGTCAGCAGGGCAAGAGTCGTCTTGGCAATCTGAGCCTTGGTCTCCAGTTGCATTTGTGGAGTTCCTCCTTTGAGGCATCAGCCGCAATTGTAGCGCGGAAAATGAGGAGTGTCAGAGCAACGAATTCCAGCCCTGCAAAATCATCGACTCAATTGGGGCTGCGCATTACAACGCAGCAATTGGCCCACAAGAACGGAGTCACTCGCTCGAAGCTCGCGGCTCGAAGCTTACTTACACCCACTCCACGCGCGGGGTCTGCGGGATGATGCCGGCGTTGTGGCCCATGTCGAGGAGGCGCTTGACGGCTTCGCGGCCGTCGTCGCCGTAGTCGAGGGTGCGCTCGTTGACGTACATGCCTACGAACTTATCCGCGAGTTGAGTATCAAGATCGCGGGCAAACTGCATGGCGTAAGCCAGGGCTTCCTCGCGATGGTCGATGGCGTACTGGATGCTCTCGCGCAGCGCCTGGGTGACGCTGGCCATCGTTTCCGGGCCGAGGGAGCGGCGGATGGCGTTTCCGCCGAGCGGCAGCGGCAAGCCGGTGACTTTCTGCCACCACTTGCCGAGATCGACGACGCGGTGCAATCCGGACTTATCGTAAGTTAGCTGGCCTTCGTGGATGATAAGTCCGGCTTCGTGCTTGCCTTCGAGAATTTGCGGAATGATTTGATCGAAGGGGACGACTTCCGTTTCAATGCCGGGCGCGAAAAGTTGGAGCGCCAGATAGGCGGTGGTGAGTTTGCCGGGGATGGCGATTTTCTTCTGCTTGATTTCGTCCTGAGAAAACGACCGGGTGGAGACGATCATGGGGCCGTAACCGTCACCCACGCTGCCGCCGCAGGACATCAGCGCATATTTTTCCTGAATGTAGGGATAGGCGTGGAAGGAAATCGCGCTGACGTCATAAACACCGTCGCCTTCCCGCGCCTGGCGGTTCAGCGTCTCGATATCGCAGAGGGTGTGGCTGAACTTCAGACCGGGCACGCGAACTTTGTTGGTAGCCAGGCCGTAAAACATGAAAGCGTCGTCGGAATCCGGGCTGTGAGCCACGGTGATTTCACGAACGGGAGAAGATACTGTACTCATAAGAAGCCTTAATCCTGTTTTAGCAACTTTACAACTGGTCACCTAAACGATTCGCGGGACGTGAGGCCAACCCTCAGGGGCTAAAGCCCGCATTTTTCCAGGCCCCAGACGGCACGGCTCAAGCCGTGCCCTACCCAAAACCCATTTTTGAAACACGCTCTAAGAACCTCCGCGTAGCGAGAGTAAATCCATAGATCCTTCGCTCCGCTCAGGATGACAACTCTAATTCGGCATGTGGTCCGCCGAAAAAGTCTCGTTCCCTTCAAAGTCGCCCGCTCCAATCTACGCAGAGCGACGTTGGTGCCAGCGAGCCGCGAACGAGGCGGCCATCAGCACCTTGATGACTTCGGCAAAAACGAACCAGTAGAGGCCAAAGCGGACCGCCAGAGAAACGGAGTGCGTGAGCACGGCGAGCCAACTCAGGCCTCCAGCGAAGAGCACAAGTTCCGCGGCCACGGACGACAGCGCAGCCCAGGCGAAACGGCGCGAACTGCGCTCATAAATGTAGCCCGCGACAAATGCCACGAGCGGGTAGGCCAGGAGGAATCCACCGGTCGGGCCAAGGAGGTAGGCGATGCCGCCTCCGAGGCTGAAAACGGGCAGTCCGCAGGCGCCTTCGGCGACATAGAGCGCGAGAGCGGCGAAACCGCGACGCGAACCGAGCAGCAAACCCACGGTCAAAACGCCAAAGTTCTGCAGCGTCAGCGGCACTGGCGTAAAGGGGAGCGGCACGGTTACACGCGCGCACAAAGCAACGAAGAGGCTGGCAGAGACGACGATGGCCGCCTGCCTCGCCCATTCCATTTTCCAATCTTTTTCCCGATCTATTCCCCGATCGATGAAGCTGGGCTGAGGGTCGAAAACTTTGGCAGCTACTTTAGACATGGCGATCCTTTCTTCGTGACGCGCTCCGTGGGAGATCAACTCTCAGGTGGCGATGAGTGGCTGGCGGCGTCGCGCTCCGCTCGGTGGGCTGCCGAGCGCTTCATTTGCCGCCGGACCCGCACATAGAGCGTAAGCGCCGCCGACACAACCACTGCGGCACTGACTCCCAGTACAAGAAACCACCAGAGCATCCGCACGGCACGTTTAGGATAGCAGATGGCGGGCAGCGAAAATTTCCACAGGACGATGAAGCCGAGCGATCGGCGGCGCTCAGCGCTTCTTCGCCGGTTTGGCCTGCGCTTTGCGGCGCTGCTCGACGTTCTTCAAGACTCGCTCCAAACGCTTGCGGGCCAGCTTCGATCCGGCAGCAACCTTCTCGATATTGGCGAACACATCGGGGTTGTTGAGCTTTGCGCGAATCTCCTTGAGGAACGGATGAACCTTCGCCAGGATGAAGAACATCTCGCCGCTAATGCCGGGCTGCAAGAAAAGCTCCTCGTTGAGCGCGCCGTGCAATACCAGCGACGCGGCCATATCCCAGTAACTGCCGACTTGGCGCATCCAGGCATTTTCCTGGCTGGGGAATGCGTTGGCGACTTTAAGAACGTCGTCGGCGCTTTGCGGCCAAAACTCGATCATGTACCAGTTTCTTGCCTTGCGCATCTCCGCTTCGCGGCGGAGATCGTAGAGTTTCAGAACCAGCTCTGCATCGTGCGGTGTCGCTTTCTTTGCCATATTTTGCCTCGTTAGTTTGTTCCCTTCCGCCCTGTAACAGGATGACAACTGTCAATTGACGCGCTCCTGAAATTTCATACTACGAGCCCGATCTTCGTCAAGCTTTCGACACGTCCGCGGTTCCGCCTTCGAGGATGCGCGCGTAATCGCACTCCTTGTTCGGGCACGCAATCACCGGCCCATCTTTACGGATGCGCTCGACCAGGTATTCATGCCCGCAATCCGGACACTTCTCGGGGACGGGCTTGGCCGCGGAAGTGAACTTGCACTTCGGGTAGTTTCCGCATCCGAAAAAGGTGTTGCCCTTGCGCGCGCGTTTTTCGACGAGTTCGCCGTCTTTGCACTCGGGACACTTTACGCCGATGAAGTTCTGCTTCACATATTTGCATTCGGGATAACCGCTGCACGAGGTGAACTCGCCGTAACGGCCGTGACGCAGGATCATGTTGCGCTTGCACAATGGGCAGGTTTCATCGAGCGGAATGTCGGGCACTTTCTTGCCCTGATCGAGCCGCCGCGTCGTCTTGCAATCGGGATAGCCGGTGCAGGCCATGAACTGGCCAAAGCGCCCACGCTTCAGGACCATGACGCGTCCGCAGTTTTCGCAGTATTCCTCCTGCGCCGTTTCCTGCACATCGGCCGAGTCGAGGTCGGGCAGGTTGATGGGATTTTCTTTGGTGAACTTGCAGGTGTCGGGATTTTCCTTGTCGTAGGTGCTGCAGGCATAGAACGAGCCGTGCTTGCCCCACTTGATGACCAGCGGGGCACCGCAGAGTTCGCACTTTTCGTCGGTGGGTTTCTCCATACGCTTGATGTTTTCCATGTGCTTCTCGGCGTATCGGAGGTCCTTGGAAAACTTCTCGTAAAACTCGGTGAGCGCGTCGTTCCCCGTCTGCTTGCCTTCTTCAATTTCGTCGAGTTCTTCTTCCAGGCGCGCGGTGTATTGGAAGTCGAAAATATCCATAAAGTTCTCGACCAGCAGATCGGTGACGACCAGGCCAATTTCGGTGGGGGTGAATTTGCCGCCGATTTTCTGCGCGTACTGCCGCTCCTGAATGGTGCTGAGAATGGTCGCGTAGGTGGAAGGCCGGCCGATGCCGCGCTCTTCGAGTTCCTTGACCAGCGAAGCTTCGTTGAAGCGCGGAGGCGGCTCGGTGAAATGGCGCTCGGGGAGCAGCGATTTCAGCGTCAGCTTCTGCCCGGCTTCAAGCGGCGGGAGCTTGTGCTTCAGTTCCTCGTCTTCTTCGTCCTTGCTGTCCTTGGACTCTTCATAGACCTTGAGGAAGCCGTCGAACTTCATGACCGATCCGGTCACGCGGAACCAGAAAACGTCGCTGCCAGATTTGGCGTCGATGTCGACCGAGGTCTGATCGAACACGGCGGGGTTCATCTGCGAGGCGACGAAGCGCTGCCAAATCAGTTTGTAAACTTTGAATTCGTCTTCGTGCAGATATTGCTTGACCTGGTCGGGATGGCGCGCCGCCGAAGTCGGGCGAATGGCCTCGTGCGCCGCTTGCGCTTCTTTCTTCTCCTTATATGTGTTGGGAGAACCAGGCAGATACTGGGCGCCGTATTCGCCGCCGATGTACTCGCGAACTTCGGCGATGGCCTCAGCGGATACGCGCGTCGAATCGGTTCGCATGTAGGTGATGAGGCCGACGAGTCCTTCGTCGCCAAGCTCAACGCCTTCATAGAGGCGCTGCGCGATCATCATGGTGCGCTTCACACTGAAGCGCAGTTTGCGCGAGGAATCCTGTTGCAGCTTGCTGGTGGTGAACGGCGGAGTGGCGTTGCGGCGGCGTTCCTTCTTTTCCGCGGAGCGGACGACCCAATCGGCCTTTTCGAGCGCGAGGCGGATCTGTTCCGCTTGCTCGCCGTTCGTGACCTCGATTTTTTCTTCGCCCTTGCCCAGAAAGCGTGCGTCGAATGCTGGAGGTTTATTGGCGGCGAGATGGGCGTCGATAGTCCAGTATTCTCTCTTCTCGAAGGCTTTGATTTCGCGTTCGCGATCGACGATCAAGCGCAGCGCAACGGTCTGTACGCGTCCGGCGGAAAGGCCGCGGCGGACTTTGTCCCACAAAAGAGGAGAGACCTGATAGCCCACGAGGCGATCGAGCACGCGACGGGTCTGCTGCGCGTCCACAAGATTGCGGTCAATATCGCGGGGATGCTCGAATGCGGCCTTGACAGCGCGCTCGGTGATTTCGTTGAAGGTGACGCGGCGGATGCGGGCGCCGTCGCCGATGTCGTCCGTCTTCTTTTTCCTGGCGGCAGCCTTCTTCCCCTTCGTTTTCTTCCCAGGATCTTCGCCGAGTTCGTCGGCAAGATGGGCGGCGATGGCTTCGCCTTCGCGGTCCGGGTCGGGCGCGAGATAGATGTGGTCTGCCGAGAGGGCCAACTTCTTCAGCTTGGCAAGGACCTTTTCTTTTCCCGGGATGACAACGTATTCGGTATCGAAATTATTTTCGACATCGACACCGAGGCTGCTCTTGGGCAGGTCTTTCACGTGGCCGAAGGAAGCATCGACCGTGAATCCCTTGCCCAGATACTTCTGGATGGTTTTCGCCTTGGCGGGCGATTCGACAATGACTAGACCTTTGGACAATGGTTCCTCAAATGAGAGCTATTTCAATCGAAACTACCATGATTTGGCAAATTTCGCGAAACCGTCAAGCGGGCTGCGAGCTTCGAGCCACGAGCTACGAGCCGGCAAAACCGCTACCAGGCTGCCGCTTTCCTGACAAACTGGACGGGCTGAACCTGCTGAATCAGCGCGGTGAGCATACGCTGAACTTCATCCGTTTGCATGGCGAGCGAGCTGTGCAAGGCGTCCGACAGCAACTCCAGATCGTGCGCGAGCAACAGGTGATACTCCAGTTCTGCCGCCGAACCGCGCGCGATGTGCAGAAAGCGCGTCAACTCGCCATCGGACCGGCGTCCGCTGCCCTCTGCTATGTTCGCTCCGATTGAGGACGCGGCGCGACGCATCTGAGAAGTGATTCCGAACAGCTCCTCTTTGGGAAATGGTCGCGTGGCTTTGTAGATATCGATCGTCAAAGAGTGCGCCTTGGACCATACTTTCAAGTCTTTGAAGTCTTTCATTTGAAACCTCCGTTACAAAAGCTCCGAGCTTCGAGCTACGAGCTTCGAGCAAACAACTACCATTCGATATCGAGAATTCATTGCTTGCCCGGCTGTTTGCTTTCAGGCTTGCTCGCAGCTCGTAGCTCGCGGCTCGCAGCGCATTTAGAAGCTCTTCACAAAATTCTTGCCCGGCAGCTGTTTCACTTTGCCATTCAGTTCCAGCTCAAACAGCGCGGCGAAGATTTCCGAGGAGGACATTTCGTTTTCCAGCGATTCGACGAGTTGATCGATGTGCGTGGACTCATCGGCCTTGAGCAGCTTGAGGATCCTTTGTTCGTGGGGCGAGGCCTCATGGTCCGGAAATAGAGATGCCGTTTCCGGCCCGGGCGATTCATTCTGCATGGAACTGAGCGCGACTTGTACGTCCGCGGGAAGCTCTTCCCACACGTCTTCCCAGGTGGCGACAAGCTTGGCGCCCTGCTTGATCAGAGTGTTTGGACCCCAGGAGTTTTTATTGGTGACGTTGCCGGGGACGGCGTAAACGTCGCGGTTCTGTTCGAGAGCCAGGCGCGACGTGATGCGCGTGCCGCTGTACTCCGCGGCTTCGACGACCAGCACTCCGGCCGACATGCCGCTGATGATCCGGTTGCGGATGGGAAAATTTTGCGGGGCCGGCGAGGTCCCGACGGGAAACTCGGTAATCAGCGCGCCGCCGAGGGCCAGAATTTGTTCCGTGAGCCGCGTGTTTTCCTTCGGGTACATCACATCGATGCCGGTGCCGAGGACAGCGACGGTTTTTCCCTTGGCAGCGATGGCGCCGCGATGCGACGAAGTGTCGATGCCGCGCGCTAATCCACTGATGATCACCAGTCCGCGAGAAGCGAGGTCGGTGGAGAGGCGCTCGGCCATGCCGCTGCCGTAAGGCGTGGGATGACGCGTCCCCACCATCGCAATGCCGGGCTGCTCCAGCACTTCGACGCTTCCCTTCACGAACAGGATCACCGGCGAGTCGTAAATTTCTTTCAGCCGCGACGGGTATTCGGGATCGCTGAGCGAAATGATTCTGGCGCGCGCCTCGAGCGCCTTCATGCATTCCTGCTGCGCGAGTTCGAGCGACTTTCCCGTGGCCAGCGATTGCGCGGAGACGGCGCGCATCCCCATGGCTTCGAGTTCGGTCAGGCTGGCTTCGAAGACTCGCTCAGGAGTGCCATAGTGCTCGACCAGTTTCCGGATGCGCGTGGAGCCCAATCCCGTGGTCAGGGCCAGCGCGAGCCAGTAGATGCCCTGAGAGGACGCGGGGCTCTGGGCGGCAACGGCGACATTTGACATATTGAGTGACCCGAAACCGCTGGGCTTCGAGCTACGAGCCGCGAGCTTCGAGCAAACCGATTGCCCGCAGTTCCTAGCTCGTGGCTCGAAGCTCGAAGCTCCCTCAGCATTAGCCGCTATTCGAGACGCTGTCAAGGATGGCGCGCACATCACTTTCGGTATAATTCGCAAGGTGATGAGCCGGTTAAAGATCGCGGCCATTTCCTACCTGAACACGGCGCCTCTGCTGTGGGATTTTGAGCACGGGGAACGAGGCGCAGACACGGTTATTGACTACGATATTTCCTACACCATCCCTTCGGCTTGCGCCGAGGCTTTGCGCGCGGGAACGGCCGACATTGGCATCATTCCCGCCGCCGCTTATACGACGGTCCCCGATCTCGTCATCATTCCCGACGTAGCGATTGCGGCGCGGCGCGCGGTGCGGTCGATCTTGCTGGTTAGCAAAAGGCCTGTGGATGCGTCATTGAAGCAGGAACCACTGAACGACCAGTGGCTGGCGCGAGTGCGCACCGTTGCGCTCGATACTTCTTCGATGACCTCGGTTGCGCTGGCCAAAATTCTGTTTGCAAAATGGCTGGGCGGAGCGCGCGAGTACAAGCCGATGGCTCCGGATCTCGATGCCATGCTCGGCAAAGAAACGCCCGGCGCTTGCGATGCGGCTTTGCTCATCGGCGATCCCGCGTTGCAAGTCGACCGCGCGCGCTACTTCACGCTCGACCTGGCGGAAGAGTGGAAAGCGCGCACGGGAAAGTCATTCGTCTTCGCCTTCTGGGCCATTCGCCAGCAGGCGCTCGCCGGAAGAAATGGCGCGGCCATCGCGGAGGCTTTCCAGAGATCGCGCGATCATGGCCTCGCGCCGAAAAATCTGGAAGCCATCGCGCAAGAATGGGCGCCGCGCCTCGGCCTCACCATAGAGTCCGTCCGCGTCTACCTGACGCATAACATCCATTACTATCTCGACCCTCCATGCCTCGAGGGACTAGAGCTTTACTACAGGCTGGGCGCGGAGGTTGGAGCGCTGCCGAAAGCGCCGGAGCTGCGGTTTGTTTAGAACACGCCGTGCATGATACACACCGAAATTCTCAATGAGTGATAAGGCCTGTCTTCGTCAATCGTCTGGCATCTCGGTCTAGGTGTCGTTTGATCGACGCCAAGCCTGTTCAACTCTGGTAACCTGAACGGTCATGAAAACATTGCCGTTACTTGTGTTGCTATGTGCCGTCACGCCTCTCGTTAGCTGCCAAGAATCCGCCAAGAACAGCACCACTCTAAAGCCGGACAGCGGCAATTTTGCTCAGAACACGTACAGGAACGATTTCTTCGGCTTTTCGTACCCGCTGCCAGAGGAATGGCATAAAAGCAGGGTTTCACCATCCCCCCTTCCTTCCGGCGCATATTACCTGTTCATAGGAGACCGTGATACGGGGCATTCTCTTTTGAACCGCGTCATGGTCGTCGCTGATCCCGAAAGCGATAGCCGCCCCCATTCTGCGCAAGAATACCTGTCAGCGTTAGTCCGGGCAGAGGTCAGGCAGGCCCATGCCGAAGTCACCCGGGAACCATCCTCATTCGCTTCAGGAGGAAGCGACCTCTATCAGGCTGCTGAAAAATTGATGGATACGGTGTTTTTCTTGCCGTTTCTCATCGTGGGTGATGTCGAGCGAGTTGGTTTCCGGGTTTTCCGGGGCCTTTTGCTCTGCTCCATTCGCAACCAGAC
>JBEKQG010000041.1:0-21647 GCA_049519955.1 Terriglobales bacterium
CCAGCATGTCTTCGGCATAATAGAGCGCGCCGGACGAGGCTGGCAACTGCGCCACGAGCCTAAAACCTCCGCCTGCTAAAAGTCATTCGATGAGGGTCAAAGGGCCCGCCCAAGCAGAGCTTGGAGGGGCACCCTCCTGAGTTTGAAAGGGTAGTCCGGGCCACCCGCCCCGTGCCCATCCAAGTCGGCAAACGATTCTGGGTCATCCCCGACCATCGAATATAAATTCAGCGTCTGCGGGTTGGTCAGGTTCGCATACGGCACCGCCACCGGCACTGAAGACCAATCCGAACTCAGCCAGCGTCCGAAGCGCCACGAATAATAGCGAGCGCCGAAGTCGTCGTTCCCGGTTTCCGTGTCGCGCTCCTTGCCCTCGAACTTGTAGTTTTGCGCGCAGGTCGTCGTGTACGCCCGCTCGCCGCCGAACGGCGTGAAATCGGCGTCGTAACAGAGCGTCCCATTCGCTTGCACCATCACCCGCGAGCTGCCCAGCATGTCTTCGGCATAATAGAGCGCGCCGGACGAGGCTGGCAACTGCGCCACGCGCTTGCCGCCGAAGAAAATGTATTCGTTCAGCGTGTTGCCCATGTCATCGGTCTCGGCGAGAATCTCTCCGCCGGAGCCGTACCAGTAGATTTTGCTGCCCACCTTGGAGGCGCGCCGCCCGTCGCCATCGTAGTTGTAGGTCACGCCCCCGGCGGTCTTTAGCTGGCTTTCGCCGTCCCAAGTGTAAGGGAGGTTGATGCCGTCGCTGACAGTGTTGCCCGAGGCGTCATAGCTCATGGCCGAGATGTGATTGTTGCCATCGGCGGCGGTGCTCATGGTGATTTCCGAGAGGGATTGAGAACTGGTCGCTGACCAGTTTGCAGCAACCACTGGCGAAGACAGGAGGCCGGTTGGTAAAACATGCGCGTTACTACTGGCTACTGCTGGCGGAAGGACATCTGATGCGGCGGCGGTTCGGGGCTATGCTGGGCCGGATCGCTCTGCTCCCGGTCCCGACGGGACAGAGAAATAGGGCGGTCGAGTCTGCATCGGAAATCGGTCTTACCAGAAGGCTGGGCGAGGAGGAGTATTGCAAGAACAGGGCGCCAGATGGTGTGATTCTGGCCGCGCCAGTGCAGATCGCCGGGAGTGCTCCGATAGAGAACTCATTTCGCAATGTCGCGATCAGGCGAGATGGGCTTATAATGGTGTCGTTTTCGAGGTCAAAAGGGGAATTCCGGTTAATTAAGGAGAAGCGTCGATGTTCATCGAGAAATTGCTTTTCATGGTGCCTGCCTTGGCCATATTCAGCTGCACCGTCGCCGCGCAGGACCAGGCGAAGGACCAAACCCAGGAACCACCGCAGAAAGTCATCCAGCATGTCCCCATGAAATCCACCTCGCCTGTATCCGGCAAGGAAATGTACACCGCATACTGCGCTGTTTGCCACGGAACCGACGGCAAGGGCGCGGGTCCCGCAGCCAGCGCGCTCAAGCTCCCCTCCACCGACCTCACCCTGTTGGCCAAGAACAACAGCGGCAAATTCCCCACTCTGAAAGTCCAGTCCGTTATCCATGGCGAATCGGCCGTTCCCGCGCACGGGTCGAAAGACATGCCGATCTGGGGAGCCTTGTTTTGGAATATGAGCAGCGGACACGAAAGTGAAGTGCAGCAACGCGTCGCCAACCTTACCCGGTACATCGAATCTCTGCAAGCGAAGTGATCCGCCCGCTTGCCTTCGTTCGGTGAAAACTCAAAACGGTGAGGGCTGCTCGTTGAACGCGGTTGCATCCGGTTGAGGCCGAATGCTTTCGCAGCCTCAAAATCGTCTACACTTACCCACTCGACCCGCCATAATGCCGCATTCACGCCGAAGACGAGATTTTGATTTTCCTATGCTTCAAGCTCCGGTTAGGGCCAGCGAACGCCTGGTTCCCGCGTTTACACCGTAGCCGATTGGCCCACTTCCTGGATAACTGAAGCGAAAGCGTCCAGGGCGCGATCAATTTGCTGGCGAGCGATCACCAGAGGCGGCTGGAAACGGACCACATTGCCATACACCCCGCCAACGCCTATCAAAACGCCCTTGTTCATCAGCCCATCGCGAATGGCTTCCGCTTCCGAACTGGCCGCCGTGAGCGCTTTGTCCCGCACCAGCTCGACTCCGATCATCAAGCCGAGCCCGCGCACATCGCCAATGAGCGGATGCCGCTTCTGCAATTCCCTCAGTTTGGCCATGACGTAGGACCCGGTCTCCGTAGCACGCTCCGGCAGGTTTTCGTTCTGCATGAACTCGATGTTAGCCAGGGCCGCCGCACAGGAAACCGGATTCCCGCCAAATGTCGAAAGATGGTCTCCGGGCTTGAAAGCTGCCGCGATTTCCGGGCGCGTAGTGAACGCACTGAGCGGGAAGCCGTCCGCAATTCCTTTTGCCGTGACCAGAATGTCGGGCACAACGCCGTAATGCTCAATGGCGAACATTTTGCCGGTGCGCGCAAATCCCGACTGCACTTCGTCGGCGATAAAGAGAATGCCGTGGCGGTCGAGAACTTTCTTTACCTCTTTGAAGTAGTTGCGCGGCGGCACCAGAATTCCGCCTTCGCCCATCACCGGCTCCGCGATGAACGCCGCCACGTCGCCGGAAGTGGCAAAGCGGACCACGTCATCAATAGCGTTGGCGCATTGGCGGCCACATTCTTCCGGATCGTCATGCCACTGCGAACGATACACATACGGGGCCGGCGCAAAGGCCACGCCGGCAGCGTAGGGACCGCCGCGCTTCTTGCGCCCCTGGTTGCCGGTTATGCTGAGTGCGCCCCAACTGCGCCCGTGAAAGCTGGCGTGCAGCGCAATGAACTCGTGCTTGCCAGTGTGAAGCCGCGCCAGCTTCATCGCCCCTTCAATGGCCTCGGCGCCGCCGTTTCCAAAAAACGTCTTCGTCAAGCCTGGAGGCGCGATCTGGGCGAGTTTTTCTGCCAGATCGGCCATCGGCTGCACATGGTAGATGTATGAGCCGCAATGGACAAGCTTGTCCATCTGCGCCTTGGCAGCGGCAATCACCTGTGGATTGCAGTGCCCGGCATTGACCACCGAAATGCCGGAAAAGCAGTCGATATATTCGCGACCGTCCACATCGGTAATCACCGCGCCCTGCGCATGGTCCACCACAATGGGCACGACCGATTTCATGAAGCCGGTCATCACGTAGTCTTTGTACTTCTGAATGGTGTCGGACATAATCCTTCTCGTGTTGTCCTTCGTGTAGTTTGTGTCCTGGGTGGTTTCAAAACCTATGACCACGAAGGACACGGAGGAATTAGAACTTGCGTGAATGTTCCTTCGCCCAGCGCTCGATCACGACTTTCTTTTCCGTGTAGAACTCGACCGCGTCGCGGCCTTGTCCGTGCAGCACACCGAAGAAGCTATCCTTCCACCCGCTGAACGGAAAATAGGCCATCGGCGCGGCTACGCCGATATTGATGCCGATATTTCCGGCAGGCGCCCCGTACCGGAATCGGCGAGCCGCAGCTCCACTGGAGGTAAACAGTGACGCCTGGTTGCCGTATGCGCTGCGTTCCAGGAAAGTCAGAGCTTCATCCATGTCGTTGGCGTGAACAAGGCTCAAAACGGGTCCAAAGATTTCCGTATCGGCAAGATCGCTCGTTGGTGGTACATCGTCAAGGACCGTCGGCTTTACAAAGTTCCCCGCCTCGTAACCAGGGATCTTGCAATTCCTTCCGTCGACCAGGACCTTGGCGCCCTGCTTTTCTCCCCTGGAAATCAGGGACTCGATCCGCGACTGGCTCTGCGCTGTGATCACTGGCCCCATTTGGATGCCCTCTTCCAAGCCGTAACCCACCCGCAAGCTGGCGGCGACATCGGTAATGGCATCGCGAAACGTCTTCTGCGCTTCGCCAACGGTCACCGCGACCGATATCGCAAGGCAGCGCTGACCGGCGCAGCCGAACGCGCTGTCGCTGATGATTTGCGTAGCCATGTCCACATCGGCATCGGCAAGGAGGATGACATGGTTCTTGGCCCCGCCCTGGCATTGCGCCCGTTTTCCGTTGACTCCGGCGCGCGCGTAAACATGTCTGGCGACAGGCGTCGATCCAACGAAGCTGATCGCCCGCACCTTGGGATGATCGATCAGCGCGTCCACGGCGTCCTTACCCCCGTTGACCAGGTTCACCACGCCTTTCGGCAGGCCAGTCTGCGACAGCAACTCGAAGGCACGCTGCATGGTAAGCGGTACCCGTTCGGACGGTTTGAGGATGAACGTGTTGCCGCACGCGATCGCGTAGGGCAGGAACCAGAACGGAATCATGCCCGGAAAATTGAACGGTGTAATGGCCGCCACCACTCCCAGCGGTTGCCGGATCATGATCTCGTCGATGCCACGGGCAACGTCTTCCAAGTTGTAGCCCTGCATCATGATGGGGATGCCGCAGGCCACTTCCACGTTTTCGATGGCGCGCCGCAGTTCGCCCGTGGCTTCCGCCAGCGTCTTGCCGTTTTCGCAAGTAATGATGCGCGCCAGTTCGTCGAGATGGTCTTCCAGCAGTTGTTTCAGCTTGAACAGCGGCTGGATGCGGTCCTCCGGCGGTGTCCGGCGCCATTCCGGATACGCCGCCGCCGCGGCTTCCACGGCAGCGGCAACTTCTGCCGCATCAGAAAGCGGAACTTTGCCAATAACTTTGCCCGTCGCCGGGTTGGTAACGTCGAGCAATTTCTGGGAGCGTGACTCAACCCAATGACCGTCGATGTAGTTGGGAATGCTGGTGCTGGGCGGTGTTGCAGCCGGCATTATGAACTGACCTCAGCTATCGCGAAGGATATAACTTCAGGAGACGTTGCTAGCAACATCTCTACCAAATACTGTCTTCCCGTAGAGACGCAGCTTGCTACGTCCCTATATTCTCACGCTGTCCGCGTTGCCGCTCCTCGCTTTTCACTGACGCTCTGCAGCGCGGCTTCCAGCACGTCCAGGGCTTCGTCCATCTGCTCGCTCGTAACCACCAGCGGAACCAGCACGCGAACCACATTGGAATACGATCCCGCTGTGATCGCAATCAGTCCGTGCTCGTAACAGGATTGCGTAATCTGTTGGGTTTCTTCCGCAGCGGGCTCACGGCTTTCGCGCGATTTCACCAGTTCAATTGCCTGCATGCCGCCCAGCCCGCGCACATCGCCCACGATCGGCCAGCGCTTTTGCCATTCCCTGGCCCGCCGCTGGAAATGCCTTCCCAGTTCGTTGGCGCGATCGAGCAAATTCTCTTTCTCGAACAGGTCGAGCACGGCGAGCGCCGCCGCACAGGACACCGGGTTGCCGGCGAACGTCCCGCCCAGCCCACCGGGCCTGGGAGCATCCATAATTTCTGCGCGGCCGGTGATCGCAGCCAGCGGCAAACCGCCGCCCAACGACTTCGCGGAAACCAGAATGTCCGGCTCAATGCCGTAATGCTCGCTGGCAAACAACTTGCCGGTACGGCCAAAGCCGCTCTGAACTTCGTCCGCGATGAACAGCACGCCGTGCTGGTGGCAGATCTCGATCAGCGCCGGGAAAAATTCAGGCGGCGGCGCAACAAATCCGCCTTCGCCCAGCACCGGCTCGGCAATCACTGCCGCCACGTCTTCTGACGCCACCACGCGCTTGAACGTGTCTTCCAGGTGGCGGGCGCAGTAAACATCGCACTCCGGATACTTCATCGAGTACGAACAACGATAGCAATACGCATACGGAATGCGGTAGACGTCCCCGGGGAATGGGCCAAATCCGGCTTTGTACGGATGCGTCTTACTGGTCAGAGCCAAAGTCATCATGGTCCGGCCGTGAAACGCGTCTTCAAACGCGATGATGCCCGGCCGCCCGGTGTGAGCGCGGGCAATCTTGACTGCGTTTTCCACCGCCTCGGCACCGCTGTTCACCAATAGGGTTTTCTTGGAAAACTTGCCGGGTGTGACTTGGTTCATGCGCTCGGCCAGCCGTACGTAAAGTTCATACGGCGTGACCTGGACGCAAGTGTGCAGAAACTGGTCAAGTTGTTCGCGCACCGCCGACATCACCGCCTCGCGCCGGTGCCCGACATTCGTGCAGCCGATGCCGCCGGCAAAATCGATGAAGCGGTTCCCGTCCACGTCTTCCAGCCACGCGTCCTGCGCTTTCGCCACGTACACTGGCGTGCCGAGCGCAAGCCCGCGCGGAACCGCGGAAGCGCGGCGTTCCGCCAGAGCTTTCGATTTCGGACCCGGGATCGC
This sequence comes from Terriglobales bacterium, assembly GCA_049519955.1. Lineage (GTDB taxonomy): Bacteria > Acidobacteriota > Terriglobia > Terriglobales > Acidobacteriaceae > Acidiflorens. The sequence continues at coordinate 6,244 of JBEKQG010000041.1, forward strand.
GGTGCGCAATTGAATCGTCGCCATAGTCGTTTTCCAGTTTCCCGTTTCTAGTTTCCAGTTTCTCGTCAAATCTCGCGGTTCACCCGGCACATGGCACTGGCCTTCTAGTACCAGCCGATGGGCTGTTCGTTGAGGTTGATATGCACCTGCTTGCTTTCCAGGTACTCTTCGATTCCCCACGGCCCCAGTTCCCGCCCGAAGCCCGACTGCTTGTAACCGCCCCAAGGCGCTTCCACATACGTCGGCTGCATGTGGTTGATCCAGATGATGCCTGCGCGCAACGCCTTGACGGTGCGGAAAGCCTTGAAAAGATCGCGTGTCCAAACCGCTCCCGCAAGGCCGAAGGGCGTATCGTTGGCGATCCGGATCGCGTCCTTCTCATCGTCAAACGGAATCACGGCCGCGACCGGTCCAAAGATCTCTTCTTGTGCAATGCGGGCGTGGTTGTCCACGTCATAAAAAATGGTGGGTTCGATGTAGTAGCCCTTGGCGAACTTCTCCGCCCGGCCACCTCCGATGGACATCTTGGCTTCTTTCTTGCCGATCTCCTGATAGGAGCGCACCGTCTCGTACTGGTCCTGGCTCACCATGGGTCCCATCTTGGTTTCGCGCTCGAGTGGCGGACCGAGCCGGATTCTCTTGGCCTTCTCGGTCATGGCCTCGACGAACTTCTTGTAGATGGACCGCTGCACCAGGATGCGGCTGCCCGCCGAGCACACTTCTCCCTGATTGATGAAGACGCCGAAAAGAGCGCCGTCAATGGCATTTTCGAAGTCGGCATCGGCGAAAAAGATGTTGGGGGACTTGCCGCCCAACTCCATGGTGACGCGCTTCAACGTATCCGCCGCCTGCTTGATGATGGTTTTGCCCACGGAATTACTGCCCGTGAAAGCGATCTTGTTAACATCGGGATGCTGCACCAGCGCCGTCCCGCAGATCGATCCCGACCCGGTGACAATGTTCAGCACGCCCGGCGGCACACCCACTTCCGGCAGCCACTTCGCCATCTCCAGCGCGCTCAGCGGCGTGACCCCCGGCGGTTTCAGAATGCACGTGCAGCCGGCAGCCAGCGCCGGCGCCATTTTCCAGGTCGCCATCAGCAGCGGATAGTTCCACGGCGTGATCATCGCGGCCACGCCCATCGGTTCCTTCATGGTCAGACTGACGGCGTTGTCCGGAACCGGGTTGACCGTTCCCAGGATCTTGGTGGCCATCCCGCCGTAATATTCAAAACAGGTGGCGGCGTCGTTAATGTCATATTCCGCCTCGACGATGGGCTTGCCGCAGTTGCGCGCTTCGATTTCCGCCAGCATGGCCGCATTCTGGCGAATCTTCTCCGACAGACGGAACAGGACCCGGCCGCGCTCCTGCGGCGTGGTCGAAGCCCATGGACCAGTTTCAAAAGCGGCCTTCGCCGCGGCCACCGCCCGGTTTACGTCCTCCGCGTTTCCCGACGGCACCTGTGCGATCACTTCTTCCGTGGAAGGATCGATAATGGCAGAGGTCTTCTTGGACACGCTGTCCACCCACTCGCCATTGATGTACATCTGATAGGTACGAACCTCCGACTTGACTCCGCTTGGCATAGCAAGCCTCCTTTTCAAAATCTCAGCAGTCCCCGGGCTTCGCCTGGCAGGCCGCTCCCAAATTCTTCTGCTCGACCGCTGCCGCTCGCGCCTCTTTGAGATGGCCGTACACATAGAAGAAAAATACCGCTAACGCGATAAAACCCAGTGTGATCCCGAACATTGTGACTTCGTATTTCCACAATGAAGTGATCTGCCTGGCGGGAAAAAACGCGACGATAATCGCTAATGTGGTCGTCACGAACCCGGCCACTCCCGCAAACATCAACGTACCCCGGCCATAGCGTCCTCCTTCTAGGGAACCGCGCCAAGCAAACTTCACCAGCGCGGCGAAGACGTAGAGAAACGGGATCAACTGCAACACCACTGCGGCAGAGAGCATCTTCTGAAAGGCTTCCTGCACGCCCCCCGAAAGAGTGAAGTTGAGCACGATCAGGATGAGCGAGACGATCCCCTGCACGATGAGCGCTACGTGCGGCGTCGCGTACTTCGGATGGACCCTCCCCATCGCCGAAGGCATGTAGGAATCGAGGCCGGCGACGAAGGGGATGCGCGCGGAGCCTCCCATCCAGGCCGAGCCGATGCCGGCGATCGACAAGCTGAGCATGACCGCGAAAGGAGCGATGATCCACCCCACCCCGACTTTGTTCGCCATCTGGCTGACGCCCTGCACGATTCCCTGCAGCACGCTGATATCGTTCTTGCCGATGGCGACCAGCAGTGTCAGAGTGGCGCCAATGTAAAGGATACCGGAAATTACTCCGCCCCAAGCGACCGCACCCGGCAACGTCTTTCGCGGCTCGCGGATTTCGTCGCCCATCACGGATGCAAGTTCCAGTCCGACTAGGCCAAAGCAAATCACTCCGAACGAATTCAGCAAAAACTTGGGATCGGCGGGAATGCGAAAATCCGCTGCCGTGACGGTGGCGCCGAAGCGCGACCAAACGATTGCGCCCAAGCTGATCAGAACCGCCGCCGCTACGAACGTGCCGACCGCGCCCAGGTTATTCAGCCATTTGCCGACTCCGAGCCCGAGGATGTTCAGCACAGTCAGGAACGCGAGCAACGCCACCGATGCCACCATGGCGAACGTCTTGTTATCGGCGAGCCCCGCATGGCCCGGTCCCATGGCAAACACCGACACGCCGACGAAATACAGCATCACTGTCGGCACATACAGCATGTTATTCGTCCAGTAACACCAGCCAGAGAGAAAGCCGTGGAAGTCGCCGAACACTTCCTTCGCCCACAAATACACGCCGCCTTCGCCAGGGTAGCGATGCGCGAGTTCAATCACCGCGATGCCCTGCGGCCAGAAAAACAAGAGTAGAGAGATCAACCACAACCAGACGGTCACGCCCCCGTTGGCGGCGATGCTCGGAACGACGTTGAGATTGAAAACGGCAACGACAAACAGCAACACCAGGTCAAAGCGTCCGAGGACGCGCTTTAAGTGTGGCTGGTTGGAATCGTTATTGGACATTGAAAATCGGGTGATCGGATCATCGGGCCATCGGGTGATCGGTTTCAGATGGCCCGATGACCCGATGGTGAGATGACCCGATCTGACCTAGTGCGCCGCTACCGCTCCCAGCCGCTCATGCTGCGCAGCGGACAGCGACGGAGCGATGTCGGCAAATACCGCCAGGTGCTTGTCGATATCGGCTTCAGTGTGCTGCACGGAAATCGTCCACTGCTCGTCCCACCAATAGGGCTGGCACATCACACCCCGATTCACCATGCCGAACCAGTAGTGCCGCCACAAGTCCACATCAATCGCCAGCCAGTCACGATAGTTGCGAATCTCCTTCGGATACAACATCAGCACTCCGTTCGCGCCAGCACTCGCGATGTAACCCTGCAAGCCAACTTTCGCGATAGTCTTCTTATATCCATCGATGAGTTTGTTGCTAAGTTTTTCGATGTGCGTGTAGTTCGCACGAGTAAGCACTTCGCGGAACGTTGCGATGCCAGCCGCCATCGAAATCGGGTTCGTGTTGTAAGTGCCGCCGTGGAAAACCTTGTGGTCCGAGATCAACTTCATGACCCGCTTGTGCGTACCGAAGGCCGCCAGCGGAAATCCGCCGCCGATCGACTTCGCCAGGCAGACCATGTCGGGCATCACGCCAAAGTATTCCGAAGCGCCGCCCCAGCAGAGCTTAGCGCCGGTCTTCACCTCGTCGAAGATCAGCAGCGCGCCGTGCTTGTCGCAAAGCGCCCGCAATCCTTCCAGAAATCCCTTCTTCGGCATGCAGAGGCCGACGTTCATCATGATCGGCTCGAGGATGATGGCCGCAACCTCGTTCGGATTCTCTTTGAACCGGCGCTCCACCGTTTCCAGATCATTGAACGTTGAAATCAGCACGTTCGCGATGCTCGCCTTCGGCACGCCCGCTCCACCGGACACAGGTTTCGGATTCTTGATATCGCCGAAATCGTCGGCGGGTGGGTGCGGCTTCACACTGACCAGCGCCGCGTCATGCAGGCCGTGGTAACCGCCTTCGAACTTGATGATCTTGTCGCGCCCTGTAGCGGCGCGGGCAAGGCGAATGGTGTGCATGGTGGCTTCGGTACCGCTGTTGCCGAAGCGGCACATCTCCACCGGAAACCGCGTGCAGATCTCTTCCGCCAGTTCCCATTCCATGTTGTGCGGCATCCCGTAAGCAGTGCCCTTGTGCAGGCGTGCTTCCACCGCTTTGATCACCGCCGGATGCGAGTGGCCCGCCATGAGCGTGCCAAAACATAGATTGTGGTCGAGGTATTCGTTGCCGTCCAGATCACGGAACTTGCTGCCCGACGCTTCCGACACGAAGATCGGATAAGGATCGTAAGCGCGATAATTGCTGGCCACGCCCAGGGGCAGGCGCTTCAGGTTCTTCTTATGCGCTTCGGCGGACTTCGGAGTGCGGCGTTCGAAGGTCTCGAGCTCTTTTTGCAATGCGGTGTACATCGTGATCTCCATTAAGACTCAGGCCGGGAAGGCCATTAGATTGGGCCCGGGCGGCCGAAACCGCCCGGGATTCGACATGCCTATTTCGTTCTTTCGAACTTGTCTTTCGAATTAGAAGTACAACTTCAAGGCAAACTGCGCCAGTCGCGGGTCTTTGACCTGAGTGACCTGGCCAAACTGAGCACCGTCTGTGATGTTGCCGTCCGGGTTATAGAACTGCGTATGGTTGAAGACATTGAACAGCTCTGCTCGAAATTCGAAGTGAATGCTTTCGTTGATCGAAATCTTCTTGATGGCAGAGAAATCGGTTTCGCTGATTCCCGGTCCGCAGCAGATCGTGCGTGGAGCGTTCCCGACAGTACCGTTGATCCCGTTATTACTGAAAATCGAGCTGTTGTTGAAATAGTAATTGCCGTTGGCTTGCGGCCTTTGGTGTTGAAAGGGTGCGATCTGATTGGGCTCGCCCGGGTATTCAAAGCTGGCACTGCTCATGAGCTCAAGGTCGGAAGACGATGTGATGCGGATCGGAAATCCGGTCTGGTAGGTCGTAATACCCGACAGTGCCCAGTTATCGATCAGTTTCCCGGCAAGGCCGCTGTATTTTCTAACCGGCGGTTCCCAGTAATAACTAATGACAAAGCGGTGGCGCGCGTCGAAGAGTGACAGCGCGCGGTTGCGGGCGCCAGGCAGGGGATTCAATATCCCCTCGAAGCTGGAGGCTTGGTCAAGCGACTTGCTCCACGTGTAGGCGCTGCTAAATTGCAGCCCGTGGGCAAACCGCCGCTCCAACGACACTTGCAATGAGTTATAGGATGAGCCGGCTATGGTGTCCTGGGCAAGGATGCTGGTAAACACCGGAATTCCGTCGACCGGACAGCCGGCGCCGGTCAAGGGGTTGCACTGGGGTGACGAGTAGCGGCGCAGGCCGACGAGATCCAGCCCGGCAAGCGATGTGCCGGCCGGGATCACGGTTGGGCCGTTCGGCCCGTAGGGAAGGTGGAACCCTCCTGCCGGAGCCACGTCACCTGCGACAAATTTGTTGAACTGCGAATCCTCAGTGAATGGCCCGCAAGTTCCGGCGCCAAGCACTGAATTAATATCCAGGCAAGTCTGCGGGTTCGAGTAATTGATGTCATGCGTCGCCAGCAAGCGGTGCCCTTGCGATCCCACGTAGCCGATTTCCAGCTTCGTGTCTTTGGCTAATTCGCGCTGGATGGTGAAGTTGTATTGGGCGGAATACTGCGCGCGCATGTGCGGCTGGAAATCGCCGTATAAATCGATAGGCTCGAATTGCGCCCAATCCTGGGCGGTCATTCGCTTGGGACTGATGACGCCGTTAAACGGATTCAGATAAGTGGTGACGCCGTCCTGGCCAAGAAAAGGCAGGTTAAACTGCGTCTCATTGACAATCGTGCTTCCGCCAAAGGGAGGCTCAGCGCCGAATTGTGCCAGCACTAGCTGTTCGATTGGGTTATAGAAGAGTCCCCAGCCAGCGCGAATGCTAGTCTTGCCGGAGCCGCCGGGACTCCAGGCAATGCCGAGGCGGGGAGCAAATGCCTTGTAATAGGTTTGGGTCATGCCCGCAGGAACACCGGGGTCGCCCGGAACAACCAATCCGACCGCAGCTTGCGACGAGCAATCGGTATTAGGACCTCCGCAAGGGTAAACCGTGGACGATTGGCCGGGGCGGAAAGTCTGGACGTGCTGGGCCCTATCCGCCAGCGGCGTGTTTAACTCCCATCGAAACCCGTAGTTCAGAGTGAGATTCGGTTTGATCTTCCAGCTATCCTGTGCGAAGAGATAGAGTCCAGTGTTGCGAACATTCTCGACTTGAGCCGAACCTTGTCCGAATGAATCGGGAAGGCCAAGAAGATAGTCGGGATAAAGATTCTCAATGGTGCCGTCTTGGTTGTAGGCCCCAGGGTCGTTCGGGCCCCCCCCGTAATAATCAAAGGTCCCGTTCACGTTGTAGTAATAAAATTGGTTAAACTGCTGACGACGAACGTCCGCGCCAACCTTGAGGGTATGGTTACTCGAAACCTTGGTCAGGCTGTCTGCCCACTGGAACGAATTCCCCGCCTGAGGAAGCTCTCCTTCCGAATTGTTGCCGAGGTTGAACCCTCCCGAAACGGAGATGGAGGGAAGGCCCTCGCGGCCGGCGCCAAGATACGGATGGATGCCGTAGACGTTACTCGAAACGTCACCATAGAAACAAGGCACAGCCCCAAGCACGCCCGTAAGCCATGAGGGGGCCGGTGGGCAGGAGTTCTGCACCAGTTCAGTATTTGCCGGATGCTGGAATGTCTCTTGGCCTTCGCGATTGTAATTGAAATGGGCCTCGTTCACTGTGCTGTTGTTGATCGTCCAGGTGTGGGTGATGTTCCACTGCTGGAAGCGTTCCGCCACGATGCTTCCAAACCCGGGGACATCGGCGCCGGTCAGTTCGAAGTCGGCGAAAGGGTTCAGCGTGCGGTCGTCATTGAAATAGTAATAGATGCTCAGGTTCTGTTTCTCATTGATCCGGTGGTCAATCTTAACCGTTAACTGGTCGCCGCGTACGGCCCGGGTAGGAACGGTGCTGATCAGATTACTGTCGCCTGCTGCGCTGGGAACGAACTGCAGCAGATCAACCGCGGTGGGGTCCATGCAAGCGAGTGGAATCTGGCCTTTGGGGAAGATAGGCGGAAGTGGGTTCCCAGGGATGGCAGCCCCGTACGGCGCACCATCTTGAATAATTCCGCCGCCGATCGCGGTTGTTGCCGTCTGACAGCCAGGGCGGTTTGTCAAAATCGAGGAGTTGGCCAGCGTCCCCGTAAACGGCGTGGGTACAGTCGGGTTCACATCAAGGAAGTTGGCGACAATCTGCCCGTTCACCACGTTGGTGGGAGACGGCCGTTCCTGCGAACTGGGCACGGTAACAGCCGGCGAGGGGATACCTTGGCGGATGCGGCGCCCTTCGTACGAAGCAAAGAAGAAAGTTCGCTCCTTCTTGATCGGTCCGCCAAAGGTGCCGCCAAACTGGTTTTGATTGAACTGCGGCTTCCCGCAAGGGAGACCATCTGCCGCCGTAAGGCAGTATTCATTGGCATTGAGCACCTTGTTGCGGAAGAACTCGTAGGCGCTGCCGTGCCAACCGTTGGTCCCCGACTTTGTGACCACATTGACGACCGAACCGGAGTTGCGTCCATATTCCGCGTCGAAGTTATTGGTGAGAACGCGGAACTCCTGAATGCTGTCAGGCGAGGGTTGAACCGTCGGAAGGTTGGCGAAGAGGTCGTTGGCGTCGCCGCCATTCACGCTGAAATTGTTGGAGCGCCCGCGGCCGCCATTCACCGAGACCGCACCGGAGTTGTCGCTTCCATAAACCAGCGAATTGCTGGAGCCAACCGTGGACATCACTCCGGGCTGCAGTTGCAGAAGCTGATAGGTATCGCGAGTGTTGAGTGGCAAGTTCGAGACCTGCTGGGTGTTCATGACCGCGCCCAGCTGCGTGCTGTTGGTATCGACGAGCGGCGCTTCGGAGCTCACTTCCACAACTTCCTGGGAGCCACCGATCTGGAGCGTGGAATTCAGGGTCACGATCTGATTGACGTTAACGATTACTCCCTTCTGAACATTTCTTTTGAACCCCGTGTACTCAAACTGGACTGTGTAGGCGCCGGGGGCGACCTCGATGAATGAGTAGTCGCCGCTGTCATTGGTCTGTGTGTCGCGGCCGATGCCAGTCGCTTCGTTGACCAGAGTGACCTTCACAGCCGCGAGGACGGCGCCGCTCGAATCCGCGACGCGGCCGAGGATGCGTCCGCTGGCACCTTGGGCGGGGAGCAAAGTGGGGATGAGAAGAGAGGTGGCGACGACAAGACAAACGACGATCCAACGGGCTCGCAGCGGCGGCATAAGACCTCCAGGCATCTACCGGAGAAGTTGTGTTTTCCTGAAAACGACAGCTTGTGTCCGACCAGAACCTTGCTATAATGCGACGAGGTTAGTGAAAAGGTACACGTACTGTCAAGGAGAAAAAGCGCCCCTCCCATAAATAATTTTGTCGGACCGGCCCGTAGGCGATGAATTCAACCAGTTCGGTACCTTATTTGAAGATCGGAGATGTGGCACGGCGGGTGGGAGTGTCGCCGTCGGCGATCCGGTCGTGGGAGCGTCTGGGGCTGACGTGTCCGCAGCGCACCGAGAGCAAGTACCGGCTCTATACGGCGGATGATGTCAAACTGCTGACGCGAGCGCGTCGGCTGCAGAAGATGCGGGGGTGGAATGCGGCGGCGATTGTCGACCTGCTGCGGAGGGAAGGGCGGGTGCGTCCAGCGGCAGACGGAAGTGCAGAAGCGATTGGCTCGCACTTGCGACAGTTGCGGGCGAAGCGCCGTCTGTCCCTGGCACAGGTCGCGCGAACGGTGGGCATCTCGGTGGGTTTCTTGAGCGCACTGGAGCGGTCGCAGATGAGTGGGTCGGTGGGAACGCTGCGCAAGCTGGCGCGATTTTATAAGACCAACATCCTGGATTTTTTTGACGCGAAGGGAGCAAGCGGCCGGCAGGTGCAGCCGGGACAAAGAAAGGTCCTGGAAGCTGGCGCCGGCATACGTATGGAGTTGCTGGCGTGGGGAAACACGGTGATGGAGCCGCATCTGTTTCGGGTGGCGCCCCAGGCTGGCAGCGGCGACTCTTACACGCACGAGGGAGAAGAGTTCCTCTACGTATTGCGCGGGGAACTGGCGATCACGCTGGATACCGAAGAATACCGGCTCAAGGCCGGTGACAGCTTTTATTTTGAGAGCGAGACACCGCATTACTGGAAAAATCCCGGGCGGGCGGAAACCTGGGTGCTGTGGGTAAATACGCCGCCAACGTTCTAGGACAGAAGCAAACGCTGCGCGAGGCAGCCAGCACCTGTCCAAAGTGCAGGGCCCGGTCGTGAGCAGAGTGCGAAAACGGGCAGCGGCCTTTTTGGTTCTGTGCCGAAACCGTCACGTCCGCTAGCGCCTCTTGAGCGCTCATACGGAGTGGACGTAATCGGTAGAAGGACGGACTTGCAATGGCAGACAAACCGGTTGTCGGGAAGCGCACCAGAATAATAGGATCGCTGCTGGGCTGTGGGTTGCTTCTTGGACTCGCGGTCGCGCTGGCCGGGCACCAGACCGTGACCTACACTTCGACGGACATATTCTGTGACCAAGCCTGCCATTCCCACCCGCACGCAACTCAATCCTGGATCCAGTCCGCGCACTACTCCAACCGGAGTGGCGTGGTGACGCACTGCACCGACTGCCATCTGCCGCCGGACGGGGCCCGGTATCTTACCGAGAAAGCCAGGCTGGGAACCCGCGACGCCTACGGAAAACTGTTTCTGGACGTTAGCAAAATTGACTGGGCGCGCGAGGGCCAACTCGACCGCGCACTGACCTTTACTTACGATTCGGCCTGCCTCCACTGCCACACCAATCTGTTCAGCCAGGGGCTCTCCAAGGTGGCCGGCACTCTCCCTCCCGGTTTGCAGGAAACTAACTCACAGCAAGTGCGAGAGATGCGAATCGTCGCGCGCAGAATGGAGGCACATCTTTACTATCAGCGGAACCGGGAGAAGTTGCGCTGCGTCAACTGCCACCTTCTCGAGGGGCATCGGATGGAAAAGAAGACACTGCCGCGTGTCGAAGAGGTCGAGAGTGTCCAGTTCCCGCTTACGCCCTCGGGCTTTCAGAGTTACACGGAAGTGATCCCCGGATCGAATATCAAGTTCCACATGATCGCTGTCCCGGGCGGAACTTTGCAGATGGGAAGCCCAGAGCTGGGGGCTTGCCGCCAGCGGGATGTGGGGCCAGTTTACGGCGTAAGCCTGCTCCCGTTCTGGATGGCCCAAGCCATAGTCGCCGACCACGAACTTGAACGGTTTTATGCCCAGCGCAAGTTGCAGGCGAAAGGCCCACGCACTCCGCGCTCCCCGGATGCCCCGCTGCCTGTATCCCAGCGCGCGAATCGGCCGGTTGAAGGGGAAGCCTTGTCCTCCGTCCCGGCGCTGACACAACAGGCTGCCAAGGCCTACACCGAATGGTTGTCGCAAATGACGGGAAAGAAATATCGTCTCCCAACGGAAGCGGAGCTGGAGTATGCCTGTGTTGCGGATGGCACTATGCCTGCATGGCTCAAACTCGACAGCCGGGCGGATTCGCATCTTCCCGATGTGGCCGAAGTTAACCCTTGGGGCTTTTTGGACATGCCCGGTGTCACGACGGAGTTCAGCCTTGACTACCCGCAGAACCCTGAAGGCGCTTGGTGGTACTCGGAGCGTATTGGCGTCAGCTTCAGGGTTGTGAGGGAGTCGGAGAATAGCAAGCCGGCAAACCATGCCAGCACGCGATGATTCGGCCGTTGAGCGTTGGCTACGGGCGCAGTCCCGGCGGCGCAGTTTTCTGAGGAACGTGTTCACGGAATTTCGTTTCGCAGCCGCGGAGAGGGGCAGGAACGTGAGTTGAGCGGCGCAATGGAGAGATCGTGAACACCGGGCCTCGATGAAGCCGCTTCCGTTGCAGGTAAATTTGCCCATGAGGAACTCAGCCTTATGAAGGACGCACGCGATCACGATTTGGGTATGAACCGTCCCATTACACGCCGTGATTTTCTGGACGGGGTTGCAATCGGACTAGGCAGCGCGGCACTGAGCTCCTATCTGACCGGCTGTACCGGGCATGGCGTTCCGGGTTCTAGCTTTGCGCAAAATGGCAAGGGATACAACCCTCCGGCGGAGAGCAAGATGCGCGGCGATAACCTGGGATCGTTTGAGATCGCGCATGGGCTTCGCGACGGGACCTTCTGGCAGACTGCCGGCTCCCCCATTCTTACCGATACCACTTACGATCTTATCGTCGTGGGAGCGGGCATCAGCGGACTGGCAGCAGCTCATTTCTTCCGCAAGCAAGCCGGCGACAAGGCACGCATCCTGATTCTCGACAATCACGACGACTTTGGCGGGCACTCCATGCGCAAGGAGTTTCACGCCGGCAACCGGCTGCTGCTCAGCTTCGGCGCCGAGTCGATCGAAAGCCCCTCGCTCTACAGCCCCGAGTCCAAGGGCTTGCTGGCTGATCTGGGTGTTGACCTCCAGAAGTTCTACCACTACTACGACCAGAATTTTTACTCCTCGATGAAACTGGGCAGCGGCATATTTTTCGACCGGGAGACCTTCGGAGAAGACCGCTTGGTGACCGGCTTCGGCGCCATTCCTCACAAGGAATTCTTCGCCAAGGCGCCTCTTTCCGAAAAAGCGCGCAAGGACCTCGTGCGCGTCTACACCGAGAAGGTGGACTATTTACAGGGACTCACCCAGGAACAGAAGCGGGGCATGCTGGCCAAAACCAGCTATGCCGACTTCCTGACCAAAATTGCCAAGTGCAGTCCCGAGGTGTTACCCGTTTTCCAAACTCGTAGCCACGACCTGTTCGGAGTTGGTATCGACGCCGTTTCCGCCCTGGCGCTTTACGAGGAGGGCGATGACTACGGCTACGGTTATCCCGGCCTCGATGGCATCCTAGGCGCTGGAGGCGACCGCGGTAATCACAAGCCCGATCCTTACATCTTTCATTTCCCCGATGGCAACGCCTCTGTCGCCCGCTTGCTGGTGCGGTCTTTAATTCCGGAGGCGATTCCCGGACACGCCATGGAAGATGTGGTCCTAGCCAACGCCGATTACAGCCGCCTCGACGAGTCCCAGTCCCCGGCACGCGTGCGCTTGAGCAGTACTGTAGTGAGAGTGCAGCAGGGCGGCGATCCCGCGTCTGCCCGCGAAGTGGAGGTGACCTACGCCCGGAATGGCCGACTCTACCAGGTGCGCGGTCGGCGGTGCGTGCTCGCCTGCTACAACGCGATGGTCCCCTATCTCTGCCGCGAGCTGCCCGCAAAACAAAAGGAAGCTCTGGCGTATGGAGTGAGAGCGCCGCTGATCTACTCTCATGTCGCCATTCGCAATTGGACATCCTTCCACAAGCTGGGCGTGTTCCAGATCGCGGCCCCCGGAAGCTATCACGTTTACGCCGCCATCGATTTCCCTGTGAGCATGCCGGGATACAGCTTCCCGAGCCGCCCGGAGGAACCGATGGTGGTGTTCATGGTGCGCACGCCCTGCCAACCCGGATTGTCGCAGCGCGAGCAGCACCGCGCGGGCCGGGTGGAGCTCTACGATGTATCGTTTGAGACCCTGGAGCGCAATATTCGCGATCAGCTAGCACGCATGCTGGGCCCCGGAGGCTTTGATCCGGCAAATGATATCGAGGGCATTACGGTCGGGCGCTGGGCACACGGGTACGCCTATACATGCAACCCTCTGTTCGATCCCGAGTTTGTCGACGAGGAACTTCCCAACGTGGTGGGTCGAAGACCTTTCGGCCGCATCGCGATTGCAAATTCGGACGCAGGCGCCGATGCCTACATGGATATCGCCATCGACCAAGCGTATCGCGCCGTGCAGGAGCTTTCTCACTACTAAAACTGACTGGCGCCAGGATCTGCGCGCAGCACCACGGAGGAGGAGAAAATCTGCTGCACCAATCGCCGGTTGCCGGTTCACATTCCGTACTTGCTGCCAAAACAAAACCTTGCTATAGTCGCACAACGTTTGAGAATGCGGGCGCGCGGCAAGGGCCCTGAGTCCAAGCGGTAACGGGCGCGCTTATCTCGACCGCCTGCGTCTACGCCCTTTTGTTTGGAGAATCAGCTTCCACTAAACTCTCTGTCGTCGCCCGGAGGGACGAACATGAAACAAGTTCTCACCATCGTTGCCGTGCTGGCTGTGATCGTTCTGACATCCGTTGAGGCCCAACCCGAGGCCAAGCCCGCCAGCGATCGCAATGCTGCGGTGGCGGAAAAGTGGATTGCTGCCTGGAACTCCCACGACCCGGAAAAACTGCTTTCCGCCTTCACCAGCGACGTCTTTTACGAAGACGTGGCGTTTGGTGAAGTGAGTCATGGCAGCGCCGAGCTACGCAAGTTCGCGGCCTCTGAGTTTGAGGCAGTTCCCGATCTCAAGATCGAGATGCTGCGCGCTTCCGTGCACAATGGCCATGGAACCATCGAATGGTCCTTCAGTGGCACGGATAAGGACATGTTTAAGACGGGAAAGAAATTCTCCGTCCGGGGCGTAAGCGTCATCGATGTGCGCGAGGGAAAGATATCTCGCAGCCTTGATTATTACGATGCGGCGACGATCATGCGGCAGGTCGGGGTGTTGCCGGCCCAGCCATCCGAGTCAAAGTGACGCGAAGTAATAGGGGATGGCTTCCTGCTGCGGGCTAAATGTTTTCGACGGCGGAAGCTTACGGCGGTGGACGCACCTGCCCCGCCAAACCAACCGGATGTCGGATGACTCGCCGATGGAATTTTTCGACTCCCGAGTCAAAGTCAGGAAAGGATAATTGTGAAACCAGACGCGAACGCGGCAGACCGAGATTCCGCCCAACTGGAAGCCTTGGGTTACAGTTCAAAATTTGACCGCAAGATGAGCTTGTGGGCGAACTTCTCCCTCGGCTTTACCTACTTATCGCCAGTTGTGGGCGTGTACACCTTGTTCGCCTTTGCTTTCGCTGCCGGTGGTCCACCCATGTTCTGGAGCTATCTGTTGGTGGGGATGGGACAACTGTTGGTGGCCATGGTGTTCGGAGAGATTGTCTCCCAGTTTCCGATCGCCGGCGGTTTGTATCCCTGGGCCCGCCGTCTGATTGGCCGGCGCTGGGCTTGGATGGCTGGCTGGGTCTATTTGTGGGCCCTGTGCAGCACCATCGCTGGGGTTGCCGTCGGAGGGGCTCCTTACCTGGCGCAGCTTTTCGGCTTCAAGGTGGGTCAAGCGGGAGAAGTTGCAGTCGCGATTGCCATGATCGCGGGGACGACAGCTCTGAACGTCAGTGGCACCAAGCTTCTGGCGCGAGTGGCCATGTTCGGATTCATTTGTGAGCTCGTGGGCGCGATCGTCGTGGGGGGCTATCTGCTGATCGTGGCGCGGCACCAGAGCTTTGCAGTCCTGTTTCAGACCTTTGGTCTTGGCCACGGACACTACCTCCCCGCCTTTTTGGCTTCGAGCATGGGCGCTCTGTGGTGCTACTACGGCTTTGAAGCCTGTGGCGACGTCGCCGAGGAAACTCCGGACGCAAGCCGTTCCATCCCGAAGGCCATGCGCATGACCATCTACATTGGCGGCTTCGCGGCGATGCTGGTTTGCCTGGCTTTTGTGCTGGCAGTGCCTGATCTGAACGCCGTGTTCTCCGGGCGGGATACCGACCCCGTGGTGACCATCCTGAACACCGCCGTGGGCCCGGTCGGACTGCGGGCAGTCATCGCGGTGGTGCTGGTTTCCTTCTTTTCCTGCCTCATCAGCCTGGAGGCAGCCACCAGCCGGCTGCTGTTCAGCTACGGCCGCGACCACATGATCTTTGGCAGCACTTATCTCAGCGCGCTCTCCAAGCGCACAAGAGTTCCGGTCAACGCTCTGCTGTTTGCCGGCATTGTGCCGTCCTTGGTTGCGATTACAGGGTTGTTCCTCAAGAGAATGGTAGAGACGATCGTCGTGTCCAGCGCCGCCGGTATCTACATCGCCTTCCAGATGATTGTCTTCGCAGCTTTGATCGCGCGCGTGAAAGGCTGGAAACCAAGCGGAGCGTTTCGCCTGGGCATCTGGGCGTGGCCGGTCAACGTGGTGGCCCTCGCCTACGGGGTCTCGGCCATCATCAACATGGGTTGGCCGCGTTCTCCCCAGGACCCGTGGTATAGCAACTACGGAATGATTGTGGTTTGGGCAGTGGTATTCGCTATCGGTCTGTTCTATGCGGTCCTGTTTCGGCCTTACGAGCGCGGCGATGCGCCCGAGGGCGATGCTCACC
>JBEKQG010000042.1:0-21644 GCA_049519955.1 Terriglobales bacterium
GCAATGTCACCGTGGCGAAGATCGCGGGCAAGGATTCCGCGCTCTTGCAGATTTCCTCCGATGAGCGCGCCCGCGTGGCCCGCATCGCCGAGATCTTCACCGAGGAGGACCTGGCGCGCCATCTGCAAATCATGCTGCGCACCCATGGCGAACTCGGCTACCGCCAGGAGCAGCGATTCCACCTCGAGCTCGGACTGCTGAAGATGGCCCATGCGCAGCGTCTGCTGCCGATCGAGCAGTTGTTGAGCGATGCGGCGGCGTCCATGCCCGCGCCCACCGTGTCGAGACCGGTTGCCGTGCCGCCTGCTCCCGGCTCGCGTTCGCTGTCGTCGCCGGCGGACCCGCGACGCGCTGAACCCCCTGCATCGGCGCGCGCGAATTCCGTATCGCCGTTCGCGGCGGATACCGCACGCAAAGGCATTCCGAAGGCGGAGTCGCCGGGCAATGCTCCGGCATTCGCGGGCGACGGCGCCCGCGCCACCCACACATCCGGCGGGAATGTCGTCATCATGGGATCGGCCGCGCCCGCGGTTGCCGAGTTAGAACCGGAGCCGGCGGCCCATGTGAACGTAAAGGGTGAGGCCGACGCGGGGTCTCTGCGCGAAGCCGTTCTCAATGCGCTAAACAATCAGCCGATGCTGGTCTCGATGCTCGAAGGTGCGAAGTGGACGCTGACGGGAAACTCGCTTACCGCAAGAGTCGCAGCCTCCGGCACCATGATTGAAATGTCGTTCACCGCCGAGGCGCGCCGCATTGCCAGCGCCGCCGCCAGCGGTCTGGCCGGGAGGCCGATCAAGCTGCAAGTCGAGCCCGGTGGAACTACACAGCCAGCGTCGGTGTCGGCGCCACGCCGGGCAGCGATATCGGCATCGAACGCAAGCGCCCGCAGTCGCGCCGAGCAAGACGCGATCGTGCAGCGCATGAAAGAAAAATTCGGGGCGGAAATCCGCACCGTGATCGATTATCGGGAGAAAGGGTAGATCGGAGCCATCGGGTTACAAATTACCAATTACAAATTTTCTTATGTCTGGATTCAATTTGCAGGAACTCATGTCGCAGGCCAAGCAGCATTACGAGGCGCTGCAGAAAAAAATGGAGCAGACCGTGGTCGAGGCTTCGGCCGGCGGCGGCTCGGTCACCGTCAAAATGGATGGCCGCAAGCAAGTGCTCGGCATCATGATCGATCCGGAAGCGGTGAAGGCCGGCGACGTCGAGATGCTGCAAGACCTGGTGATGGCCGCCCTCAACGAAGCCGGACGCAAGGTGGATCAAGCTATGCAATCCAGCATGGGCGGAATGCTCGGCGGACTGGGAGGAATTTTGTAAATTGGCGATTTTGTAATTTGGTCATTTGAGGAACCTCTGAAAGAATTGTCATCCCGAGCGGAGCGAGGGATCTGCAGTTTGGAGAGGAAAATCCGCTGCCGGTTTTCAAATTACCAAATTACCCGATTTCAAAATTACAAATTCTATGTCCCGCTTTGCCGAACCGATGACCCGCCTCATCGACGAACTCAAGAAGCTGCCGGGAATCGGCGGCAAGAGCGCGCAGCGGCTCGCCTTTCACATTCTGCGCTCGAGCGAGGAGGACGCCGAATCTCTCGCCTCCGCGGTCCGCGACGTGAAGGCTAAGCTCCATCTCTGCTCCGTCTGCAACAACATCACCGAGGCCGATCCCTGCGAGTACTGCACCAGTCCGACGCGGAATCGGAAGCTGGTCTGCGTGGTCGAGGAGCCGACCAACATTGCCGCGGTCGAGAAGACGCGGAATTTTAACGGCGTTTATCACGTGCTCCACGGCTCGATCTCTCCATTACACGGCGTGGGGCCAGAGCAGTTGCGCATCGCCAACCTGATCAGCCGGGTCGCTGGCGGCGAAATCGAAGAGGTCATTCTGGCAACCAATCCCACGGTCGAGGGAGAAGCCACCGCAACCTACCTGGCCCAGCAACTGAAACGGCAAGGACAAAGACAAGGACTGCGCGTGACCAGGATCGCCATGGGCATTCCGGTCGGCAGCGACATTGAATACACCGACGAAGTCACCATGCTGAAAGCCATGGAAGGGCGCCGCGAAATGTAGATTCGGCGTTTGGCGTGGCGCACAAACGCTCCGGAGCGCCAAACTCACCGCCGCTTCCGCCACATGCCGTAACAACTTGGTTCCCCGCTCGCGGTTTGGCCCTTTGTTCGCTTGACGGGCGTGTGCCGCACCCTTAAGATGAAGCCCAGCTAGGGCAAAACCTTCTCCAATGACCGAGTGGACCACGACGCACTACCGCATCGTCGAGACCTTGGTGTTTTCGGCATTGCACGTTCGGAGCATGGATCTTGATAGTGGGGGCGGTGAATGGGGCTAGAAGAAACGAATGGTGGCCTGGGCGGGGAGCCACTCCGCAAAGAAGAAGTTGTGCGCGCCAATCCCGAGCCAGCCGGGAGCCTCAAGCCCTATCAAAAGCCAGCCTTCCGCTTCGAGCGCGTATTTGAGACGATGGCGCTGGCGTGCGGCAAGATGAGCGCGACCCAGTCGCACTGCCGTTTCAACCGGCAGAATTCGTAACCGCACCGGGATCGGCAGGACGTGCGAGCGGAGCGGCGGCCAGACCTGCACGTATTACCTTAGTTACCTGCGATTTTTGTTTTTCTCTGTGGGTACGATTAGAACCTTCTTAGAATTGATGCTGGGAGACTGTGCGCACCGCTTGAGCTGCGCCTGCAGGAAATGCCTGCTATGGCGGCTCCCATATAAAAGCACTGAGGAGAACGACTATGCGAGGACACGCATTCCGTTGGTTCTGTATGGCGGCAGGGTTGCTCCTGCTCTCCATTCCGCTTTGGGGCCAGTCGGACATGGGGACGCCGTCATCGTTAGGCGCCAGTGGCGGGCAAACGCATCTCGGCTATCCGCAGGACTGGAGTTCGCGGCACCTTTTGATGTCCGGCACGCGAGCCGAGGATTTATTGACGGCCGGAGCCTACGACCCGCGCTATGTCTACAACACGGTGATGCGGCAAGTGGCCGTGGAGAAAGCACGCAAAGCGAAGGAAGACGCACTCATGGCGCCAGGGATAGGGATAGGACTTCCCCGGCCGCCTTCGCGCCGGCCCATGAAGATCGACTGGGCGGTATCGCTTGAGAACGGGTACGTGGCGCAGAAGCAGTTCCCGGCGAAGTACCAGTTTAGCGTGACCGCCGAAAGCAGCAGCGCCGATTACGTTCTGTTCGGACTGACCGTGCCTTCAGGCACGCAGGCCAACATGGTCGGCATCAACAACCTGTACACGGCAATGACTCCGACGCCGTGCAATGGCGGATTGCCCTTGGTGGCATTCGCGTACAACACGGTCACGCAGACGGGGGGACAGATCAAGACCTCGCCCACACTGTCGGAAGACGGAACGAAAGTGGCCTTCGTGGAAAGCACCACTGCGGGCGCTTACTTCCACGTGCTGGTGCTGCCAAATCCGATTCCGGTGACTTCGGGGACGGCAGTGGGGACGGTCTTGAAGCCGAAAACACCCACTACCTGCACCACGCCGACGACCGCGGGTTGCATGACCACGCTCGCCATCGAAACCACTGCCACCGACTCGAATTCCTCGCCATGGGTGGACTACCGCGCGGATACCGCCTACGTGGGCACCGACGGTGGCGTGTTATATAAAATCACGCCGGTATTCGGCGGCGGTGCGCCGGCGCTGGTCAACGATTCGGCCAACTGGCCGGTCACGGTCTCGTCGACAAGCGCATCGGCGCCGACAACAAACCAGTCCTGCAATACGGTGTTGACCGATCCCATTGTCGACAATTATTCCGGTAAGATTTTTATCGGAAACGGGGGGGGATTCCTGTATGCGGTCAACCTGACCAGCCCGGCTAAAACGACATCCGCGACTCAGACGATCGGGTGGGCGTGGACCGGCGCAATTACTAACTGTGCCGGGATCCCAACCGGCGGTGGGAGCGGACAAGCTGGGACAGGGGTGGTGGATGCGCCGATTGTGGTCGTGGATGCCGCCAATTACGGGGTCAACCAAGTGTTTGCCTTTACGGGATGCAGCTATGTGTTGGGTGTCGGCGGAGCGGTCAGCCAGCTTCCGGCGACCTTCACGACCGGCGTGCCTACAACAGCGAACACCGTGGATCTGGGATCGGCGACTGGAGCAGGAGACTGCACGAGCGCCAACCTTCACTCGGGGACGGTTGATAACTTGTTCTGGCTATACGGATCGGCCCAAGGCCACTTGATCACGTGCGGATTCGTGAACAAGGGCGGCACACCTTCGGAACCAGAGATGTACATGTTCCCCTTCTCGGGTGGCGTCATCGAGGGGGGCCCCGTGGATTACGCGGCGGCATACACCTTTTTGATCGACAGCACGCGGGGGGACGAGTGTTCGCCGCTGACCGAGTTTTATAACGGAACGACAGACCTGATGTTCTTCGGAGTGGGCGGGCCAGCGACAACCCCGACCGACGGATACCTGGAGGCCTCGACGCTGAATGCAACTTCGTTGACCACGCCGGTCTGCTCGGGCACATCCACTTGCGTGACGGCCCCGAGCGCTCTGCAAGCGACCAGCGGGATCGTCATCGACAACCAGTTGTCGAATGGCGGGACGAACATCTACTTCACCACCCAGGCGGCGGGAGACGTTGGCGGACAGAAGTGTCCGTCAGGCTTGACAGGCGGTTCTGCGAATCCCTATTGTGCAGTGAAGTTGACGCAGTCGGGTTTGCAGTAATCGCAGTCGAGTGGCTCTGATCGAGTCTCAATCCGCAGCTCATGCACACGAGCGCACGATACTGTGCAACATTTTTGACCGCGCCAATCCGAACCACCACACGACGGCCGCACCCACCGTTCAAATGCGCCCTTGAAGTTATTTACTTTCTTTCGTTTACCGTGACCCCGCAAACCGCTCCGCGGAACCTCGCACTGGCCCCATGCTTGCTCCCTCGGTTGCATCTGCATTCTCGCTCCTTTTGAACACTTGGTTGGCGCGAGACGCACGGGCGGATGCGAACTGCGCCCGAGCAAAACTCCGAGTCAACCTGCGCCGGGTTGCGCTGTAACCGCATTGCAACCCGCGCTTCCGAAACCGGGTTCAACCGCCCGGTTTCATTTTTTTGCGGCATGCCCGCAATACGCCGTGGCCGAGCGCATAGAGATTCGGCAAGCCCCATCTCCATCTTGTCTTTTTCGGACCTTCCCAACCGCTCCCGGCAACCAAACCGCTGCTGCCCGCTTCTCACCCATACGGCGGAAAGAAATTGCGCCGGGGCACTGTCCGATTTCCCCTCGCGACCCCGTTCCCGATACAATATCGGATTCCGCGCAAGACTATCTTTTTCGATGGAGTTCGAATGAAGCGGTTTCTCTGGCTGGGGTTCGTGCTGTTCTTTTATGTGATCTGCAGCGGCTGCGGCGAGACTTACCGCGCGATTATCTATCCGAATCCTCCGGTCTTTCCCAACCCGCAGGGGGCGCACAGCGTGGTCGCGATCAACGATAACACCAACGCCAACGGGACCGTCCTGCCCGGCACCGCCATGCCCATCGACGTCTCCGGCGACTCCGAGATGACCGGGGCCAGCGTGGGACTGCGTCCCGTGCATGCGGCGCAACAGAATGCCAATACCGTTCTAGTCGCAAACCAAGCCGTGTCCGGCACGGCTGCCGATTCTATGACCAAGCTGAGTTTCAGTGGCACGAGCATCTATGGCGCCAGCACCATCAGTCTGCCGGAGAATTCGGCGCCGGACTTCGTGGCCATTGCCCCGCTGGATACCTACGCGTATGTGACGTTGCCGGGCTCCTCACCTCCTTCGGTCGGCGTCGTCAACACCAGTACCAACCTCATGATTACGACGGTCTCGGTCGGAAGCAATCCCTATGCTCTCGCCGTCACGCCCGACAAGTCCAAGCTCTACGTGGCCAACCAGGGCGACGGCACGATCACCGCCTTCACCGTTACCGAAACCACCAGCAGCGTGAACCTGACTTCCAGGACCATCAACGGCTCGCTGCGTTCGGCGCCGCTCTGGTTGGTCGCCCGCACCGACAGCCAGCAAGTCTATGTCCTGGAGACCAGCGGCACTCTTGCTTCGATCGCCATCACCTCGACCATTGGCCCCGACACGCTGACTGAGTCGCCAATTAGTATGCCCACCGCTACCACGATGACCTACGACCCCAACCTGATCCGGCTGTATATCCCCGGTGAACCGCAGACCCCCGGTGGAAGGCAATTAGAGATCGTTGATGTTTCGCAATCCACCCCTCAGTCGTTAGCGGCGCTTCCGATTGCTCCGGTCTTGGGATCCGCTCGCGCGCAGGGCGATGTATGCTCGGCCTTTAATCCCAGCGTCGTCACCTCCGCCGCTGTGGCCGCTTTGCCGGACGGTTCCCGCGCTTACGTCGGATCTTATGCCGAGTTCACGGTCAATGTGACGATATCGAGTGCAACTGCAAATTCCGACGGGATCCACACAACCTACACCTACAGCCTGCCGTCCGGCCCCCCTGACTTGCTCCCTGGGATGGTCATCACTATTTCCGGTATAACCTCAAGCTCTGGGCCGCCCCCCAATGACTTTAACGGCACCTTCACGATTATCTCTGTCGGGGGAGGAACATTTGAAGTAACGAATGCCCCGACCGACACCTACGTCAGCGGTGGGACCGGTGCTGCTCCGAATATTTGCCCGCAGGTGACGGTGATCAACGCCAAAAGCTATGCCGTCGAGAGCACGTTTGCCGTCCCGGGATTTCCCACCTACGAACCCTTCTGCGCCCAGACGCGCTTCCGCATGATGATGGCCGCCGCCGGAGACAGTACGCGCGCCTACATGTCCAGTTGCGATGGCGGGAATGTCAGCTTCATCAATACTTCGACCGACACCTATTTTCAGAATCTCGCCGCTCCGGCCAGCGAACGCTCGCCGATTCCACCGAGCTTGCAGGACCCGCCCCAGAATCCGGTATTTCTGATTGCCGGGCCATAGCCTGACGTTTTCATCCCGAGCGAGTTGCGCTGTATTCGAGTTGGGTGAGTTGCAGAGTCAAGCGGCGAACGACAAACGGCGAACGGCGAACGATTAACGACCAACGACCGATCCCCTATCCCGCGACCGCGGCCTGGTCCGCTGCCGGGCGGCAGTGGTGGCGCAGCGCCACATTCATGAAGACCTTTCCGCTGGAAGTATTGAAGCTCATCACCAGGGCTTCCGTGTCTTCGCTGCTCTTGCTGCCCCGCTCGGAAGTGTGCAGGACGGGGGGACGAACGTGAAAGTGAAATCCCTGGTCGTTGAGCGCGGTGACGGCGTTGCCGATGATCTGGTTGGCCAGCTCCAACACCGCCTCGCGCACCAGGTCCTCGTCGGTCTCGGATACTTCGACGCCCGCCAGACGGCTGGCGAGTTGCAGCGAGGCCCCTAGGTCCACATCGAAAATGATCCGCCCTTCAATCTCGCCCGTGAGGATGACCTCGGCGGCAACTCCCTTCCGCCGGTAGGCCTCTTCCTCCATGCTCAGGTTCTCGATGGAAACGGGCGACTCCAGCCCTTGCGCCAGGACGGCGTCCGCCGAGTTGATGAAAGGCTGAATCAAATCCATTCGCATGACTAGGCTCCAGCGCCCCGCACCGCGACTCCATCGTCCCGCATTACGTACTTGACGACTTCATAGAGAACTTCCGGCTTTACCGGTTTCTGCACGAAGTGCCGGGCGCCGCGCTGCAACGCCGCCACGATGTTTTCCTGGTAGCCGACCGACGACACCATGACGATGCGCGCACTGGGATGTTCGCGCACGATCTTCTCCGCCGCCTCTATGCCTTCCATGTGCGGCATGGTGATGTCCATCAGAACGATGTCCGGCGTGAGCCGGTCATACTCGCTGATGGCGGAAATTCCGTCGCCCGCCTCCCCGATCACCTGTCCGCCGAACGTCTCGACCATTCGCGCCAGGTTCTTGCGGGCGAACACGGAGTCGTCCACAATCAGATACCGGACCGGTTGTCCATCTTCGCTCCGTTTTACGGGCGTAAATTCTTGCATGGCACTCCTCCCCAACTATCACTTAACCACGATCTACGCACTTTCGGTAGGTAACTCTAGTTACTTCCGGCCCCGGTTGCCCGCTTGACCTCGGTCGCGTTACCTTGGCCGCGGTCCTGCGCGCACCGAACCTGCAAAACACTCGGCAGATCCTGGAGGTCCGCAATCCTCATCGCGTAGCCCCGCTCGATGGCCGCCTTGGGCATGCCGAAGACCACGCATGTTTCCTGGCTCTGCGCCACCGTGAACCCCCCGGCCGCGCGGATCTCTCCCAATCCCGCCGCCCCGTCTTCTCCCATGCCAGTCATCAACACCGCCATGGCTTGCGCGCCAAACACCCCGGCTACGCTGTGGAACAGCACATCCACCGAAGGACGATGCCCGTTCACCGGCGCGTCGTCCCCCAGCAACGCCACGTTGCCCAGCGGCATTTTCTTCACTCTCATGTGCCGGTTTCCCGGACAAATCAGCGCCCGCCCGGCCACCAGCAAGTCGCCCGATTGCGCTTCCTTCACTCGGATCGGGCAAACATCGTCCAGCCGCTTGGCAAACAGTTCCGTGAAGCCATCCGGCATGTGCTGCACCACCAGAATGCTGCCAGAAAAGTCCGACGGCAGATGCGAAAACAGGAATTGCAAGGCGTTCGGACCACCCGTGGAAACGCCGATCGCGACGATGTGCGTCGGCGCCACCGGACGCAGCTTGCCCGCCTGCGCGCCGCTGGCTTCTCCCGGCAAAAACTGCGTCTGCACTCCCGCGCTCTGCGCCGCGGCGTGGATTTTCCTGATCAACTCGCCGGCGATTTCCGGCATGTTCGCGGAAACTCCGCGAGGCTTGGCCACAAAATCGAACGCGCCCAGCTCCAGCGCCTTGAGCGTGATCGACGCCCCATCCGTGCTGTGCGAGCTGACCACGATCACCGGCAGCCGCCAGCGCCGCATGATTTCCTTCAGCGTATCGATTCCGTTCATGCCCGGCATTTCCAGATCGAGCGTCACCACTTGCGGCGACAGGTCCTCGATCTTCTTCAGCCCAAAATTGCCGTCTATGGCCGTGCCTACCACCTCAATCTCTCCGTCCGCTTCGAGCATCTTCGGAATCAGCTTGCGCATCAGCGCCGAGTCGTCCACCACCAGCACCCGCACCGGCTTCTTCATGACTGGCCGCCTGCCGCGCCGCGTGCCCGCCCGGCGCCCGTTGCGCTTTCACCAACGCTGATTTCAACCTTTGCGAGACCCGACAGCAGACCCGCCATCCCCGTACCGGTGGCCTCCGTCCGCCCGCGCGTGAAGCGCTCCATCAGGGCAATCATGTTCAGAATCAGCACCACCCGCCCATCGCCCAGAATCGATGCGCCACTCACCAGGTCGGTTGTGATTGACTGGTCGTCGAGCGCCTTGATGACCAACTCTTCTTCGCCCTCCATGCCGTCGACGACAACGCCGAACTTGCGCTCTCCGCTGTTCATCACCAGCACAAAGACCTTGCGCCGCGCCGCGTCCGGCCCGCCTGCGGGCCTCGTGCCCAGGCGCAGCAGCGGCAGCACGTCGTTCCTCAGTTGCAGCACCTCGTAGTGCTCCACCTGATGAATATTTTCTTCCACCGTGCGCGCGATTTCCGCCACCGCGTTCAGCGGCAGGGCGTAGAGCCGCTCCTCCACCCGGAACAGCAGCGCCCGAATAATCGCCAGCGTCAGCGGAAGCCGCATTCGGAACGTCGTGCCCCGTCCCCGCACGGTTTCGATCTGCACCGTTCCCTTCAGCCGCCCTAGCACGCTCTGCACCACATCCAATCCCACGCCGCGGCCCGAAATTTCCGTGATCTCTTCCGCCGTCGAGAATCCCGGCCGCACGATCAGGTCCATCGTCTCCGCCTCGGTCAGGCGTGCCGCCTGCTCGGCGTTCAGCAATCCCTGCGCGAGAGCGCGCTCCTTCACTCGTTCCGCATCGATGCCCCGCCCATCGTCCGAGACCTCTATGACGACTTGGTTCCCCTGGTGATACGCGCCCAGCCGCAATGTCCCCTGCGCCCGCTTGCCGGCGCGGACCCGCTCCTCCGCGCTCTCGATCCCGTGGTCGACCGCATTCCGCACCAGGTGGGTCATGGGTTCGGCGATCGCATCCAGAATGCTCTTGTCCAGATCGGTTTGCCCGCCCCTCACCGTCAACTCGACTTCTTTCCCGCACTGGCGTCCAACGTCCCGCACAATGCGCGGGAAGCGCCGGAACAGTTGATCGACCGGCACCATGCGGATCTTCATGACCGAATGCTGCAGGTCGTTCAAGACCCGCCCTTGAAACGCCATGGCGTCGGCGAATTTTCCCCGCAGCCCATCTTTCGGGAAACGTTGGCCAAATTCGAGCAGCGCCTGCTGCAACATCGATTTCGCCAGGATCAGTTCCCCGACCAGATTGAGCACGCTGTCGATTCTTTCCGCATCCACGCGCAGCAGATTGTCGGGCCCGCTCGCCACCGCCGGCGCCGGTTCCACGGCGGCGCGCGCGTCGTTCTCTGTACCGCGCAAATCGCACTCTGCAGTGTCGCCGCGAACGGCCTCGGCGGCCACCGGCCACGCGGCCTCGCCCTTGCCTTCCGCGGCGCTCGCTTCCGCAGCGGCGGCAGCCTGCGGCAGCAACGGCGCTACTGCGCGCAATGGCTTCACTTTTACATTCAGCGCAATGGTGGGAATGCTGCACTTGGCCCGTATCTGTTCCGCCGGTCTTTCCGACGCCAGCGCCGCTTCGATCTGTTTTATGGGATCGAGACTGCCTTCCGCCGGACGCATGGCCAGCACCTCGCCCAGCGTGGCCAGGGCCATCAGGATCATCTGTCGTCCGGCAATGGGCATCGCGCAATTTGGGTCGACCTCCACCACCACATGATGAATGCGCTTGCCCTCGGCCGTCGCCCGGGCGATCGCCAGTTGTTCATACTCCGACCACCGGACCTCGTTCGCGGCGGTCTTCGCTTTCCTCGCCTTTTTTGCCGCTGCGGCCGCGCCGCCCGCCCCCGGCTGCGCCAGCCGGGCAATGTCCGTGCGCAAAGACTGGATGCTGGGGAGTTTTGTCCCGCTGCGGTACGCCTCCAGCAAGGCCGCAAACACGTCGGCCGCGCGCAACGCGATCTCTGGGACCGTCCCCGTGGCCGTGTTCTCGAGCGCCAGCACGTCCTCGAACTCGTGGGCGAGTTCGCTCAACTCTCGGAACCCGCAGGCGGCCGCGTCCCCCTTCAGCGTATGCACCGTCCGCCGCAAGCTGCGCGCCGTCTCCGCATCGCCGGGCGTTTTTTCCAGCCCTAGCGCTTCGTCGTTCAGCTTCTGGACGAGTTCCCCCGCGGTTTCGAAGAACAATTGGCGGAGATCGCTCATCCGGTCTTCAGGCGGAACCGTCACATCGCCACCTCGACTCGCTGATACGCCGTGCCGCTGTTGCTGTGCAGCATCTGAAACTTTTCCGTCAGCCCCAGCAGGCTTTCGGCATGGCCGACAAACATGTATCCCTGGGGATTCAGGCAGCGGTAGAACTTCTCCACCAGCCGCTTCTGCTCGGCTTCGTCGAAGTACATCATCACGTTGCGGCAGAAAATGATGTCGTTGCGCTGCGGCAGGTATTCCGTCTTCAGATTGTGAAAGTCGAAATGCACGATTTCCTTGACGCTTTTTTTCACCGCGTAGCGCTCGCCCACCTTGTCGAAGTAGCGCAAACGGTAGCCGTAGTCCACTCCCGCCATCTGGTGCTCGCTGTAGGAAGCCTCCTGCGCCGTGCGCAACACCGAATAGTTGATGTCGCTGGCCAGGATCTCGACCCGCCAGGGCGCCGGTATCAGCGGCTTCGGCACCGCCGCTTCCGACGGCGCTGGATTGCGCAGGTAGTAGTAGGAAAGCGCGTCGGAGATCAGCATGGCCAGCGTGTAGGGTTCCTGTCCCGTGGAACAGCCCGCGCTCCAAATTCTCACGCTGAAATCCCGGCACTCCTGTTTGCGCCGCAGAATGTCTTCCATCACGTCCCGCTGAAACAACTCGATCTGCGCCTTGTTGCGGAAAAAGCTGGTCTCGTTGACCGTCAGGTTTTCCACCAGGCACGACAGCTCTTGTTTCCCCGGCTGGCTGATGAGCAGGCGATAGTAGCTGTAGAACGAATCGAGCCGGCACTCCTTCAGCCGGCGCAGCAGACGGTCCTGCAGGAAGGGCGTGCGCCGCTCGTCGAAGTGCATGCCGCATTCCTGGTAGACCAGCGTCTGCAGGAGTTTCAATTCCGCTTCGGTGAGTGCGGGCGTTTGGCTCGTCTTCATGTAGGTAAGGTTCTTACGGCTGCTTTCCGGCCGAGGCGGTCTTCGTTCTTGTTTCGTTCCCAACAGGCGTTCCTGCTCCTGCCGGTGTTCCTGCTCTCGCTTTGCCGCTGCCCGCCCCGGCCGGCTTTTCCGCCAGCTTCCCTGAGGACGCTTCGTTCCCCAGCTCGGGCGCCGCCAACACCTTGTTGATGTCCAGCAGAACGACCAGCCGGCCCTGGTACTTGCCCAGGCCCGTCACACAGTCCAATCCGCCCTCCTGCATCATGGCGGGCGCGGCTTCGATTTCCCCTTCCGGGATCTTCAATACCTCCGACGCCGAGTCCACAATCATGCCCGCGAGCCGGCCCCGGTGTTCGACCACCAGAATGCGGCTCCGCCGGTCGAGCGCCGTGGACGGCTTCCCGAACCGCTTCCGCAGGTCCACCACCGACACAATTTTTCCCCGCAGGTTGATGACCCCTTCCAGATAATCGGGTGCGTCCGGCACGGCCGTGATCTCCGGCACGCGCACGATCTCGTGCAGCGACGTGATGGGCACGCCGTAGGTCTCGCGGCCCACACGGAAGCCGACAATGTGTGTTTCCCGGCTCATGATTCGAATCCCCTCAGTGCGACCCCGCCGCCGCCGTCCGGACTGCGTTCCCGCGCCCGGGCGCTCCCTCGTTCGTCCTTTGGTTCGTCCCCTCGTTTGTCCGTTCGTTCGTCCGCTCTTTCGTCCGCAGCGCAAACCGGTCCATCGAATCCAGCAGGCCCCGGGACATCTTCGACATCTGGTCGGAGGAAGCGGCCAGTTCGGTCGAACTCGACGTCGACGACTGCACCAGTTCGCGCATGCGCTCCATCGCCTGCACCACCCCCTGCGCCCCCGACGCCTGTTCTTCCACCGCCGAGTTGATCTCGTGCGTGATCTCGTTCAAGCGCGTCGTGGCCCGCGCGATTTGCGACGAACCGTGCGACTGCTCGTTGGTCGCCGCCCCGATTTCCTGCGCGAATTTGTACACCTCCGTCACCACGTTCGATATTTTCCGCAGCGCGCCATTCAGTTCCTGTCCCAGATTCAGTCCTTCGTTCACGATGGTCGTGCTCTTCTCCATGTTGTCGACCGCTTTGCGCGCTTCCTTCTGGATGCTCTCGATCAACTCGGAAATTTCCTTCGTCGACTGCGCCGATTTCTCCGCCAGCTTGCGGACTTCGTCCGCCACCACCGCGAACCCCAAACCGTGCTCCCCCGCCCGCGCCGCTTCGATCGCGGCATTCAACGCGAGCAGGTTTGTCTGCTCCGCCAGATCGTCGATCACTTCGACGATCTTGCCGATGTTGTCCGCCCGCGTGCCCAGCGCGTCAATGATCTCGCCCGTAGAACGGATGGTGGTGTTGATCCGGTTCAAGCCGTCGGTGGTCTTTTCCATGGTGCCGATGCCGCCATGCACCTCTTCCCGCGAACGGTTCGAGATGTCGAGCAGCACCTTGGCCGTGTCCGCCACGCGCTGGATCGACGTCACCATCTCGTCGATCGATGCCGAGGTCTCGCTCACGCTCGACGCCTGCGTCTGCGTGCTCTTCACCATGTTCTGCACGTTGACGCTCATTTCATGCATCGTGCTCGTCACTTCATCGATGGCCGAAGAAGTTTGCAAACTGTTGCGCGCCGATTCGTCCGAAGCGCTGGCCACCTGCGACGACGCGCTGGCCACTTGCGTGGCGGCGTCCCGCACATTGCGCACCATTCCGCGCAGGCCTTCCACCATGCGCGTGAAGGCGTTCGCCAGCGTGTCGTTGGCCGACCGCGGACGCACCTCGACCGCCAGATTGCCCCCGGCTATGGCTTCCGATACCGCCGCCATTTCCTTCAGGTACCTCACCATCGAGTCGAAAGTCCTGGCCAGTTGCCCGATCTCATCCTTACCGTGAACGTCGATGTTGTGCTCCAGATCCCCGGACTGGCCGATCTGGTCCGCCACATGAATCAGCCGGCCCAGCGGTCCGGTGATCCCGGAGGCCGTCCGATAGGCAATGACGATGCCCACGGCCAGAGCGATCAACGTACTGAGCACTGCCGCCAGAATCGTCCACGCGGCTGCCGCTTCGTCGCTCGTGCGCCGCTGCTCCAGCAGTTGGCGGTTCTCCCGGTCCACATCGTCCAGAACAATGCTGGAACGCGAAACCCACGAGTTGGGGTCCTTTTGCAGATAGAAAATCTGCAGTTCGGCCACCGTCGCATTGCCGCCATCGACGGCCCGCCGCTTGTCCACCAGCGGGTTGGCAAATTCGTTGCCCCAGGCCTGCTCCAGCGCCTGCACTCTCTCCAGGCTGCTTTTCTGCTGCGCGGAGTTCGACAAGTCCTCGGCGTGGCGCAGGGCTTCGCTCAACTGGCGTTCGCCCTCGCTCATTTTGTCCACGTCCCGCGTGTCCCCGCTCAGCAGGTAGTCCTGCAGGTGGACCCGGTTCTGCATCATGTCGAACCGCACCAACGAGGTCGCCTCGGCCATTTCGATCGAACGCTGCGCCGCCGCCTTGGCCTCGTGCTCGCGCGCCACCGCGATCAAGTTGATCGTCAGAAGCAACAGGACCGTCCCTAGAATCACGCCGAAACTTATGTACAGTTTCTTTCCGATATTCATACTCAGACCTTCCTCAGCCAGCGCTTCGGGTCCATCTCCGCCCTCTTACTGGTTCGGATTGAAATCGAATTCCACAATCCCCGTTGACTCTTCCGGACCCGCCTCGAAACGCCACTTCCTCACCGCATCCAGAGCGGCGTTCGCCAACAGCGGATGCCCGCCAAGCAGCTTCGCTTCCTTGACCGTCCCGTTGGGAGAGATCGTCAGCAGGATTTTCACCACCCCGGTGAGGTTCATGCGCTTCGCCAATTCCGGATACGATGGCGTCACCTTGTTCCTTACTTTCCGGTTGATTTCCGTTTGTCCCCATGCCATGGGACCACTGGCCGCAGCCCATCCGCCAAGCAACAGCAGACCCACCGCGACCAGACGCTTCAGGGCTCCAGTAAACACAATGCCTCCCGACTACGCTGTCCACCTGCTTTATATTCCTGCAACGATCCCATCGGCGATACCAAAAGTTCTTTCCTTCCATTACTTTGGTGATCGCGTGATCGCATCACCTGGCCATCGGGCCATCGAGAGGCTCAGCTTCTGAACTTCCATCCCGCGATCACCCGATCCCCAGATGCTCCAATCCCCAGATTGCAGAATGAGACGCCCGTATCATTATTGGTCACGTTTCACATCTAGGCACTGCCCTTCATATTTCCTTGACTCAATTTGAGAATCCAGCGTACGTTTATCTGTAATTCAATTGTTTTCAACCGCTTAGCTGAAGCGAATGGTGCCCACTGAACTCCCATACGCCTAATTCGCGTTCCGGCGACCTGTCTCAGTCTGACGATGCGTTCCAGAAACTTCTTCTCGAGCTTTCCCGTGCCGCTTTTCAGAGCGCCGATCCCAGCCAGCTCATCAGTTCCTTCTGCGCACAAACGCGCGTCTTCTTTCAGGCCAGCGCAGCTTACTTTTGGACTCGCTGTTCCGACGGCGATCTGCTTGGCGCCGAAGCCGATGGCGACCAGACCGGCTCCTTTCGTGGCACACGCCTCCGCGCCAGCGATGAATCCATCGCCCCTTCGATCGCCATGGAGGCCGTCGAGAAGCGCCGCCCCATCTTCCTCAACCACGATGCCGCCGACCGCTATCCCTGGCTCGCCGAATGCCACGCTCATGCCGCCATGGCCGCTCCTCTGCTGGTCTCCGGCTTTGCCCTCGGCGCCATCGCCTTCGTGCGCACCTCGCCCCATGCCGCCTTTGACGAGGACGACGCCGCCAAAGCCACCATCCTCGCCGGCCAGCTCTCCACCGCCCTCGAAGCCCTCCGCTGGCACCAGCTTTCCCGCGAAGAGCGCCGCCGCGCCAGTATTCTCGTCGAGGTCGCCACCGCCCTCCACGGCTTGCCCGACACTGCCGCCGTCATGGAGAGCATCGCCGACCGCCTCCGCGTACTGCTCCATTCGCCCGCCGTCCTCGTCTTCGTGCAACTGGACAAAGCGCTACAGTTGCAGGCCGTGTCCACCGAAGCTCCAAAACTCGCCCACTCCATCCGCGCGCGCTTCCAGCAGAACGACCTGCGCTCCCCGCTCGAGGCCGCCACCCGCGCCGTCGCCGCCGGCGAGCGCATCACCGTGAGCATCGACGGCGCCTCGCATTTCGGAGAAGACTCGCCGCCCGGAGTTCTGATCGCCGCGCCCTTCCGCACCTCGCGCTCGCACGGCGCCATCCTCGTTTACCCGCGCCGCGCCAACCCCTTTTCTCAGGAGGACAAAATCCTGGTTTCCGCCCTGGCCGGATTTGGCGCCGTCGCCATCGCCAACGCCGAGTTATACGGCATGGCCCGCGCCCAGGCCCAGGAACTCCACGAAATTCTCGAGATCTCCTTTGAACTCGGCAGCGCCGGAAAACTCGACGAGTTCATGCAGACCTCGGTCGTGCGCGCCGCCAGTTTCCTCGGCTTCAAACGCTGCTTCATTGGACTCCTCGAAGACGCCGCCTTCCACATTCGCTGGGGAGTGGAAGACGGCGTCGCCCGTCCCCTCGATATCCCCCTCCACAACGGCGTCGCCGCCGCCGCGCTCACCAAGAAACAGGTGTTCGTCACCGAGAACGCCGCCGACACTCCCGGCGCCAATTTGGAATTCGTTGCCGCTTTCCGGGTCGGCCAACTCCTCGCCGTCCCCCTGCTTGGTTCGAACGGCAATGTGCTCGGGATGTTTGGCGTGCTCGACCGCATCGATCCCGGCCCCATCAACGACGAAGACATTCGCCGCGCCCGCGCCCTGGCCGCGCACGTGGCCATCGCGCTCGAACTCACCCGCAACCTCCACCAGGCCGAGGAGCACCGCCGCCGCGCCGAGACCCTCGTCACCATCGCTCTCGAACTCAACACCGTCCTTCATCTGCCCGATTTCATGCGCAACTTCGCGCTCCGCGCCTCCGCCCTCCTCGGAGGCCGCTCCGTTGCCCTAAGTCTTTTTCAGTCGGCCGAGGTCGATACCGTCCTGCTATCCGGCGCCGGCGAAGCCGCCGAAGAAATCAAAGACAAGCTCGTGCTTCGCCGCTTCGGCCGCGCGCTCGGCGCCGCCCTGCCCAAATTCCCCACCGACGTCGCTTTCGCCCCGGCCGCCGACGTGCTCGGCAGCGACCTCGCCTCCAGCCTGGGATGGAACGATTGCACCCTGGTCCGCCTCGCCGGCTCCTCGGGCGAACTCGTCGGCGTGCTTTGTCTCGCCGACCGCGGCGTTGCCCTCGCCGCCGCCGACGACCAGTTGCTCCGCGCCATCGCCGGCCATGCCAGCATCGCGCTCGAAAATGCCTGCCTCTTCACCCGCATGCAACAGGCCAACCGCCATTGGCTGGAAGTCTTCGACGCGATCAGTGACTTCATCGTCGTGCACGATGAGCAGCACAACGTGCTCCGCGTCAATCGCTCCCTGGCCGAGTTTGTCGGCATCGCCCCCGACCAGTTGATTGGCGTCAACATGCGCGCGCTCGACGCCCTTGCCACCGCCGCCTCCCCCCATTCCTGTCCCTTCTGCCGCAGTGGCGAGGGCCTTGACGAATACGTGCACCCCGTTCTCGAACGCACCTACTTGATTTCAACCTCGCGCATTCATTCCGCGAGCAGCGCCCAGTTGCAGACCGTGCACGTGCTCAAGGACATCACCGACCGCCGCGAAGCCGAGCGCCGCTATCGCGAGCTGTTCAACAACACTCAGGAAGGGATTTTCTTCTCCACGCCCCAGGGACGCTTCGTCGAGGTCAACGACGCCCTCGTTCGCATTCTCGGCTACAACAGCCGCGAAGAGGTCATTCAACTCGACATTCCCACCGAGGTCTATTTCACTCCCCGGCGCCGCGAAGAACTGGCCGAACTCTTCGAACGCGAGGGCGGACTCCGCAATCAGGAAGAAATCCTGCGCCGCAAGGATGGATCCCCCGTCCACGTTTTCATCAATTGTTTTGCAGTGCGCGATCCCAGCGGCAGCATCCTGCAATATCGCGGCCTCATGCTCGATATCACCGGCCTCCGCCAATCGCAAACCGAGCTGCAAAAAGAGCGCGATTTCTCCGGCAAAATCCTCAACCATACCCAGAGCCTGATTCTGGTCACCGACACCGAAGGCGTCATCAGTTACGCCAACCGCCGCTGGAGCGGTCTCGGCTTTCAGCAGGACCAGATTCTGGGGCATCCCTTGCCCGAGATCTGCGTCCCTGGACGCCGCGCCGCTCTCTGCCAGGCGCTGGCCGCCGTGGCCCGCGGCCAGCAGGTGGATAACTTCGATCTGCCGCTCGTCCGCGGCGACGGCGGCAGCGGCCAGTTCTCCGTCAATCTCAGCCCCATCGGCGGCGAAGACGGCCGCGTCACCAACATCGTCGTCGTCATGACCGACGTGACCGACTCCGCCCTGCTGCGCTCCAAGCTCATGCACGCCGAAAAAATGGCCGCCGTCGGTCAGTTGGTCTCCGGCGTCGCCCACGAAGTCAACAATCCCCTCACCGCCATTCTCGGATTCACCGACCTCTTGATGGAAAACCCGGACCTTCCCGAGAGCGCCCGCCGCGATCTCCGCGTGATTTTGCAGGAAGCGCAACGCACCAAGCTGATCGTGCAGAACCTGCTCAGCTTTGCCCGGCAGATGCCGCCGCAGCGCCAGCCCGTCCAGGTCAACTCCATCCTGCAACGCACCGTGCACTTGCGCTCCTACGACTTCATGAGCCACGGCATTCAAGTCGTCGAACGCCTCGACGATTCCCTGCCCCAGGTCGTCGGAGATTCCCATCAGCTCCAGCAGGTGTTCCTCAACATCCTCAACAACGCTTACGACGCCGTCCGCGAAAATTCGCAGCCCGCCCGCATTGAGATCATGAGCGCTCTCGCCGGCCCATTCGTCGAAATCTCTTTCCGCGATAACGGCACCGGTATCGCCGATCCCGAGCGCATTTTCGATCCTTTTTTCACCACCAAAGACGTTGGCAAGGGAACTGGATTGGGCCTCAGCATTTGCTACGGTATCGTCCGCGAACACTGCGGCGAAATCGTCTGCCACAACAACCTGGATTCCGAAGGAGCCATCTTTATCGTCCGCCTCCCGGTGGCAACCGAGACGGCGTCCTTCGGAGCAGTTGCAGGAGTGCAACCACAATGACCCAAACTGGAACAAAATCCGCTTGCGCGCCAGTGCTTCTCATTGAAGATGAACCGGCCGTCTTGGCCTTGGTCCGCGCCGTTCTCGAGGGACACGGATATGACGTCGTCCCCACCGAATCCGGCGCCGAAGCCCTCCGCCTCCTCGAGGCCGGCGATTTTCACGGCGTCGTCTCCGACATGCGCACCCCCGGCGGCGTCGATGGCGCCCAGGTCTACGCCTGGATCGCCAGCAACCGCCCCAGTCTCGCCTCCCGCCTGGTTTTCATTACTGGCGACATCGCCAACGAAGAAACCGCCGCCACGCTGCGTCGCACCGGCGCTCCCTGCGTGGAGAAACCCTTTCGCGTCCACGACTTCCTTGCCGTGGTCGAGCGAACCATAGGCAGGACCACTCCATGACCGGGAATTTGACGGCTCAGAATTCGCCGAAAGACGACTTCCGCATCCGCTTGCTCATCGTCGACGACGAGCAGACCATCCGCCGCCTCTGCATCACCGTCGGCGAGTCGCTCGGCTTCTCCTGCCTCGAAGCCGAAAGCGGCAGCGCCGCCCTCGCCCTCCTCGAAGAGCACCCCGTCCACATGGTCCTCACCGACATGGTCATGCCCCGCATGTCCGGCCTTGAATTCCTCGAGCAGGCCAAGCGCGCCTATCCTCGCATCGAAGTCGCCGTCATGACCGGCCACGGCTCCGTCGAAACCGCCGTCCAGGCCATGAAGCTCGGCGCCTACGATTACATTGCCAAGCCCTTCGCTCCGCTCGACGATCTCCGCCTCTTCCTCCGCCGCATGGCCGACAAGGTTCGCCTCGTCGAAGAAAATCTCTACCTTCGCGAACGCTCCGAAACCGAGACCGCCGTCCACGGCATCATCGGCCATTCCACCGGCATCCAGAACGTCCTCCGCCTCATCTCCCGCCTCAAAGACACCCGCACCCCCGTCCTGATTTCCGGAGAAAGCGGCACCGGCAAGGAACTCGTCGCCCGCGCCCTCCACTTTCGCGGCAGCATGGCTGCCCGCCCCTTTGTCGCCGTCGATTGCGGATCGCTCGTCCCCACCCTCATCGAAAGCGAACTCTTCGGATACGAAAAAGGCGCCTTCACCGGCGCTCTTCGTTCCAAGTCCGGCCTGCTCCAATTCGCCGACAGCGGAACTATCTTCTTCGACGAAATCGGCGAACTTCCTCTCGAAATGCAAGCCAAGTTACTCCGCTTTTTGCAGGAGAAAGAAGTCCGCCCCGTCGGCAGCAATCAAAAAGTCAAAGTGGACGTCCGCATCATGGCCGCCACCAACCGCGATCTCGACGCCGAATATAAGAAAGGAACCTTCCGCAAGGACCTCTATTTCCGCCTCAACGTGGTCACCATTTCCCTGCCCCCCTTGCGCGAGCGCCGTTCCGACATTCCCATTCTCGCGGCCTTTTTCCTCGAACGCCTCGCTCCCGGACGCGGCGTCCAACTCTCTTCCAATGCCGTGAAAGCCCTGCTCGCCTACGACTGGCCCGGTAATGTCCGCGAACTCGAAAATTGTCTCGAGCGCGCCGTCGCTCTCGGCGATCAACGCATCATCGAAGTCGGCGACCTGCCGCCCGCCATCGCCAACGCCGAAGTCCAACCCGCACCCAACGACACACCAGCATTCTCCGGCCGCGCCGCCGACCTCAACGCCACCGACCTCGAAGATATCGAGCGCGCCACCATCGAGCGCGTCTTCTCCCAAGTCAACGGAGACAAGGCACTGGCCGGTAAGATGCTGGGCATCAGCCGCGCCACCCTCTACCGCAAGCTCAAGCGCTATCACATAGGCGCCCACCAGGAGTCCTCGCCCTCGACAACCCTCCAGTGAATCGCGAGCGTGGTTGTGTAGGGCGGACGCCCTCGTCCGCCCCCTTTGCCGTTGCTGTTGATCTTGACTTTCCCACCCCCGCAAAATCAAACTCAAAAACCGCCAGGTGCCCTAGCAGGCTGCGGAAAAACTCGGTTTTGCACTTGATTTTGGGTGGCGCAGCGCTTGAGCGCTGCGGTAACTGCATTGTTTTGAATGCGGCTTTAGCCGCTGAGGCCGCACGCTCTGCCCCC
>JBEKQG010000043.1:0-21560 GCA_049519955.1 Terriglobales bacterium
CCCGCGCAACACTACGATTCCTACCAAGAAGACGGAGACGTTCTCTACGGCGGCCGACAGCCAGACTTCGGTAGAGGTGCACGTGCTGCAAGGCGAACGTCCCATGGCGGCGCAGAACCGTACGCTGGGCAAATTCCATTTGACCGGGCTGCCACCGGCGCCGCGGGGCATTCCGCAGATCGAAGTGACGTTCGACATTGACGCGAACGGCATCCTCAACGTGACCGCGAAAGACAACGCCACGGGCAAGGACCAGAAGATCACGATTACGTCGTCTTCCGGTTTGTCGAAGGAAGAAGTGGAGCGCATGGCGAAGGAAGCCGACGCGCACTCGGCCGAAGACAAGGCGAGGCGCGATGAGATCGAGGCCAAGAACCAGCTCGACTCGATGGTCTACAACATCGAGAAGATGCTGAAGGAGCATGGCGACAAGATCTCTGGCACAGAGCGCGGCGACGTGGAGAACGCGCTGGCGGACGCGAAGAAAGCCATCGAGAGCGGCGAAAAGGCGCAGATGGACTCGGCGCGCGAGAAGCTGACCACGGCATCGCACAAGCTGGCCGAGCAGATGTACAAGGCAGCGCAGGCAACTCCGGGCGCGGGGCCGGGGGCGACGGGTGCGGGGCCAATCGATGGATCAGGCGCGGCGGCTGGCGGCGACAGCGATGCCAAGAAGAAAGACGAAGGCGTGATCGACGCCGAATATGTGGATGTGGATGAGAAGAAGTGAGGCTGCTGCTAGCTTCTGGCTTGGGGCGCTTTGAGCGCTCCAAGCTGCATCTGAGTAATTAGTAGTTGTCATACTGAGTGAAGCGAAGGATGACAAGGCCTTTGGGATTGGGAAAGAGGAAAGCGAATTGAGATTTGAAGTGAATGGGCAGATATTTTTCGTGAACTTTATCCCCGAGGAGGGACGCTGGTACTGTTTCGCGCCCACTGCGACGGGCATGCAGAAGATTCCCGTGTCGCTGGATGCCTCGCCATTTGAGGCCTCCTACACCGTGTCGCTGGACGAGCAGGCGAAAGAAATTGTGAACTGAGGAAGGCAGTTCTCAGTTCCCGGTTCTCAGTTCTCAGAATTCCGATTCATGAGCAACACTTCAATACGTGCCATCATGCGGCGGAGACGAAGGACGCCATGCACGCACGCGCTACAATGTTAGGCTGAATGCTGACGGCTGAGTGCTAACGGCTGACATGCCAACCCAAACCAAAGACAAAGACTACTACGGCGTTCTCGGGGTCAAGAAGTCGGCCTCGGTTGAGGACATTCGCAAGGCGTTCCGCAAGCTTGCGCGCAAGTATCATCCCGACGTCAATCCCGGCGACAAGGCCGCGGAAGAAAAGTTCAAGACGCTTTCCGAGGCCAACGACGTTCTGAGCGATCCCAAGAAGCGGAAGATTTACGACCAGCTCGGCTTCTACTCCGACAACATCGATGCGGCGACGGCGGAGGCTTACGCGCGCGGCGGCGGACAGCCTGGTCCCGGCGATTTTGGCGGAGGTTTTCCGGGGGCCCGTCGCTCCGGCGGCC
Organism: Terriglobales bacterium; assembly: GCA_049519955.1. Classification (GTDB taxonomy): domain Bacteria; phylum Acidobacteriota; class Terriglobia; order Terriglobales; family Acidobacteriaceae; genus Acidiflorens. The sequence continues at coordinate 1,535 of JBEKQG010000043.1, forward strand.
CGAGCAACGTCGATTTCGGCGGCTTTGATTTCTCCGATCTCTTCGAAGGGGGGCGCGCCGGCGGGCGCAAGAGTGCAAGCGGCGCGAGCGGTGGATTCCGCGATATTTTCTCCAGCATCTTCAGTGGTGGCGGGCGCGGCGAGCCGGCGGAGCGGGGCCCGGAGCCGGGCAGCGATCTTGAGTATCAGGTCAACGTGCCGTTCTGGACGGCGATCCGCGGCGGGGTGATGAAACTCAATATCGCGCGGCGCGATGTTTGCGGAAACTGCCGCGGCAACGGAGTCATGGAAGCGCCAGGGCAATGTCCGCAGTGTAATGGCAAAGGCACGATCGAGCAGACGGGCGGACGGATGAAGTTCAACGTCACCTGCCCCCGTTGTCATGGGACGGCTAAGAATATATCGACGTGCGCGGTATGCCATGGCGAAGGCAGCGTGGAACGCACCGATCCGCTCGAGATCCGCATCAAGGCGGGAACGCGCGACGGGCAGCGCATTCGCATCGCGGGCAAAGGCAATGCCGGAGTGCGCGGCGGCGGAGCCGGCGACCTCTACGTCATCATCCGCATCGGCGAGCACGCGCTCTTCCACCGCGAAGGCGACGACATCCACATCACCGTGCCCGTGACGGCGGTGGAAGCGGCACTGGGATCGAAGATCGAAGTGCCCACCATCGATGGACGCAGCATGTTGAAGATTCCTCCGGGAACGCAGTCCGGCCAAAAGCTGCGCCTGCGCGAGAAAGGCGTAGCGTCGGCCACAAAAGATGGCGTGCGCGGAGATGAGATCGTCGAGGTGAAGATCACCGTTCCCATGCCTCGCGATGAGAAGACGAAAGAACTACTGCGCGAACTGGCCAAGCTGAACCCTGAGGACCCGCGGGCCGAGTTGTGGGGGAAAGTCTAGAGTCAAAACCCTTTAACCACGGGGTACACAGAGGAACACAGGGTAAAACAAAGGGTTCCTCCGTGCATCTCTGTGCACCCCGTGGTTAAGGTTTTTGTCACTTTTCCCAGTTCCATCCGTCCACCATGCGCTTGATGCCGTCTTTCAGGTGGGCCACGTGGAAGTTAATCAGTAGGCCGACATTCTTCCTGCTGAGGCGCAAATACGAAAGTAACTGGGCTTGGTAGACGGGATGGATGGCCTCGACACACTTGACCTCGACTATGACCAAGTTTTCTACAAGCAGGTCGATTCGATCGCCCAGGTCGAGTTTCTCTCCTTCGTAAACCACGGGCAGGCCGACTTGCGTGTCCACGTGGAAGCCGCGTTTGCGGAGTTCGTGGGACAAGCAGGCGTCGTAGGCGCTCTCCAGCAGGCCGGGGCCGAGGATGGAGTGCACTTTCATCGCGGAACTGACAATCGCAGCGGAGACTTGGTTGACTCGGAGGGTTGGGATGATGGATGAGGCGGCCATTTCTTTATCTTCATCCCTATGCTTCCTGCTTGGCTGTGATCCCGGAGGGTACTTCTTTGTGATGAATCTCAAAAAGCTTTTAACCACGAGGTACACGGGGGAACACGGGGGAAAGCTGACTCGGCGGTAAGCTCGACCTTACGGGGGCGTACCAGCCAGCCTTCGTCCACTTCGCGTCCTCCGCCCTCTTGGCGTTTCGGCGGTGAAGAATTACCTATCACAGTCTCATCCGTCTAACCTGGCGTACAATTTGTGCTCGATCGTTAGGCCCGGAGGATGAATGGCGTCCGCTTCCGTCGTTTCGAGTCCAACTTCATTGTTGCCCTTGCGGATTGAGGGACTGGTCAAGCGCTTTGGCGACTTGACCGCTGTCAATGGCATTACGCTCGAGCTGAAGAGCGGAGAATGCCTGGGATTGCTCGGCCCGAATGGCGCAGGCAAGACCACATTGATTCGCAGCATTGTCGGCCGCGTCACGCCGGATGCCGGAACGGTGACGGTCTTCGGAGACCGCGCCGATTCCGCCGGCGCGCGCGCGGCGCTGGGATGGGTTCCGCAAGAGCTTGCGCTCTACGGAAAACTCACCTGCCGCGAAAATCTGGAATCGTTCGGCGAATTTCACGGCCTTCGCCGCGCCGCTCTGAAGACGGCGGTGGAATGGTGTCTCGACTGGGCCGCGCTCACCGACCGCGCGCAAGAACCCGCGAAAAATTTGTCGGGTGGAATGAAGCGGCGGCTCAACATGGCCGCCGGAATGATCCATCGTCCCCAGGTGATCTTGATGGACGAACCCACGGTCGGGGTCGATCCGCAGGCCCGCAACCGCATTTTTGAAATGATCGAGAAGCTGCGCGGCGAGGGCGTCTCCATGATTTACACGACGCATTACATGGAAGAAGCCGAGCGCCTTTGCGATCGCATCGCCATCATCGATCATGGCCGCATCATTGCCCTCGGAACCAAGGATGAACTGGTGCAGAATGCCTTCGCTTCCCGCAGCGAAGTGCTGGCGCGATTCGCGAACATTGACGACAGCGTTGCCGCCTGGGTGAAAGAGCGCGGAGGCATCCTCGAGAACGGGACCGCGCGCTTCATCGTCGATCATGCGACGGAAATTGCAGGGTTGCTCGACGCCGCCGCCAAGGCGGGACATGACCTGGCCGACATTTCGCTGCGGAAACCCAACCTTGAATCCGTATTCCTGCAATTGACCGGAAGGGAGTTACGCGATTGATCTTCCCTATCATGCGCACCGCATTGATTGCCTTGCGCCGCGACCGCGGCGCTCTGGCGTTGAGCTTCATTTTGCCAATCGCATTTTTCTCCATCTTCGCCGTAATCTTTGGCGGGCGGCGTGACACTACGCCCAAGGTGACCGTCCTGGTAGTCGATGAAGACCATAGCGCAGCGTCACGGAGTCTTGTCCGCGGCCTGGAGCGCGAAGGATCGCTGGTGGTAAAGAAGCGGCCCGCACCAAAGCAAGGTGTGGAACAGCCGGAATACACGTCCGCAACGGCGGAAGCCGCGGTAAAAGAGGGCACGGCGTCGGTGGCCCTGATCGTGCCGCACGGGTTCGGAGAGAATCCCATTACATTCGGCGCACTCAATCCGAACCAGCCGACAATCCAACTGCTCAAAGACAGCAGCGACATGGTCGCGCCACAGGTGATCGCGGGGCTGCTCCAGAAAGTTGCCATGACCTCTATGCCCGACATCATGGCGGAGCAGGGATCGAAGTACATGGATGAATACGCCGGCGGCTTTACGGCGGAACAGAAGAAGAGAATCGAGGCCGGTCTCGAAGCATTGCGCAAGCGGGAAAGCGCGGAGAGCAGCGGGCAACTGGCTGAGCCGGCCGATCCCAACCGCGGCATGCCGATTCCCGTGACCACTCGCGACGTGGTCGGCGAGAACAAGAACAATCCCATGGTGTCGTTCTACGCCGCGGCGATTGGCGTCATGTTCCTCCTTTTCACCGCCAGCGGCGCGGGCGGTTCGCTGCTCGACGAAGCCGAAAGCGGAACGCTCGACCGCGTGCTGAGTTCGCGCGTGACCATGGGAACACTGATGACCGGCAAGCTCTGCTACTGCGTGTTGCTGGCGTTCTCGCAACTTGTCCTGATGTTTGTCTGGGCATGGCTGGTTTTCAAACTCGATTTTCTGCCGCACATTCCCGGCTTTGTGGTCATGGGACTTTCGACGGCCTTTGCCGTGGGAGCGTTCGGCATGTTGCTGGCCAGCATTTGCCGCACACGCGCGCAACTGGGACCGCTCGCGACGCTGGTGATTCTGCTCATGTCCTCGATTGGGGGCAGCATGTTCCCGCGTTTTCTAATGCCCGAAGCGATCCAGAAAGCGGGATTGCTCACCATCAACGCCTGGGCAATTGACGGCTTCACCAAGGTTTTCTGGCGCGATGAGCCGATATCGCACCTCTGGCCGCAGGTGCTGGTGCTGCTGGCGGTAGGCGTCGTGTTGTTCGGCATCGCTCGCAGGCTGGCACGGCGATGGGAATATTCGTAGAGGGTGCGGGCCGACTCCAAAGTCTTCGCCGCAGGGGAGCACAGGGGAAAACCGCAGTCATTCGATCATGACTGGCCACGGCATCGAGCTTTCCTCCCGGCCCCTTTGGTCCCGTGATCAATAACTCCGTCTCGGCGGTAAGGAGCTTTTGCCGACGTTACCCGCGTACCGTCCGGGTTGAGGAAAATCTTCAGAATTTCTCAGAAATTTCTTGCATCTCCAGAAATTTCCCGTAATCTCAGACTTGCGAACTAACTTCGCCGAAATGCCTGGGAATAGCTGTCCACCCTGGGAGCCGCGTAAAGAACGTCAAGGGAGACGCGGTGGTGAGAGTGAGTCGCCTGAGGAGGAAGCCATAGAAATTGGCAACAGCTACCGCACCCGCTAATCTCTCGCCGCTTGCTCTCGCCGCAGTTGCTCGCAAGAAATCCATTCGCCTCACACTCTGGCCGTTGGTCGCGGCGACCTTCTTTATGGTCTCCGGCGGAACCTATGGCACCGAGGACATCGTGCATGGCGCCGGGTATGGCAGAGCGATTCTCATCCTGCTTCTGACTCCAATTCTCTGGAGCCTGCCGACCGCGTTCATGATCGGCGAGCTTTCGAGCGCGCTGCCCTTTGAAGGCGGCTACTACGCATGGGTGCGCCGCGCCATGGGAAATTTCTGGGGATTTCAGGAAGCCTGGTTGTCGCTGGTAGCGTCCATTTTCGATATGGCGGTTTATCCCACGCTGTTTGTGGCGTACCTCACGCGCATGTTTCCATGGTTCCAGGAGAACCATCGCGGCGTGGCCGTGGCGCTCGGCGTGGTGATCGTCTGCGCGATCCTCAACATCATGGGAGTGAAGGTGGTCTCGACGACTTCGCTGTGGCTGTTCTTCGCCCTGTCGGCGCCCTTCGCTGCCATTTTTGTGCTTGCGCCATTCAAGATTCACGCTCTCGCGAACGCGGTGACCAAGCCGACCACTTCCAACGTGGACATTCTCGGCGGCCTGCTCATCTGCATGTGGAACTACATGGGATGGGACAACGCCTCAACCATTGCCACCGAGGTCGAGCGCCCGCAGCGGACCTATCCCCGCGCCATGCTGGCCGCGGTGGCCATAGTCTCGGTGAGCTATGTTCTTCCCTGTGCCGCCATGTGGATCACGGGCCTTCCGGCCAGCGCCTGGGAAACCGGGGCGTGGGCCGACATCGCGCAGCTAATGGGCGGGCCGGTGTTGCGGATCGCGCTGGTCGCGGGCGGCATGATGAGCGGCTTCGGCATGTTCAATGCGCTGGTCATGAGCTATTCGCGCCTGCCGCTGGCCATGGCGCAGGATGGCATGTTGCCGAAAGTTTTTGGCAAACTGCATCCGAAATCGCGCGCTCCCTGGGTGGCGATTCTGGCGCTGGCGATTGGCTGGGGCTTCGCTTTGAATCTCGGCTTCGAACGGCTGATCACGCTCGACATCCTGATTTACGGCGCGAGCCTGACTCTCGAATTCGTCGCGCTGATTTTTCTGCGCATTCGCGAACCGGAACTGAAGCGGCCGTTCCGCGTGCCGGGCGGCCTGCTGGGAGCGATTGCGGTTGGCATTCCTCCAGTTCTGCTGCTGGGATTTGCCATAGTTCACAGCGAACGTGAAGTTGTGCTCGGCATGAGCGCACTCCTGTTTGGGCTGATCGTCATCGGCGGAGGCGTAGTCGCCTACCTGGTCAATCATGCGCTGAAGCCGGCGGGCTGGGCAGCGCCAGAGCCGAAACCGGAGATGGCGACGTAACCGCAACTGGACGCGCATGGCGGGATGAGCGGCGCAATCCCGCCTTTTTTGCGCTCGGTACGGCCTTGCGATGATTGCAATTCATAACTCGCCCAGCGGCGCGACCTTCGCAGTCAAGGTCCATCCGCGGGCCAAGAAGAATGCCATCACCGGCGAAGTGGGCGACGCGCTGAAACTCTCCCTGACCGCCCCTCCCGCGGATGGCAAAGCCAACGACGCCTGCATCGAATTTTTCGCAAAGCTTTTGAATGTGCCGCGCTCCTCCGTTACTATTGCAACCGGACACGCCAGCCGGAATAAGTTGATCCGCGTGGCGGGCTTGTCCGCAGAAGAAGTCCGACAACGATTGCAGGCCTGAAACCGATACCAGGAGCCACGCTTGACCCTATCCCAACGCTTTCACGAAATCCGCACCGGCTTTGAGCAACCTTTCTGGATCGCCAACATCTGCGAGAGCTTCGAACGCCTTTCCTACTATGGCGCGTTCGCTTCGCTGGCGCTGTACTTGCAGGAGAAGCTGAATTTCTCCACCCAGCAGACCGGAACCCTGACCGGCATCTTCGGCGGCATGGTGTGGTTTCTGGCGATGTTTGGCGGAGCCGTTGCCGACCGCCTCGGCTTCCGCCGCGCGCTTTCGATCGCCTACCTGATTCTTGCCGCCGCTTATTTTCTGATCGGATCGATCGGCGCTTCCTGGCTCGCCCCCGTGCGCAACGCCGTGCCACTGGGCTTGTTTGTCGGCTTCATACTGGTTCTTCCCGCCCTCGGCGTGTCGCTGGAAAAGCCCTGCGTGGTCGGCACCACGGCGCGCGCGTCGAAGGAGAATGTCCGCTCCATCGGCTACTCGATTTATTACACGATGATCAACGTCGGCGGCGCTGCCGGGCCTTTATTCGCCGCCTGGGTCCATCGCCACCTCGGCGTCGAAAATGTCTATCGCGTGGCGGCGATCAGCGTCTTCGCCATGTTTTTCGTGGTCTTGCTTTTTTACCGTGAGCCGCGCAAGGCTGGCGACGCGCCTCCGCCTTCCATCGCGACGGTGGCGCGGAACTTCTGCATCGTCGTGGGCAACTACCGGCTGGTTCTACCCGTGTTGCTGGCCGCGTTGGTGCTGCGAATCGGCCTGTCGCTCGATCCCGGCTACAGCGTGCCCTGGTGGATATGGGTCGCGCTTCTGGCGCTCGTGCTCGCCGGGATCAGCCGCTTCATGTGGTTCCTGGTGTTGTTCACGGGCTATTGGATTGTGTTCTGGCAGATGTATATCAGCCTGCCCGGCTTCATCCACGGCTATATCGACGCCAATGCATCCGCCGAAACCGTTATCGCGACCGATGGCGTGGCCGTGATCTGCCTCACGGTCGCCATTAATCTCCTGACCCGCAAGATCCCCGCGTTTCAAGCCGTCATTCTGGGGACCGTGATCACGTCCGCTTCCTGGTTGATCCTCGCCTTTCGCCCGACCATCTGGGGCGCGGCGCTCGCGCTGTTCGTGCTGGCGCTCGGTGAGATGATCCAGATGCCGCGTTATTACGAATATATTTCGCGGCTCGCGCCTCCGGGGCAACAGGGAACATACATGGGCTTCGCATTCCTGCCCATTGGAATCGGCTCGCTGGCCGGAGGCTGGTTTGGCGGCATGTTGCTCCACCACTTCGGAGAAGTCACGCATCAACCGGCGCGCATCTGGTGGAGCGTCACGGCCGTCGGCATGGTGACGGCGGCGCTGCTCTGGATCTACGACAGAATTGTGAGAACGGGCAACGCGGCCCCCGCAAATTAGAGGACGTGCCCAACGGCAAAACACGCCGAGCTACATTGCAGACCACATACGGCGCGTGCTGAAGGATGGCGGGTCGGCGCCGCACGCGGAAGGGGTGCAACGGTTTTTCAAGGAAGAAATCCAATCGCGCGGCTGGGACACGGCGGAACTGAGAAAATTCGCAGTGCGCTTCCGGCGCGCCATCGCTGGCGAGCGAGGAATGGATTTTGTGGTGCAGGTCGCCGACCAGAGTTTCTCTGGACGGATGCTGGAAGAGAAGGTGATTGCCGTCTTTTTGCTGGAAAAAGAGACGAAGAATTTTGGCGGCAAGGAATTTCAGCTTTTTTCATCGTGGCTCGACCGTGTATCGAGTTGGGCCGATCACGACGCGCTGGCGCATTATCTGCTGGCGCCGCTGGTGGCGGCACGCCCTGCCCGTTGCCGCCAGGTTTTCTTCTGGGCGAAGTCGCGCAATCGTTGGCGGCGGCGCGCGGCGTGTGTGGCATTGATCCGGGCAGCGCGCGAGCGGCAACTCTTTGAACAAATCGTGCGGCTTTCGAATCAATTGCTGCATGACGAAGACGACATGGTGCAAAAGGGATTGGCGTGGCTATTGCGCGAGACGGCCAAAGCCGATCCGAAGCGCACCGTGCCGCACTTGATGAAGATCCGGAAGAAAGCCCCGCGACTGGTGCTGCGGACCGCTTGTGAGACGCTGCCGGTTGCTACGCGGAGGCAAGTGTTGCGCGAACGAACAAAACCATAACCACAGGGGACACAGAGGTTCACGGAGGAAACCCGGAAGCATTTTCCCCCGTGTACCTCTGTGCCCCCTATGGTCATCGCTTTTCTATGGCACAGTATTCAGAACTCGCCGTCAGTGCCCTTCCTCTTCCAGAAATTTCTCCACTTCCAGCGCGGCCATGCAGCCGGAGCCAGCGGCGGTGATGGCTTGGCGGTAGCGGCGGTCCTGCACGTCGCCGCAGGCAAACACTCCGGGCACGCGCGTGAAGACGTTTTTCTGCGTCACCAGGTAGCCATCGGCGTCGGTTTCGAGCTGGTCGCCAAACATCCGGGCGTTGGGGATGTGGCCAATGCCGAGGAACATGGCGCTGGCGGGGAAATCCCAGCTCTTGCCGCTTTTCAGATTGCGCAGACGCAGGGCGGTGACTTCTTTGTTGCCGGCATCGAACACGTCGTCCACCACGGTATCGGTGAGAAATGCGATTTTCGGATTTGCGCGCGCGCGATCCAGCATGATTTTCGAAGCGCGAAACTGCTGGCGGCGATGGATGAGCGTCACCTTGGTGGCGAAGCGCGTCAGAAATGTCGCTTCTTCCATGGCCGAGTCGCCGCCGCCGATCACCGCGATTTCCTTGCCCGAGAAAAAAAAGCCGTCGCAAGTGGCGCAGGAAGAAACCCCGTGGCCGATCAGCGCCTGCTCGTTGGGCAGGCCGAGCCAGCGCGCGGAGGCCCCGCTGGCGATGATGAGCGTGCGGGTGGGAACGATCTCTTTGCCAATGGTCAGCTCGAACGGACGTTTGCTGAGGTCGGCCCTGACCAAGTGGCCCATGCGATAGTCGGCGCCGAAGCGCACGGCCTGCTTGCGCATGTTCTCGACCAGTTCCGGGCCCTGGATGCCTTCGGGAAACCCGGGGAAATTTTCCACCAGCGTCGTCATCGAGAGTTGTCCGCCCGGTTCATGGCCTTCGATGACGAGCGGACTGAGGTTGGCGCGGGCGGTGTAGAGGGCGGCGGTATGACCGGAGCATCCGGAGCCCATGATTACGACATTGCGTATATCCATAGTAGTAAGAACCAGTGATAGTAAATAGATTCTGAAAAAAAGATTTCGCTTCAGACCGCAAAGCCGGCACGAACTACTGCTTCTTCTTGCTGCCGGCGGCCGCCTTGGCCGTGGCTCTTGTCGGCGTTCCGGCGCTTAGGCGGGCCAGTTCTTGCGGCACCAATTTGCGCGCACCCAGAGCGTCGCGATAGCGGGCCATCATCGAAGAAGCGGCCGTGAAGATCGGCTGGTAGGCGGCCTGGTCCGTCGCCGGACTTCCTTCTTCGCCCGAGCAGCGCGCCAGCGCCACCGACGATTTCCCGAAGCGCTCGAGTCGGATGCGCGAGACCGGCGTAATGGAAGACAACATCGCAGCCGCGGACACCACCGCGGATGCGCTGTCCTCGATTGAGATCTCCAGCAGGTCGCCGGGCTTGGGCTCGCGCACGCGCAGCACGAGCGTCTCCACCATGTTCGCCGCATCCACGCTGAACGAGTATTGGACGTTGCTGAACTGGGCGGCGCCGGGGAACTCGCGCCGAATCCGCACCCAGTTGGCAGCCGAGACCGCGCCGGGCGGCAGAGGTTGCATGCCGGGGATGGGAGCGTTTGGGTCGAGCGTGGAACGACCGCGTGACACTTCGTAATCCGCGCCGAACAGCGGCTTGCCTGGCACCTTGGCGAGCGCCGACGATAATTCCTTCTGGTCGTCGGCGGACGGTGCGCAGACGTTGAGGACGTTCACTTTTACCGGAGGCTGCTGGGCGAAGGCCAGCGAGGTCATCGTCAGGGCTGCTAGTACCACGGTCAGGAGAAAAACTCGATAAGGGAACACGGCGAAATTGTATCAGGCCCGCACCCGCGGGCACGCTGTCTGAGTTTCGCCGGGCAAACGATGGCGATCCCGAAGTTGCCATGACCAACAGGCGGTTGCCGGGCTGCACTCGGCTTGGACGGGGCAAAGCCCCGCCACCACACGAGCACTTCGATGCCGATGCTACTCGGCTGGCGTGGTCTCGGGCTCGATGGCGCCATGGCGGCGCAGCAACTGCGGCAGGTTCTGGGAAAACGCGGAGCGCGGCAGCACCATGTCACAGCCCACTTCGTGCGCTTTCTGCTTCAGGTCGCCCTGCACGTGCGACAGAAAGCCGATGATCGACGTCCCCTTCTTCAGTTTGCTTTTCAGTTTCGGGATGAGCGTCAAAGGCTTGGCGTTGGCGTTGTTCAAGTCAAAGATGATGAGGGAAGGCTTTTCCTTGCCATTGCTCTTGATGCGCTCGGTGAGTTCTTTCTCGTTCTTCACGAACTCTACCTTGACGTTCATCTTGCGGCCCGTGTCCTGGATTTTGCTCAGGAAAAACAGGTCCTCGACAAAGGCAAAGACGCGCGAAGCGGCATCCTCTCGCGGAGCGGGCAGAGGCTCGGGATCGACGACGGGGTAGGACGCGGAAAAGCCGGGCCTACGGGGCCCTCTTCCCTGGTTACCGTTGCCGTTGCCATTATCCACGCCCATGTTGGCGCGGTAGCTGTGATCCATGGGAGCGGTGAAAATGCCCTGGTGGTCCTGGCGCGCGCGGCCCATGGGGCCACCGGCGCCTCGTTTCGGCGGACGCCGTCCACGGCGCCGTTTGTGTTTCCCTCCACCTGGGGAGGGATGTCCCGGTCCTGCATTCATATTTTTCTCTTGTTACTGTTTAGAAGTTAATCCCTGGCCTGGGTTACAGGCCCGATTGTTTCGTCCTGCCTTGCGGTCGGCACGTTAAGGCCTGCCACAACGCGTGGCGTACTGCAAACCGGCTACCGGCTGACCAAACCCCACATCGGCTGGATGCTCATCGAGAACGATGTTTCAAACTATCTTGGCGCCGGGAGTTTTATTGGCGCGAACGGCCAGCTTGGAGGCATGGCCATTGGGAACACCTTGATGTTACTCATGAAACCGCCGGCTGCGCAAGGGGGGATAAACTTAAGTTTTCCACATCCGGGACCGTTCGTCAAATCCTCGTGCTTCCGGAAAATGACAGCCCCACAGTTTTGCCTGAAGTTCCGCCGCGGCAACGCCGATGTACTAGGGGTGAAACCCGCTCCTGCCAAAGAGAAGACCTCGGCTCGGGACCCGCTGGCGCTGCCGGGACAGCGATTTGTGGCCCGCCAGCCAATTTTTGACCGCGCGCAGAATGTGTTCGGGTACGAGCTTCTTTTCCGCAACGGCGTGGAAGACTTCTTCAACGCCGATCCGGAACTTGCGGCGCGCTCGACACTGGACAGCTCCCTGCTTTTCGGCATCAACATGCTGTGCGATAACCGCCGCGCCTTCGTGAATTGCACGAGCGAGGTGCTGTTCAAGGACCTGATTACTTTGCTGCCGCCGAACCAGACCGTGGTCGAGATTCTGGAGACGGTCGAGCCCGAAGAGCAAGTCGTCGCCGCCTGCAAGCGGCTCAAGTCGTTTGGCTATCTCATCGCCCTCGACGACTTCGCGCCCAACGATCCGCGCATACCCCTGGTGGAGTTCGCCGACATCATCAAGGTGGACATCCGGGCAACCACCCTGGAGGAACGGGCCGGCATGATGCGCCGGTTTGCATCTCCGAAGTGCAAGATGCTGGCGGAAAAACTGGAAACGCCCCGCGAATTTCAACAGGCTCGCGACATGGGGTTCGTCTATTTCCAGGGATATTTTTTCTGCAAGCCCGAAATCGTGGTCGGCCGCGAAGTTCCCGCCAGCCGGCTGCACTATCTGCGGCTGCTCGAAATGGTCTCGCACCCCGAAATCGACATGCGCGAATTGGAGAACGTACTCAAACAGGAAGCCTCGGTTTCCTACCGTTTGCTCCGCTATCTGAATTCGCCGCTCTTTGGATTTGGCCTGGAAATCAAGTCGATCCGCCATGCCATGGCCGTGTTGGGCGAACGGGAAATGCGGCGCTGGGTCCGGCTCGTCGTCACCGTGGGCGCGGCCGAGCAGAAATGCAGCGAACTGGTGCTGATGGGATTGACCCGCGCCCGTTTTTGCGAGCTGCTTCCCGACCGGCTGCACTCCAGCACGGATTTGTTTCTCATGGGGCTGCTTTCCGTGATGGACGCGGTCCTTGAGGTCACCATGGAAGCACTCCTGGAACAACTGCCCGTGGACCACGAGACCAAGGCGGCGCTGCTCGGCCAGAGCAGTCCCATACGGCCGCTCTACCAGCTCATGCTGGCCCAGGAATCGGGCGAGTGGGCGCAAGCGAGCGCACTCGCCACACAATTGAACTTGCCCGATGAAGAAGTCGCATCCACCTGGTGGCGGGCCTTGCAGTGGGCGCAAGAAGCAACCAGCGGGGCGTGAGAGAGCCGTCAGCCGTCAGTAGAACCGGCTTGCCGAAGAGCTTGCGGCATCGCTGAAGCGACACTATGACACGACAACCGAGGTGCGCGAAAATTTCGCCCTGGTTTTACTGACGACTGACGGCTGATGGCTATCCTACGGCGCTTCGATCAACTCCATCTTGCCGTCCCTCGTCCGATGCAGAATCATCAACTTGCCCGTGGGGTCGCGGAACACGAAAACATCCTTGTCGCGGAAGTGGGCCTCCTTGATGGCTTCTTCCAGCGTCATGGGACCAAGCGCCACCGAATCCTTGGCATGAACCAAGTGGACTTCGGTGGTCCGCGCCACCGAGGGAAATTTATGAACGAGCACGGAAACGGTGGCATTCTCGGCCAGTCCAAGCGCCGCCTCGATGTTGTCTTCGAGCGACTGGCCTTCGAACTTCTTGACCGCCTTGCGCTTCTTGCTTAGCCATTTCGTTTTATGCTTGAGCGCCTGCTTGTGCAGGTGGTCGAGAGCTTCATTGATGGCCGAAAGCATGTCGCCGGTCTGGGCCAGCCCCACGATCGGGCCGTTGGGCGGGTCGATGGTGATTTCCGCTTTGTGCTGGCGCTTTTCGACGGCCAGAACCACCTTGGTCTCGAAGCGGTCGCCCAGAATTTTGCGGATCTTCTCGAGGCCGGTTTCAACTTCCTTGCGGATGTTGGGAGTTAATTTATATTTTCTCGCGGTATATTCCACGTTCATTGAGCACCTTCCTGAAAAGTAAAAAGTCGGATGCAGAAGCTGCGAGCTGCGAGCCGCGAGCTTCGAGCAATCCCTCGCCATGCGGCTCCAAGCTCGTAGCCCGCAGCTATTTCTTAACCCGCCTCTGATGCGTACTGGGAATCTTCATGTCTTCCCTATATTTCGCGACCGTCCGGCGAGTGACCTGGATGCCTTGCGATTGCAGAATGCGGGTGATTTGTTCGTCGGTCAACGGCCGGCTTGCGTCCTCATCCTCGATCAGTTTCTTGACGCGGCGCTTCAGAATCAGGAGCGAAGTGCCGCCACCCTCGGGCCCCTGCACGCTTTCGGAAAAGAAATAGCGCAATTCGAACACGCCCTGCGGCGTGTGGACGTACTTATTGGCGACGGCGCGGCTGACGGTCGAAGGATGCACGCCGATCTCTTCGGCCACCTCCTTAATCATCATCGGCTTAAGGAAATCGATGCCGCGCTCGAGAAAATCCTGCTGCCGGGCCACGATCGAGTAGCAGACCTTGGCGATCGTCTGCTTGCGTTGTTCGATGTTTTTGATGAGCTGGATGGCAGACTTGTAGCGGTCCTTGACGTAGTTGCGCGTGTCGCGGTCGTTGCCGTCGCGGGTAAGCAGACGCTTGTAGGCGGGATTCAAGCGCAACTGCGGCATGTCTTCGTCGTTCATCACGACCAGCCACTCGTCGCCGTGCTTCACGAATGCGACATCGGGCTCAATGAGACGGGTGGCAACCTTGTTGTAGCGCAAGCCGGGCCGGGGATCGAGCGTGCGAACGTAGTCTAGCGCCGTCTGCACCGCCTCAACCGAACGCCCGATAGCGCGCGCAATTTCCTTGAACTGCTTGAGCGTCACCGCTTTCAGATGGTGGTCGACAACCGCAATCGCATCCTTTACCGTTTGCTCGGTGGTTTGTTCGGTGAGTGCGCTGCCGTTTTTGTGCAAATGCGACTGTGCCAGATGGTAGCGCAACTGATAAAGCAGGCATTCGCGCAGGTCGCGGCAGGCGACGCCGGACGGATCGAACTGGCGCACGACTTCCAGCGCTTCGTGCAGATCGCCGACGGTGAAGCTCGCCGGTGCAACCGGGGCCATGGGGATTGCCGCGGCCATCGCCGCGGCTGCCGTGGCGGATGCGTGGCTGGCCGCACTCGATAAGGGAGCCTCGGCGGCTGTCTTTGTCTCAAACTTTGTCTCAGAATCCGTCTCAAAATCCGGGTGAACGTCCGGCGGAACATCTGTCTCAACGTCTTCCGCGGCATCCGGCTCAAGCAAAGATCCGGCTCCGGCGCCTTCTACCGCCAACGGCGAAATGCCGGCGCCTGTTGGAGCGTGGTCTTCCGGCGTCGGAACGGAGCTCTCGAAGCTGGAAGTTGCGGGCGAGGCCTCGGCGACCGCCAACCCTAGCGCCTCCGCTTCACCGACAATCTTGGCGGCCACTTCCACATCCGCCTCGGGCGCCGCCACCGGAGCGATTCCCAGCAGTTCCTCGTCCGTGGCAATCAGGTATCCTTCTTCGTTCAGGTTCCCAATGATCTGTTCGGCGGCCCGATGCACCGGCGGCCGGACGGAAATCGCGCCCAGTTGCCAGAGCAGATGGTCGCTCAAGTTCCCCGGCTTCGAGAGGAAGTTCTCGAACGAAGGCTTCTCGATCTCTTCCATTTCGCCAGAGCTGCGATAGCCGGGATCGAGATAATCCTGAAAGAACGAGCCAAAATCAATCTCTTCGAAAGGGTCCTTCTTCTCATCCGCGATGGTCGGGCCCTCTTCCGGCGCGGCGGTCGCCTTGGCCGCCAGACGGTCGCGCTCTTCCTCCTGGCGTCCGACATCGTCGAGCATGGGGACGGCATCTTCCAGCTCTTCCAGGACAGGGTTCTCGACCATCTCGGCAGTGATCATGTCCTTGAGCTCGAGCTTGTTGAGCGCGAGCACGGAGACCATCTGCACCAGGCCCGGCGTCAGAATCTGACGCTGGGACAACTTGACGTTCAATCTGTGCTGAAGAAGCACCATCTCTCCCTAGAAAATTCTCGGTTCTCAGTCAACCCCGCGGCCCTTCACTGTCAGGTCCATCGCGGTGTGGAAAATTTAGCTTCTCATGCACCGAGGTAGATCGTATGGACACGAAAGGACAGTGTGCCCACGCCTTGGTAACTAGAAGCAGTGGTCGGTGGTCGGTGGTCAGTCAACCCGACTTTACTGGCCACTGGCCACTGACCACTGCACCCTCACGCCAACGAGAAGCTCTCCCCCAAATAAACCCGCCGCACCTCCGGGTCGCTTCCCAACTCCTCCGGCGTGCCGGAGCGGAAAATGCGGCCCTCGTTAATGATGTAGGCCCGGTCAGTCACCGACAGCGTCTCGCGGACATTGTGGTCCGTGACCAGGAGGCCAATCCCGCTGGCCCGCAGATCGGAAATGATCTTCTGCAAATCCAAAACGGCGATCGGGTCAATACCGGAAAACGGCTCGTCCAGCAGAATAAAGGTAGGACTGATGCAGAGCGAACGGGCGATTTCCACCCGCCGGCGTTCCCCGCCCGACAATGCATACCCACGATTCTGCCGGATATGCTCCAGTCCAAGCTGGTCAATCAGCTTCTCGGCCTTTTCCCGCCGCTCGTGCCAGGAAATCGGCTGCACTTCGAGCACAGCCAGGATGTTCTCTTCCACCGTCAGTTTTCGGAATACCGAAGCTTCCTGCGGAAGATAACTGATGCCATACTGGCGCGCCCGCAGGTACATGGGAACGCTGGTGATATCTTCACCGTCGTATAACACCCTGCCTGTGTCGGGGGGAATCAGACCAACAATTGCATAAAAGGAAGTGGTCTTTCCAGCGCCATTCGGCCCCAGAAGACCCACGACCTCGCCCTGCAGGACCTGGAGGCTCACGCCGTTGACTACGCGTCGGCCACGATAGGATTTGCCAATTTCGTCGGTCGCCAGCGTGTGCATTTATCGTGCCACTTGCGTTTTCGTCACGGTCGGGGAATTTTCCCTGCCTTCTACGAGCACCCTATCATCGTGTCTAAAGAAAGTCAACGAATCGCCGGTGATTTTGCCCCGTTCGGCATCAAAAATGCTAGGAGTTCCGCCGCTCATAACGAACCTCTCGTCGGCGGACGTGTACACCAGGCGCTCGCCGGTCGCATGACGCATCGGCTGCGTGACCACAACCCCGTGCTCGGCCACGATCCGCTCCACTTGGCCAGGCGTTCCCGGGACCGCGGCTGCTGCCCCCTGGCTTCGCGGCAGCAGAAATATCGTCATCTGCTGTCCGGTCATCGTCGTGTCGGAGCCTTTGGCCGTCACTCCGCCATCGAGAAAGATCCTGCGCTCCGCATCCGCGTAATTCAAGCGTGCGGATATGATGCGGACTGGCGTCGCCGTCCCATTCTTGTCCACCTGCACCAACACCGTCAAAACGGGTTGAGTCAAAGCTCCCTGCGCAAACAGCGACCGGTGGTCATGATCGAATTTCAGCGTCGGAGCCTCGACAATGTTCGCGTCTTGCCACAAGCGCGCATCGCCGACATACTCCGCGACCGCCGGGGAGCGGTGCGCCGTCATCCTGCGGCTGGTCACGTGGATGGGATCGGAGAAGGCGAGCAGGCCGCCATCCGGTTGCGCCTTAAGATCCGAATACGTGCTCTTGACCTTGCCTTCGGCGATGGCGTCGCCCGTGATTCGATTCATGCGAATCGTCTGGGCCGTTGTCGTCATGCCGCCCTCCACCACCCGGGGCGACCCCGTCAGCGCCAGTATTTGATCGGCGGTCGTGTACTCTCCCCGCTCGGCCCAAGCCTTCATGGTGCCATCGGCGTAGGCAACGCCACCGGACTGGCCAATCGACTGGATGCCGCCCTCTGGCAGGAAGACGACGTCCAGCATCTGGCTGGCCGATACGCGGTCGGCCTGTCCCGGTGCGCCGATCCTATTGCTGATAATCTTCGCGTTCGGCTCTCCATGGAGCGTGGCCAGACGATTATCCTCGGTGAATCTCGCGGTGAACTTGGCGGCCGTAACCACCGTTTTCTGGTTCGTGGCCGGCTGCGCGATCACGATCTGCGGTGGCCCACTCGTCTCCGCACGATCAAGCAGACGTCCGTCTTTCACGAGGAAGTCCATGACGGGAGCGGTCATCTCGATATCTTGACCTTGCGCACTTCCTTTGGCCGACGAGGCCGCTAATGACGACGGAAGCGCTGACGCCGCCATAGGTCCCATCCCGCCCTGCACGTTCTTCTGCGACAGCCGCACTCCGTCTTCGGCATGGACCGTCTTGAGTATTTGCTGCCCGGCAAAGTGCAGGGTGACGCGTCCGGCGAAAGCCTCGGCGGGCTGCGCGCCCTGATCCTGATCTCCCGTAGAGACCCGGCTGGCAACGTCTCCGGTGGCAAGATGCACGTTGCCGCTGAGAATGGCCGTGGTGAGCTGGTTCCGCGTGCCGGTCAAAAACACCTCGGCGCGATCCGAACGCACGCGCGTTTCCGGGTTGGACGGCGCCGAGCTGGATTTGGATTTGGACAACGCCCGGCCACGAAGCTCGCTCTCCACATCGCCCTCGGCCAGAATGCGGTCCACGGTGTTGTCTTGCCGCAGGAAGAACGTCGCCAGATCGGACTGCGATTGCTGCCCCTCCCGCCTCATGCGCGCCTCGGTAAGTACAATCTGGCGGGGCTGCTTCGTAATTACGCCGCGAGCGGCATTCACCTGGACCGACTGCGGCGGGTTGACCGTCACCGCGACCTCCGACAGCAAGTTCATCGTGCCCGTCTTCGCCACATACGTAACCCCCACGGCTGAACCCGTTGCCTGTGGCGTCTCAAACACGACCTTCCCGGTGGCCGTCGCGTCCCCAGTATTCCGGTTGAAGACCAGGCCGTTGGTTTCCAGATGAATCGGGATTCTGGTTTGCGCCGGAGGCGTCTGGTCCGCATGGCGCGGCCCCTCGGGGTTCGCCTCCAAATCGATGAGCACCGTGCCCTTCGCGCTCACATTGCCCGACGCGGGATCGTACTCGAAGTCGTCTCCGGCAATCCGGTCGAAGCGGCTGGCATCCTTGCCGTAGACGACAATCTTGACGTTGTGCAGTTCCGCCCGTCCACCCTCTTTGAACTGCACCGCCTTGGAAGCGCTCACCGTGAACAGAGTGCGGCCTTCCGCCGACTTGGAGATGGAAAAACCCTCGGCTGTCTGCTGAATATCGAGTCCCATTTTCGCTGGAATCTCGTGGACGGCCCGGCGCAGACGTATTTGCGCATAGAAATACATCCCCGCGACGGTCGCAACCATGAGGATCGCGCCCAAGGCGAACCAGCGGCGCAGCCGTGAAATCGAAAGGGCCATTAGAGGCTAGTGTAACGCGCCACGGATCAGTTCTCAGTTCCCGGTTCTAAGTTAACAAAATTGTCTTTCCACTGAGAACCGAGAACCGGGATCTGAGATCTATCCCCGCCGCACCAGCGTCCCGGCCACCAGGTCGTGCAGTCCCTGCTTGCGCTCCGTGAACCCCACCATGATGTAGCCGATGCCCAGGACCATGCCGGAAAGCCATTTCGCAAAATGTCTTCCCGTCGCCCGCTCGAATGAGATCCGGTTGCCGTAGATATCGGTGACCTTCAGCCCGCAGATCATCTTGCCCAGCGTCGCCTGGTACGACGAGCTTTCCATGAAAGCCTCGTACAGCCAGGAACCGAAAAGCAACGCGATGATGGTGACGCCGCCGCCCAAAAGGCCAAGCCCAAGATGAGGAATGCCGCCCATCATTCCTCCCGCCAACCCGAGACCGCCGAAAATCATGCCCACGGGAGCCACTACAATCCGCAAGATGATGCTGTCGATAATGCAGGCGACGACTCGAATCCAAAATCCTCCATAGCCAGCCCCAGCCACGGGCGCAACCGCCTGATACGCAACCGGCGGGGCTGAGTAGGGCGGCACTGGGTTGGGCACGACTACGCTCGCTGATGGCGGCATCGCTGCCGGGCCAGCGCCGGGCGTGGGATTTGTGGCCGCTCCGCAGCGGCTACAAAACTGAGCGTTGGCGGCGTTCTGCGCGCCGCACTTATTGCAAAAGAAGATCCCGTTCATTCCCGGCACTATAAAGATGAATTGGCTTCTTGTCAAAAGAGAAATGCAAAACGGCAGGAGCAGCCCGCGGAAACAAGCACACTCACGGCGCGCGTACCACATCGCGCAGTGTCAGTTCCAACCCGCCGAATTCCGGATGGTCGTTCATGCCGAGCGAGTAGGCGATGTCGAGGCGGTCTCCGGCCAGCAACTGCAAACGGTCGCAGCGTTCCTTCAATCCCCAGCCCATCGCCTTGAATGAGATGTGAGCGCGTCCGAATGAAGATGGAGATTGTGTGGCGGCGGGGCTTTGCCCCGCCGGGACGGGGCGAAGCCCCGTCCCCACACCAGCCGTCCCCACCCGCAGCCGCACATGCTTGTCTTTCACTGCCTGTGGAGGCGCCATCAGCCGCACCCCGCGCGCGGCAAAAACCGGCTCGCGGTTTTCCATCCCAAAAGGTTCGAGCAAAACCAGCGCCTGGTAAAGTTCGTGCGTGACCTCTTCGAGCGGCAGTTCGCGATCGAACTCTAGCTGCGGCTCGAAGTCGGCGGGAGTGAGCCGGGCGCGCGCGTACCGGTCCAGATGCTGGCGCAGCTTCTCGACGTTGGCGCTGGGCAGCGCAAAGCCAACC
>JBEKQG010000044.1:0-21452 GCA_049519955.1 Terriglobales bacterium
TGCGAATGGAGCAGAGCAAAAGGCCCCGGAAAACCCGGAAACCAACTCGCTCGACATCACCCACGATGAGAAACGGCAAGAAAAACACCGTATCCATCAATTTTTCAGCAGCCTGCTAGGGATCAAAACTCGACGGGCGTAACTGTCTTGCAATTCGCGGCACAAGTGAATCTGTCATCCTGAGCGAAGCTAAGTACCTGCTTTTCGGCGCACCGAAAGAAAACGTGTTAACGGCGGCGGCTATTTCGGCAGGCACTTCTCCATGAATTCGACCAGGTCTTTTTTCATCTTGTCGTGCTCGGCGCGATCAAGATATACCATGTGCCCCGCGTGGTAAGTGGCGATCGAGACATTCTGGCGAAACTGCGCGTCGAGGTCGAGGTGGTCCATCGTCCAGTTAGCGGCGGTAAAGGGCGTGGCCAGGTCGTAGTAGCCTTCCATCACCAGGATCTTCATATACGGATTCTTGATCATGGCCGACCGCAACCCGCCCGCCGTGCTGGGAAAACCTTCCACGGCGCTGCCCCACTCCCAGCGGAAGCTGCCGTCGTCGTAGGCGGAAACTTTATACGGCATGTCGGATTTGTAGTTCAGCTCGGTGCGCAGGTAGTTATTGAACGCCGATGTGTAAGGCGGAAGAATGGCGGCGTCGGTCGGATCGTAGAAAAAGCGGTCTTCGTCGGGATTGGGGCTGCTGAAGCGGCCATCGAGGCGGCCGGTGATCAATTTTCGGTCCAGCAGGAGTTCATGGCTGAAGGTGGGAACGTCTATGCGCAGGTTGTGCGCTTCGATCACTTCCGGGCGCAGCCCGATGTAACGCGACAGTTGCTCGACAATCTTGCGGCGTTCTTCCGGCGTCAGAGCGTCGCCCTTGCCGAGAGCGAGCTCGTAATCGTTGGTCGCCCAGCGCACGACTTCCTCCCGCGTTTTCGCCACATCCTGCGTCAGATCGGCGGAGAGCTTGTGATGGTAGCCGGCGATCATGTTGAACGTGGGCACCATCAGCAGGTAAGGCAGGTCGTTCAACTTGTTCGTTTCGAGTGTCTGGTAATCCACGGCCATCGAGAGCAGTGTCACGCCGTTGAATGCGATGCCATGATCGGCCAAATATCCGGCGATGCCGGCGGCCCGCGTCGTGCCGTAGCTCTCCCCCAGCAGAAACAGCGGAGAACTCCAGCGGTCGTACCGTGAAATGTAAAGGCGAATGAACTCTCCGAAGGCTTGCACGTCGCCTTTCATGCCCAGAAACTTCTTGCTGAGTTCGGCGGTCGCGGCCCGCGAATACCCGGTGGACATGGCATCCACCATCACAATGTCGCTCCGGTCGAGCAGCGTGTCGGGATTGTCTTCCAGGCGGTAAGGCGCCGCCGGCATGAACCCGTTCGGCTGCAGCACCACGCGCTTCGGCCCGAGCGCGCCCATGTGCAGCCACACCGAAGCCGAGCCCGGTCCGCCGTTGAACGCGAACGTCAGCGGACGTTTTGCCGCATCCTGCCCGTCGAGCGTGTAGGCGACGAAAAACATCTCCGCTTCCGTCTTGCCGTCGCCGCGGTTCAGCGGAAGCCTCCCCGCCGTCGCCGTGTAACTCAGCGTCTTGCCTTTCAGCGCGATCTGGTGGTGCGTGACCACCGGCGCAACTTCCGCCACATCGTAATGTTCTTCCTTGTCGGTGGCTTCGTTGGCGCTGGCCTTGGGTGGTTCGGCGGGCTTGCCGCTTTCCGCCGATTTGTCTGGAGTCGCCGAGCTTGCCTGCGCTGCTTGCTTTTTGTCTTTCTTGGGCGCGGCCTGCTTCGCGTTCTCCGGCGTCGTGTCTTGTGCCTGGTTTTGCTGCGCCACTCCAAACGGGATCGTCAACAGGGCGAAAACGAGGACCACCAGAATTCTCATGCGTGTCTCCGGCAGATAAAGAGTTGGAAAGGCATTATAGCGTTTTCGCCGGCACGTTTTCGCGCTCCTCGCAAAAACGGCAGCCGAAAAACCGCAGCCCAAAAACCCCATTGGCCCCACGCCCGCCGTTTCTGCTACCCTCGCCCCATGGATTATCTCTGGACTCCATGGCGTTACGCCTATGTCACCGGCGCCGATCGGCAGCCCGGCTGCATCTTCTGCGACGCTCCCAAGGAAGGCGACCAACCAGCCCGCATCGTCCACCGCGGCCACCATTGCTACGTCATTCTCAATACTTATCCATATACAAATGGCCACGTCATGATCGTGCCCTACGCGCACTTGGACGAATTACAAAAACTGCCCACCGATGCCGCCCAGGAGATGATGCTCCTCACCCAGCGCATGGAGGCGGTCCTGCGCTCTCTCTATCGCCCCGATGGCATTAACGTCGGCATGAACATCGGACAAGCCGCCGGCGCCGGCGTTGCCGGACACATTCACATGCACGTTCTGCCGCGCTGGATCGCCGACGCCAACTTCGCCAGCGTCATCGCCGAAACCAGAGTGCTGCCCGAGGCGCTCGACGTGACTTGGGAGCGCATACGGCAGGCACTGGAAGCAAATTTGTAATTAGTAATTGGCCGCTTTTCAAGTTACAGATTGCCTATTGCGGATTTTTCCATCCACATCCAGGCGCTCGATATAATCTCAGGGAGCTTGCGTTTGGCCTTCCATCCCAGCACTCTTTCAGCGCTCTCCGAATCGGCCACCAGCACTGGAGCGTCGCCCGGCCGCCGCGGTCCCATCTTCCGCCGCACCCGCCGCCCAGTAACGCTTTCCGTGGCTTCGATGATTTCCAGAACGGACTGTCCCCAGCCTGTTCCCAGATTCAGTGCCAGCGAGCTGTCCCCTTTTCCCCCGCCGCCACCCTCCAGGTACTGCAACGCTCTCACATGCGCATCCGCCAGATCGTTGACGTGGATGTAATCCCGAACGCAGGTCCCACCCCCAGTCAGATAGTCGCCCCCGTGGATTTGCAGCACCGGTCCGTTCGCGGTTGTGGCGGCCAGCGCCAGCGGAATCAGGTGAGTTTCCGGATGGTGCATCTCCCCTATCTCGCCGCTTTCATCCGCTCCCGCCGCGTTGAAATAGCGCAGGCTTACCGAGCGCAATCCGTAAGCCCGCCCGTAAGCCTCCAGCGCGTTTTCAAAAAAAAGCTTCGATGCGCCATAGGGATTCAACGGCTCGCGCACCGTCGCCTCCGGGATCGGTTGCCGCCGGGCTCGACCATACACGGCGCAGCTCGAGGAAAACACGAAGCGCCGGATACCTGCCTCCAGCACGCAGTTCAGCAGGCTCAGCCCCCCAACCACGTTGTTGCGGAAATATTTGCGCGGGTCCGCCATCGATTCACCAACGTAAGCGTGGGCGGCAAAGTGCACCACCGCGTCCATGTCCGCCAGCACCGGCTGCAGCCGCCCTTCGTCGGCGATGTCGCCCTCCACCAACTCGAAACCCTGCGCCAGGCGTCGAAACCCGGTCGAGAGATTGTCGTAAATCACGACATCATAGCCCGCCCCCCTCAGCGCCCGCGCCGTGTGGCTGCCAATGTACCCCGCTCCTCCCACCACTAAAACCGCCAAGAGATACCTCCCAACCTTGTGTGGGCCGGACGCCTTTGTCCGCCCCGCCGAGCCTGGCTCCGCGCCGTCTCGTATCGCCGGCGAAAGCTCAATCGGAGTCCCCTGGCGATCATCTTGCCGCCGCTGCCCTCTCCGCGAAGTGATGCTCATCACCCTCCGTTTGTGACAGAGGGAGCAACCCCCACCGCGCCTTCGTCGTGAGGTCGTGATCGGCAGGCTCAGGACAGGCCCTCGCCCGTGGCCGCCCTCTGGTGTAGAATTTGAAAGTCGAACCCCACGCTGCCATCCTCGGCAGCGGTTTCATCGGGACGTAGCGCAGCCTGGTAGCGCACTTGCTTGGGGTGCAAGGGGTCGCGAGTTCAAATCTCGCCGTCCCGACCATTTACTCAGGAATAAGTCGGACGCCCGCCGGACGCCTGCTTCACCGATCCGCGTGGTGACGGGCCGCACAGACGACCGCAGGCCGTGTCAGGCCACTTCCACCTGCCTGTCCACATAGACCGGTCAATTCCAAAGGTACGCCCGTGGGTTCTCAATGAGTGTAATTGCCTGTTTTGTTCAACAATGTTTGCTTTAGGCAGGAGGGAGCTTCACGCGATTTGCTTGTTTGATGTAGAGCCAGATTAAAAATGCGGGGACAATTAGACCAAAGAGGCTCTGTACCGGGGCGTTCCCAGAGATGACTTCTTCTATGCCATAAGCTGCACATAGAGCATAGACTAGTGCCCCGCGAAGAAGTAGTCGCCGTCTATATCGCGGGTCTCGCTCGGCACGATCCGCAGACTGGCATACTCGCCACGCACCCCAACCGAAGAACGCGCAGACCGCCAAGACACTGACAATGACCGTCGCGATAAGCGCGGGGCTTGCGGCTGTGGAATTCGCTGAAACGGCGCTCATACCACCCTCATTCTACCGCGCCCATCTGCCGCAATATCGCGTTATTGTGGTAACATCCCCATTTCACTCAAAACCACGCGGGAGAGCGCCGTTGCCGGTTACCGCGGGTTGCTGTGGCCCTTCAAGATTCGCAGGATGGCAGCGATCGTGTTCCAGTTCCGTGTCGTGGCGGGCGCGCCGTAGAGCTTGTCGATCTGGCCGAGGTAGCCGATGGTCTTCATGTGGCGCCGGTACATGCCAAACACGAACTGGCCTTCGGACGCCATCACCCGCACCAACCACTGGCCATCGGAGGGAAACGAAACTGGCAGCGATGCGCGGACGGCGCCCGCCTTCGAGAGGATGCTCACGAAACGAACAACATCCGGCGGGGAGGGCTGAGTCCCGAACGGATTCGCCGTTTCCAGGCGCAGAAGGTCGCGCCCGTCGCATAACATCACGTCCGCTCCGAATGGCAGCTTGGGAAGCAGAGCCGCCCGAAATTTTGCTCGCGACTTTGGCTTGCAGACGATAAAGGTTCCCGCCGCGCCTACGTTCACGACATCGTATTCGCTCAGTTCCCGCGCGAGGACGCTGGGGCGAAAGGTTCGGTGTCCGCCAACATTAACGCCGCGAAGGAAGACGACGAGAGCCATACCCCGGATTATGAAGAAAAAACCCAAGACGCGCTAGGGCCGCTTACGTTTGCAACTGTGCATGGTCTAGCGCCGTCCCGGTTGGCGATAAACCCCATTACACTCATTAACCGGATAGAGGAGCGTTACGACAATTCAGTACTCCAGCGCTACTCGGGCCAAGGGGGGCCGGATGCCTCCGCCCATCCCTCTGTGATCCCTGCCCTTGCATTTCTCCTGCGTTTCGGGCAACGTTTTGAGAGTGAAAGGAGTGTTCCCGCCCTATGATCCACGTCCTCATCCACCACGAAGTTGCCGACTACCTGGCTTGGAAAGCGGCGTTCGATGCCGCCTTCGACTGGAGGCACAAACACGGCGAGCTTGCCTGCCACATTTACCACAGCGCCGGAAACGTCAACGACCTCACCCTTTTCTTTGAATGGGAGAGCCTGGAAAAGGCGCGCATTTTCGTCGCTTCCGAAGAACTCAAGGCCAAAATGGCGAACGCTGGCGTCAAAGGCCCGCCGCGCGTCCATTTGCTCAATGAGGTGCACAGCATCCATCGCAGCTCCGCCGACTGAGCGCGCTGCTTAACGACTCATGTGGAGAGGGCATGTGGAGTGGGATTGTGTGGTGACGGGTCTCTGACCCGTCCGCAGCGAGCGCATCTCGGCTCCATCCTCCTGCCCACCCGGAGAAATGCGCTAGCGATGGGCCGAGAGGATGTGCAGGATCTGCTGTAGTTCATTCCGCATGTGCGCCACGTTCACCGCTGGAGTGACCGCAAACGGAAGCGCGGCCTGGCTCTTTTCGGGCTTGCTCTCCTCGCGTAATTGTACCCGCGCGCCCGCAATCGTGAAGCCGTCTTCATAGAGCAGCCTCTTGATCCGCACCACCGATTCCACGTCGCGCTTGCGGTACATGCGCTGTCCCGTGCTGCTCTTGACCGGCTTGAGCTGCGGAAACTCGGTTTCCCAAAACCGCAGCACGTAGGCCGGCAAACGGCACAAGCTCGCGACTTCTCCGATCCGGAAATACAGCTTGTCCGGAATAATGACCTCGGCGTTGCGGGCCGGTCTCTTCGACGTCTTTTTGCGCACGCTCATGGCGACCGCTTCCGTATTCCTATACGCGTTTCTAGCACGAGCCGCGCCGCGGGACAACCCCCCAAAGTGCCCGGCACGTGTACGGAAGCAGTACCGA
This sequence comes from Terriglobales bacterium, assembly GCA_049519955.1. Classification (GTDB taxonomy): domain Bacteria; phylum Acidobacteriota; class Terriglobia; order Terriglobales; family Acidobacteriaceae; genus Acidiflorens. Next base: position 6,251 of record JBEKQG010000044.1, read on the forward strand.
TGGGTCGCGCCATGGCCTTTTCCTCGTTCCGCAGAAACGTGGCGGCGCGTCGTCGAGGTGGAATGCTAGCTTACCGATCGAACGCTTCTCCCCAGCCCGGCTAGGCTGATCCCAAGCCCGGCAGCCATGCCCAGCCCGAGAACGGCTAGCGTCGCCGCGGAAACTCCGCCTTTGTGCAGGAACACGAACCAGCGGTCCCATCCCAGCCCCAGCCGCGCCGGTTCGCCGCTTCCCAAGTACTTCCACAACAGATGGATCTGCCCGCTCAGCGAGTAGCTCAGGCGGTAGGTCCAGTTGGCGTCGTAGTATCGTCCAACGTCATGCCCGCGCGGAACTTGGTCTTCCATGAAGCTCGTCGCCAGCGAGAGACACTGCACCAACGCTCCGAGAACCAGCAAGAGCACGGCAATTATTCGCACTCCGGCAGCGATTCCTTTCGCTGCGCTCCATGGCGCCGCGTTGGCGAGCATGGGTCCTAATCCCAGAGAGAGCAGCATGACCGGCGGGACCAGATACCTCGGCCCCACGCAGTACCCACCTTCCCACTGCGTGTAGCGGGCAAAGAAGAAGAGATACGTCAACGGCAGCAATACGGCCACCGTGGCCGCTCCCCGCTCCAGTTTCCAAAGGCGCCGCAGTCCAGCCAGCGCCAGCGCCACCGGAGGCGCGAAAATGAATACCGACTTGCCCGGAGACAACAGAAATCCGTAAAGGCCCTTCGCCAGCGGCGTGTCGAAAGTGTTCAGGCGCTTGGCGGCTTCCGCTGCCGCTGGATACCCAAACTCAAACGGCCCGCCAAACAACAGCATATTGTGGGCAAGCAGGCCCGCCACCCCGCTCGCCGCCGCCGCGCATAAAGCAAAAGCGGAGCGCAGCGCGGGCTTGCCATCACGCGCCAGGACGGCCACGGCAAAAACCGGAATCGTCAGCGCGTTGGTCGGCCGTACCATCGTCGCCAGCCCCAGAATCAGCCCCGCCAGCGCTGCCGCCCGCAACGGAATCCGTGCGCCCCTGTCCCCGCCGAACAGCAGCAGCGCCACTCCCACAAAAACCGCAGCCGACAATGGCTCCGAGAATAGCCAGCCGGAATAAGCGAAGATCGGAGTGCCCAAGCCGGCCATCACCGCGGCGAACAGCGCCGCGCGCGCCGCGATCCCGATTCGAACCAGCAACAGAAAAAAGAACGCCACCGTCAGGGCCGAAAAGGTCGCGCTGCTCCAGCAGGAAGCGCATGACACGACCAAATCCGTGTCGTCGGCGGGCACGCCCGGTAATCGCGCCAGCAGATACCGCCCCAGGGCATAGAAGGGAGCGCACAGCAATGCCTGGCCCGGCGGATACGCCGCCCGTGGCTGGCCCCGCAGATCGAGCCTGCCGTAAAAATTGTCGAGTTGCACTGCCTGTGGGACCGCCGTGGACCCGCGCAGCACCAGACTTTCGGTCGTGTAGAGAGTGTTGTACTCGTCGGGCGTGCGCACCCGCCCCGTCGAAGTCAGCAAATAAAAGAACTGGAATGCCGCAAAAAGCCACAAGCCCATGCGGCGCGACGAATTCGTGCGGTGCGCGGCAGCTTCAGGCGGAATTTGGGGCGGACGTTGGAAAAGAGGCACGGTGCTTTGATCGTATCAATCGCTGCGCGAATTCGCCGGTCGCGCATCTGCCCGGTTACTACAAATGTTAAAGCCCCTCAAGAGGTGCTTCTCCTGAGAGGCCTTGGGGAACTTCTGAACCTACAGCTGCCCGCTTAGTGTTTCTTTTTCTTGGCGGCTTTCTTTTTGGTTGCCATGAAGTATTTCCTCCGTTGAACGATTTTTTCTCCCAAGGTTCTCGATCGGGCACCTTGATGCCCAAGCTACTCAACTTCTGGTATGAGTAGCTGTCCTACCACAAGATATTGCCACTTGTATGTAATTTGTCAATGAAAATATTAAGGCAGCGAGAGATTTTGGTGAGCGGCGTGCATCGACTCGTCGGGACGCGCCAGGCGAAATTTCACTTTTCTGGCAAAACGTGCCCCGCGGCGGCGGATCGAGACGCGGCGCCTGTGCGATAATTTCAGAAGAAATTTATGCCAGATCGAAAAGTATTCTGCGCCCGATTGAAACAGGAATTACCTGGGCTCGCCGAGCCTCCGTTCGACGGCGACTTGGGAAAAAAGATTTACGAGCAGGTCTCGCAACAGGCCTGGGGCCAGTGGATGGAACACTGCAAAATGCTGCTCAACGAATATCGCCTGAACCCGGCGCGCAAGCAGGACCAGGAAGTCATTGTGCAGCAGATGGAGCAGTTTTTCTTCGGCGAGGGAGCGGCGCGTCCCGCCGAATACGTTCCTCCGGCGCATTGAGCGCGCTTAGCCAAAGAGCGCATTGAACGTAAAGCCGCACAGCGCAGGCCATCTGCGGTAGTACTCCGGTTTTTCAGGCAGTTACTGGCGGGTTACCTCTGGCTCTCAGCCGGTTCCCAATTCATCACCTTGTAACACTCCTCGGCCACAATTGAAGCTGTGGCCACCGAGGTTCTAGCTCCGAAGATCTGTGACACGCTGATCCTCTCGGATCTGCACCTGGGCGCGGACATGAGCCGCGCGCGCGAGGCGTTGTGCGTGCTCCAGAAATGCCAATATCGCCGCCTCATTCTGCTCGGCGACATTTTCGCCGACCTCAATTTCGGACGCCTGAAAAAAGAGCACTGGAAGTTTCTCGGCTACATTCGCAAACTCTCGAATCCCAAGCGCAACGTGGAAGTGGTGTGGGTGGAAGGCAATCACGACCACGGGCTGGCCCCAATCATGTCGCATCTAGTGGGTGTGCGCGTGTACCAGGAATATCAATGGCAATATCGAGGGCTGCGCCACATCGCCGTACATGGCCACCAGTTCGACGGCTTCGTGGTGAGCAATGTGCGCGTCGGCTATTTGATTGGGACGCTGCTCTACCTGCAATTGCAGAAGTGGGATTCGAAAAACAAGACCGTGACGCGTTTTCTCGACCGGCTCGGCACGCGCTGGCTGCGCTTATCGCCAAAGGTCGCAGATGGAGCGTTGGCCCACGCGCGCCACCATCAGGCGGCGCGAATTTTCTGCGGCCACACCCATGCCGCCATGCACAAACACGACCGCGGAATCGACTACTTCAATTGCGGAGCCTGGGTTGACGCGCAGCCTACGTATATCACCATTGGCGAGGAGGGAGTGCAGATCCATGAATTCGTTGAGGAGCCTAACGATCTTCATTCCGGCGAAGAGCGAAGCGATTTCGAGCCTGCCGATTTTGGCGGCGAAGCGGAACTGCTCGAAGAGGGCGAGTACGAGGGCGTTGGCCGTTGACGCCTACACCTCGACGCAGGTTCGGTGACTCTTGCGCAAACTGACCATCGTTTTCCACCACGCCGGCGGCGGACATCGCAATGCGGCCGACGCTCTCAAAGCCACTCTCTCGGGGCAAGATGATCCTTGGGGTGTCAGTCTGCTCGATATTCAGGAATTGCTCGATCCCCTCGACTTGATTCGTCGCTCAACGGGCCTGCGCATTCAGGACGCCTACAATCTGATTCTGCGCAAAGGCTGGACGCGCTTCACGCCGCAACTGCTGGCCGTTCTACAGGGAACCATTCGTCTCTACCACACTCCGATTGTGAAGGCGCTCCGCGCTTACTGGGCCGAGCATCCAGCGGACCTGGCGCTCTCCGTAATTCCGCACTTCAATCGCGAGATCGCCGAGAGCCTGAGGCCGGCTGGAGCAATGACTGGCGGCGCTAAAACTCCTTTCGTAACGCTGATCACAGATTTGGCGGATTACCCGCCACACTTCTGGATTGAGCGCGAGTCGGAATATATCGTCGCCGGTACGAAACGCGCTCGGCAACAGGCCTTAGACATTGGCCATGCCGCCGATCATATCTTTCAGACATCGGGGATGATTTTGAAACCGAGGTTCTACGAAAAGGCCCGCATCGATCGTGTCGCTGAACGGCAACGGCTTGGGCTGGAACCCGATTGCCCAACCGGCATCGTTTTGTTTGGAGGCCATGGCTCGCAGGTGATGGTCGACATCGCCCGGAAACTCAATGAAGCGGCGAGCGGCGTCCAGTTAATCCTCATCTGCGGGCACAACCAGAAGCTCTCCGCTGAACTGAAAAAGCTGCGGACGAGCAGGCCGATCGTCGTCGTCGGATTCGCTCAGAACGTCGAATACTACATGGCGTTGTCCGACTTCTTTATCGGGAAACCGGGCCCGGGCTCGATCAGCGAGGCGCTGCAATTCCACCTGCCCGTCATCGTGGAATGCAATTCCAGAACGCTGCCGCAAGAACGTTACAACGCGGAATGGGTAACGGAGAACGGTTACGGGATCGTCGTGCCGAGCTTCAAGAGGATTGCGCCGGCCGTTCATCGCTTACTCGAGGCTGCGACTTTCAGTGAATTCCACCAGAAGGCCAGCGAGTACTCCAATCGAGCGCTGTTTGAGGTGCCCATCATCCTGGAACAATGCGCGCAGCATACGGCGGATCTTGCGCAATCGAACGCTGCCGTGTAATTCAGCCGTTCCAAGAGTTTTGAGGTCAGTGGAACATCCCGGCAAAAAACCGGCCGATTTTTCTGAAAAAACCGCGCACCGGTTCGGGATGCGCCGATGCCGTGTCACGGTCCGCTAGCAGCGCTCGTTGCTTCGCGGGCGGCGGAAGCGGAGCGGCCAACGCCGGCGCTGCCGGGGGCCTCGAATCGAGCGGCAGTGCACTCACATCCTCGACCGGCGCAGGCGGGGGGCCGGTTGCGTGGAACACGAACGGCGCATCTATCTGCACGTGCAGTTCGTTTGGCGCGACGGCAGCGTCAAGTGGAGACGCCGCTCGGGCAGTCGCGGGCGTACTTTCAGCGTGGACCGTCTTCGCAACCGGCGCCGGGTTTCGGTTCAAGGGCGGCAGCGCTCCGGCTTGTGCCTGGTTCTCGGTGGGCGGAGTGTTCGTTGCCCGCAGCGGAGCCGTACGCGGCGGCGGACATCCGCACTCTAACGGCACCGCCATATCCACACGATCGAGCTGTCCGGAATGAAACATGAGCTGGTCGGTCGCCTTGACCTGATAAGTGCGATCGCCGAGCAGTTCGGTAACAATCGCCGACGCGGTGTTGCCAGGCAGCGCGCGCACGCAGGTATTGCCCTGATGGTCGGCGCTGATGGCATAGTGAAATTCCCCCGGCCCCACCAGAAGGATGCGGAAGTCCGGCGTCATCACGGAATCCGAAGAAGCGTCGAGAGCGAAGTGGGCTTCGAGCGCGCCCGTGTTCATGCTGAGCATCAAATTGTGCCGGTTCCCGGACGGAGTGACCGACACGGTCGTTCCCGGGCAAACATGCACCTCGCCGCCACTCGACAGGCGGAGGACCGCAGTATCGGGCCCGGCCGTAATCGCAGAACCCGCGCCCCCGTTCGCTTCCGCCAGCGCCAGCGGGCCGGCCGCGCGCACCTCCGAGACGACCGGTTGCGGCGCGGGCATGAGGCTGGGAACCGTTGGAGGTTCAAACGGCGAACTCCTCGTCTGGCCAGGGTCCTTTCCAAGATGTACGACCAGGCGGTTTCCCGCGGCGTCCCAGGTGTAGGTGCGCGGTACGAGCAGATCGACGACCACGCGCGCTACCGGCGGATTCTGTTGAAACTGGTCGGCGCGAATATTGCCGATCTGGTCCGCTTGCACGCTGATCCGCTTGTGGTGCGTTGCCAACCGCGCGTTCGGCAGATCGATCACCAGGCGATCGGGGTCGGTGATTGCCTGGATGGAAGGAACGAGCGGCTTGGTCGAAAGAATTTCAACTGCCGGGCCATCCTTTTCCTGCACGATCCGGAAACTCTTGATCGCCGCAACCTTGCTCGCGGCAGAAGAAGCGCCGGACTTCGGAGCGGGCTTGGCCGCTATCTGAACCGGCGTTTGCGAAAAGAGCCGCGGCGCTCCTGCGAAGAGCATTCCCACCGCAATCGCGACCCGCAAATTGTCCCGCAAATTTGCGCACCAATCCGCCCGCAAAGCGTGGCGAGATCGTGGTTGCCGGAACACAAGATTCGGCGGGAAATTTTTCACGGAAGCACTCGAGTGTTACAGCCAACATACCACCCGGAGGTCCGTGAAAAAAGTTGCATGGAAAATTCGCGCGGCCTACGGCGAGTCGGCGAGGAACTCGTATTCGTCGATGACGGCCGCAACCGCGATCTTGCTTGCCGAACTGCCGCCTTCGACCCGCACCACGCGGCCCTTGCAGCGCACGCGGATGCTTTCCGACAGCGTGATCTCGGGCGGCAGGGTCAGCGTGAAATCAATCGCCGAGCCGGCCTGAACGCCCGAATCGATGAAGAAGCAGATGCCACGTGCGCTGACGTCGCGGGTCTGCGCCTCGTGCTCCCGCTCATTCTCGCCGTAGCGGACGCTTACGGGCAGACGAAGCGCGAACCGCCGGGTGGCCCGCTTATCGTTTTCTTCCGGCTGCGTCTCGGACATCGAATCTCCTCTATATGAAAGGTTTCAAAGTTCCAGAGTTCCAAAGATGGTCGTGAATCGCCTGTAAGCATGGCAATTCGCGGCGAGGCTGTCAAGAAGAGGCAAGGTCTTAAGAGTCAAACCCGCTCTCACGATCCAGCAAAGGAACGCAATGGCGGTGCTTCGGCAACCATCTTGTGGAGCCGTTGGCAACTTCATGGGTCTCATTGACGTGCATATCTCAGCCTCGTAAGATTGTGCGCGAGTGATCGGCCATACCATCTCGCACTACCGCATTATCGAGAAGCTCGGCGGCGGAGGCATGGGCGTGGTTTACAAGGCCGAGGACGTAACCCTCCACCGATTTGTCGCGCTGAAGTTTCTGCCCGAAGAAGTAGCCAAGGACCCGCAAACCTTGGCTCGCTTTCAACGCGAAGCCCAAGCCGCGTCTGCCCTTAATCATCCCAATATCTGCACGATTCACGAAATCGGGCAGCAGGATGGGCAGCCCTTCATCGTCATGGAATATCTGGAGGGCGCAACGCTCAAGCAGCGCATTGCCGGGCGTCCGCTGGAAACCGAACTGATTCTGTCGCTCGCCATCGAGATCGCCGACGCACTCGACGCCGCCCACGCGGAAGGCATCGTTCACCGAGACATCAAGCCGGCAAACATCTTTGTCACCAAGCGCGGCCACGCCAAGATTCTCGACTTTGGCTTGGCGAAGGTCAGTCCGGCAGCCAGTTCTTCGAGCAACATCGCGTCTCTGAACACGCAGACGATTTCGGAGGACGCTGAGCATCTGACCAGTCCTGGTTCCACCCTGGGCACCGTCGCCTATATGTCGCCCGAGCAGGCGCGGGCGAAAGAACTGGATGCCCGCAGCGATCTGTTCTCGTTTGGAGCCGTCCTCTATGAGATGGCGACCGGGCAATTGCCGTTCCGCGGGGACAGTACGGCAACGATTTTCGATTCGATCCTGAACCGCGCGCCTGCTCCTGCTGTCCGGCTGAACCCCGACGTGCCGGCCAAGCTGGAAGAGATCATCAACAAGGCTTTAGAGAAGGACCGCAACCTGCGCTATCAGCACGCAGCCGACATGCGAAGTGATTTGCAACGGCTAAAGCGAGATACAGAATCGCATGCAGCGTCTGCGGAGAGCGGTACCGATAGCGTCGGGACAGCTCGTGTGGGGACGGGCGCCCTCGCCCGTCCAGGCCGAGCGAAGCTCGGCAGCTACCTCGCGGCCGGAGTCATTGTCGCGTTGCTCGTAGCCGGCGGGCTTTACTATCGTTCGCATCAGCAAAGCAAGCGCCTGACCGACAAGGACACTATCGTTCTCGGCGATTTTGCCAACAGCACGGGCGATGCAATCTTCGACGACACCCTCAAGACGGCGCTCAGCATCTCCCTGCGGCAATCGCCTTTCTTAAGTGTGCTCTCCGATCAGCAAGTCGCGGAGACCTTGAAACTGATGACCCGTCCTGCGGACACGAAACTCACGCCCGCAGTGACCCGCGAGCTTTGCCAGCGGGCGGGAAGCAAAGCCTACATTGCGGGAACAATTGGTAGTCTGGGCAGCGAATATGTGCTGGGGTTGAAGGCGGTGAACTGCCAGAGCGGAGACACGCTGGCGCAGGAACAGGTGACGGCGGCGTCCAAGGAGAAAGTGCTGGACGCGCTGGGCGAGGTGGCGTCCAAGCTGCGCGGTGAACTAGGCGAGTCGCTCGCGACGGTGCGGAAGTTTGATGTGCCGCTCGCGCAGGCCACCACGTCTTCGCTCGAAGCTCTGAAAGAGTACAGTCTTGCCGGGAATGCCGCAGACGAGAAAGGCTCCATCGGCATAGCCATATCTCACCTTCAGCGTGCCATCGAACTTGATCCGGATTTTGCCACGGGGTACAGGACATTAGGCAGCAATTATGAAAATCTCGGCGAGCTCGGGCGAGCCAGCGAATACTACACCAAGGCATTCCAGTTGCGGGAACATGCCAGCGAGTCGGAAAAACTGACGATCGCTGCCGAATATTATGCGAATGTAACCGGGGAACTGGATAAAGCAGCCCAGACGCATCAAGAGACGATCGCGAGCTACCCGCGGGACGCCGCGGGCTACAGCGAGCTGTGCCTTGTGTACGGCTCACAGGGGCAATATGAGAAGGCTGCGGAGATTTCGAGGCAAGCCCTACAACTGGCACCTGATAAGGTATATGCTTACGGAAATCTCGCCAACTATACCCTTGCCATGCAGCGCTTTGACGAGGCACGGCAGATCATCCACGAGGCGCAGACACGAAAAATAGATGCTTTCCAGTTCCACATTGTTCTCTATGCTCTTGCCTTTATCGGGGTGGATTCTGCGGCGATGGCGGAACAGCAACAGTGGTTTGCGAACAAGCCCGAAGAGAACTTTGGAACTGCGCTCGCATCCGATACCGAGGCTTATGGCGGTCATCTGGGCAAGGCGCGGGAACTGGTCAAGCGCTCTGTGGACTCCGCCATCCGGGCGGACAGCAAGGAAAACGGGGCGATATGGCAGGCGAATGCCGCTCTCGAACAAGCTGCTTACGGCAATCCTGCGGAAGCCCGGCAATCGGCGGCAGAGGCGTTGAAGCTGGTTCCCACGAGTCAGGGTGTTGAGGTCGAAACCGCGCTTGCCTTTGCCATGGCTGGCGATACGGCGCGGGCCGAGTCCTTGGCCCAAGACTTAGGAAAACGCTTCCCGCTGGACACGCAAATGCAGTCGCTTTGGCTGCCCGCGATTCGGGCGCAATTGGCGCTGGATAGAAAGAACCCGGCTTCCGCCCTGAACGCCCTGCAAGCTGTTTCACCCGTTGAGTTGGGGCAAATTGCGTTCGTCAACAATATGTCCTGCCTTTATCACGTCTATGTGCGCGGAGAGGCATACTTGGCAGCCGGACAGGGCAATGCTGCTGCCGCGGAGTTTCAGAAGATCCTCGACCACAGCGGGATCGTCTGGAACTGCTGGACGGGAGCGTTGGCGCATCTGGGCGTGGCTCGTGCCAATGCCTTGCAGGCGAGAACTTTTCAAGGACAGGGGCAGGGAGCAGACGCCGATGCCGCCCGCGTCCGGGCGCTCGCCGCCTACAAAGATTTCCTCACGCTCTGGAAAGATGCCGACCCCGATATCCCCATCTTGAAAGAGGCCAAGGCAGAGTATGCGAAACTGCAGTAGCTGGAAAAAGTCCTTCCTCGTCGCTTACTGTTTATCGATCGTTGATGAAAACGGGCGATAAGACCAGCCATCCCGCAGACCATGGTGAGATGGGTGAGATGGGTTTGATATTCTCCAGGCTCCCCCGCCGCAGTCTGACCGCAGCGGCTAAGGACCGTGGGACTTCGGCTTCGACCGCCTGCAGCACGGCTTGATCCCGGCTCTCCGTCTCCAGAAAGCCGATCGTTGCGCCCATCTCGGACATTCATCGTACGGTCGCTTGCCTAGGCTGCGGCGCGGGCAATATACTTTGCGAAGCTTGTCGGACTTGGGCGGTCGATCGCAATCACAATCGCAGGCGCAATTCTACGGAGATATTTATGAATACTGTGGACCTTGAGCAGGAAACTAATCCTTGGCAGGCGCAAGCCGCCCGCTTCAACCTGGCTGCGCACAAACTGAATCTCGATGAAGGACTGTGGAAGGTCCTGCAGACCCCGAGCCGCGAAATTATCGTGCACATCCCGGTGCAGATGGACGACGGGCGGGTGGAAGTGTTCACCGGATACCGGGTGCAGCACTCGATTGCGCGCGGCCCGGCGAAGGGCGGACTGCGCTACGGGCCGGACGTGAACCTGGACGAAGTGCGCGCGCTGGCGAGCTGGATGACATGGAAGTGCGCGGTGGTGAATATTCCCTTCGGCGGTGCGAAGGGCGGGATCATCTGCGATCCGCACAAAATGTCGCAGGGAGAGTTGGAGCGCATGACGCGGCGCTACACCGCCGAGCTGTTCGACTTCATAGGGCCGGAGAAGGACGTCCCGGCGCCCGACGTGAACACGAACGAACAGACGATGGCGTGGATCATGGACACGTATTCCATGCACGCGCGCCAGACGGTCACCGCCGTCGTCACCGGCAAGCCGATCAATATTGGAGGATCGCGTGGGCGGCGCGAAGCCACGGGGCGCGGAGTGCTGATCGTCTGCGAACAGGCGATTAAGAAGCTGCGGCTGAATCGCGAGACGACGCGCGTCATTGTGCAGGGCTTCGGCAACGTGGGTTCGAACGCGGCGCGGCTGATGGCGGAAGCCGGATATAAAGTCATCGGCATCGTCGAGGTGGGCGGCGGACTGTACAAGAAAGACGGGATCGACATGGAGGCGCTGTGGGAATTCCGCCAGCGCAATGGCAGCATTCACGGGTTCACGGGAGCGGAGGCGCACGATCCGGCGGAGCTGTTGCTGGCCGATTGCGACATTCTGGTTCCGGCGGCGACGGAAAACGTGATCACCAGCCAAAACGCCGACCGGGTGAAATGTAAGGTGTTGGCTGAGGGCGCGAATGGGCCCACGACGGCCGCAGCCGACGATATCCTCGCCGAGAAGAAAGTGTTTGTAATTCCCGACATTCTGGCGAACGCTGGCGGGGTCACTACTTCGTACTTCGAGTGGGTGCAGGACCGGCAGGGCTACTTCTGGAAGGAATCGGTGGTCAACGAGCATCTGGAAGACATGATGATTACGGCGTTCGACGATGTTGTCCGGTATTCGGAAACGCATGGCGTGAACAACCGGATCGCCGCGTATATGCTGGCGATCGACCGGGTGGCGTACACGATCCGGCAGCGCGGAATTTATGCCTAGGCTGTTTTCCGGAGCTTCCAGCAGGAAGCCCCGCATAGTCCGGTTCGTAAAGAAAGTGGGCTCGATGACTCTTCATCTAGCGAGGAAATATGAATTACTCCCATAACAAACTCACTCTGTGGATGATCGTTTGCTGCCTTATGTTCACGGTTGCCGTTGCGCCTGCCTTAGCGAAGGCGCAGGCGAGCGCGGCTGCGCCCGCCGCCGCGGCGAACCCTGCGGCTCCCGCTGGGCCGCCCAGCACAACCCAGGCGGCTTCAGCGGCACCAGCTTCCGCAAGCAACACGGCTGCGCCCAAGACGGCGGCGAAGGCCGGTGGCGGCGCTTCGAGCCAAGAGATTGCCGCCGCCCAGGCCAGCGGAAAGGTCTGGGTCAATACCGAAAGTGGCGTCTATCACAAGGGCGGGCGCTGGTATGGCAAGACCAAGGCGGGCAAGTTCATGACCGAATCCGAAGCGAAGGCTGCCGGGTATAAGGAAGCGCACCGATGAGAGGCGATTGATTCAATCGCGTTCCTTCGTTGCCTTGGCCTCCGATGTAGAGGATAATCACATTACCGCAGCCGCGGCCCAGGCTCAGTCATCGCGTGAATCTTCCCAACTACATCACGCTCACCCGTATCGCCGCGATTCCGCTGCTCATCTGGATTCTTTGCACCCCGCGCTTCTCGCTCGAGCAGACCGGGCAACGGGAAATCCTCGCCTCGGTCGTTTTCATCCTGGCGTCGATCACCGACGGAATTGACGGGTATCTCGCGCGCCGGCGCGGGCAGATCACGACCATGGGAATGCTGCTCGATCCGCTGGCCGACAAGTTGCTGATCGCGGCCGCGTTCATCGCGCTGGTGCAGTTCAATCCCGCGCTGGTGCCGGCCTGGATGGCGGTGGTCATCATTGGGCGGGAATTTCTGGTGAGCGGACTGCGCTCGATTGCCGCTTCCGAAGGGTTCACGATCCAGGCAAGCGAACTGGGCAAGTTCAAGATGCTGGTCCAGATTATTTCGGTGGTAGCCGTGATTTTGGCGAGGCGCTGGCACGAGTGGCCGGTATACGGCATTTACATCTTCCCAGTGTACTGGATCGCCTGGCTTGCCATCTGGTTCATGGTTCTGCTTTCCCTGGTTTCGGCGCTCGACTACTTTGTCGCCTTCTGGTCGCGGATCGACCGCAAATCGGAAAAGCGCCGCCGCTCCTTCGTCCTCGCCCGGCGGAGAAAACGAGATGCCCAGGTTGTCTGAAAAGCCGTCTGAAGCTCTCGGCGCGCGCGAAGCGGCGCGCGTCCGATCCGGGGAATCTTCTCCCGCGCGCTCCCTCGGACTAACGCTCGAACAACGCCGGACACTGCTCGACATAGCGCACCAGTCGATTCTCTGCTTTTTGGAGGGGCGGCCTTTTCCGGACGCGACTCCTTCTTTGCCAGGGTTGTCGGAGCCGCGAGGCGTCTTCACTACACTTTATTTGACCAGCAATATGCCGGGCGACCTCGAACGGGCGGTTCATCGCGAACTGCATCGCGAAGTTCGCCGCGAATTGCGGGGATGCGTTGGCTATGTTGCGGCGGTCGCGCCGTTATATCGCGCCGTGGCGGAAACGGCCCGCGCGGCCGCTTTCGAAGATTCCCGGTTTTTGCCGGTGACCAAGGAAGAAGCTCCCCGGCTCGAGGTTTCTCTGAGCGTGCTCTCCCGCCTGTTTGCGATTCATCCCGAGGCAGTGGAAGTCGGGCGCCACGGACTGCTCATCTCCGAAGGCGCTCGCCGCGGCCTGCTGCTGCCGCAGGTTCCGGTCGAACAGGGTTGGGACCGGGAAACCTTTCTCGGGCAAACCTGCCGCAAGGCGGGTTTGGCGCTGGATGCCTGGCGCAAGCACGCAACCATCGAGGCATTTACCGCCGAGGTTTTTGGCGACAGCGATGTGCAGGTTTCCCGCTGACGAAAGAAAAAGGGGGAGATTCGCCCTCCCCCAGTTACGATGAAGTTGTTGCGTTCTCTTACTGCTGTCCGTCTGCTTCCACGGTGTCGCCCACGTACACATCTTCGAGCGCGAAGACGACCATGGCGGACGATGAGGTTGGGGTTACGCCCAGCACCACGACTTCGCCCACGGCACGCCGGGGCAGATCGCGGACATGGATGTTCGGCCCTTTGTCTTTTGTGAAGCGATTGGCCTCAACCGAAGGCGGACGCGCCTGCGTGTCTTCCGCAATCCTGGCCTTGAAGGACAGCGAATCCACCGGACTCTCCAAATCGGCGGTGTAGGAACGCACTACGCGAAAATAGTCCCCCACTTTTACGCCCTGATTCGAGCCCATGTTCATATAAAGTTTCATGCCCGTGCCGAGCACGGTGTCGAAGTCCTTGGCGAGTACGATCCGTCCACTCAGCTTTCCGCTCGGCGGAGTGAAGCGGTCGAAATGAGTGGGCATGCGGAACGTTACCGGCTGTTTTTCGAGGAACGGCACGGCGAGATCTCCCGGATTGATGGGATCGCAACTGAGTTCCACCTGGGCGATGGCGCTGTGACTGCGAGTATCCACTACACGCACCCTGCCAATTTCTCCGTAAGGGTGGCCCGTGGCAGCCAGTACTTTTCTTTGGCCCCGATAGGTTTCGTATTCGTTGACGTCGCGCATTTCGCGGATGATCGAATACAGTTGTCCCGCTTGGTAGCCACTCCCCGCCAGGTAAACCAGCTCGCCATTTCCGAACTTGGTGGCGTGCGGCGACTGCAGGCCGCCATTGACGTAATTGGCGTTGGCCAAGCGGTCTTTGGAGAGAAATCCGGCGCAGTAAAGGTCTGACGCGGTAGGCGTCTGGAAGCGCACAAAGGGTACGTTGGCCGATGTGTTCACGACGCCGGACGCATCGGGCGTGGCCGGCGTCATCGGCTGCTGGGCTAGGGCGAGGATCGCCGTCACCGTCAGTAGCAATAACAATCCTGTTTTCTTCATCTTACCTCCGACTTTCCACCGCTCCGGGACTGTCCCGGCTATCTCTTTCGGAATGCAAGGGTTACAGCCGAAAAGTACCAAGCGCACGGGGTAGGGTCAAGGTTACGAGGGTGTTGAGAGGGGGTGCTCCCAAAGTGTCTTCCGAGCGACGGGGCAACCTTAATTGTTGCATCTGGGCTTGTACCCCTGTAATATCTCGCCGACGTTGAAAACAAATGGCGTTGGCTATTTCTTCCACTAGCGAGCCCCGTCTTCTGCCGAATCGCTTGCCCAAGGTATGCTTGGCGTTGAGCGGCGACACCGCCGAAGAAATGCTGGCTACCGCGGAATCGATGGCGCGGGACAATCCGCTCCTCGAGTTTCGTCTCGACTACCTGAAGCAGCCCCTGGCCGCGCTGGCGAAGATCCGTCGTTTTCTTGAAACGCACCGGTACGCCACAGCCATCGCTACCTGCCGCCGCGCCGCGAGCGGCGGCAAGTTCAAAGGATCGCTCGGTGCGCAATTGGAAGTGCTCAGCAAGGCGCACGCGGCCGGTTGTCAGATTGTCGACCTGGAACTGGAAAGCGCGCTGAGGGCGAAGCCGGAAGCGCTTGCGCGGTTGCGCAGCCGCGCCGGACTGATTGTTTCGTTCCACGATTTCCACGGCACGCGCCACCTCGAGCAGACGCTCGGGAAAATGCTGAAGGTCCCGGCCGACTTCTACAAAGTCGTCAGCACCGCGACTACGCTTTCCGACAACGTGGCCATGATGAAATTTGTGCAGGCCGAGAGCGACCAGCATGCGTTGATCGGATTGTGCATGGGAGAGCAAGGCATCATCAGCCGCGTGCTCAGCGTGCGGGCCGGCAGCGTGTTTACGTTTGGCGCGGTCAACGCCGGTCTGAAGACCGCGGCCGGCCAGGTGAGCGTGGCGGACCTGCACGGGGCCTACCGCATCGATCAAGTCGACGCCGCCACGCGCATTTATGG
>JBEKQG010000045.1:0-28413 GCA_049519955.1 Terriglobales bacterium
GGCCGTCACCGTCGTGAACCCGACGCCCGGAGGAGGCACGAGCGCGCCACAAACGTTCACTATTAACTGAAGACGACGCCGTCACGCAGACCGTGCAACTCAGCGGAACGGGCAAGTAGCGAGGCGGCAAGCCGAACAACTTCACCGCGAACTGGTCTCCTGGTTCTCGGTGCCGGAGCGCGGGCAGGGAATCCGCGCTCCGGATTTTTCTCAAGCCGTAAGGGCGCCTCCAGATCGCCGGGGTAAAGCGCCGTTACGAGATCGAGTGACAAATTCCAGGGACGGCGATCCAGAGTCCGCCGCTCGCCCCTCTCCCGTTACTGCTCCCGACTCTCTTCCCCAATCACAGTGATCTTCGTTTTGATCCGGAATTTCTGGTAATCGCGGAACGTCTGTTCGACATCCACGTCGTAGCTCTTGAAAAGCGCAACTCGCGCGTCGAGATGGAGCTGAACTTGCTTGGGCAGCCAGACCTCATCGTTCACCTTGGTCATCTCCACGAAAACTCGCGTGCCCTTGTGAATTCTTGCGAGCACGAAGCCGACCGATATCGTATCTATGGCCGTAATGTCGAGTTTCACCCATTGCGCCTCGGCCTTGTCGATCCAGACGCGGCCTTTGAACTTGGTGAGCATTTTAGCCTCGCGGCTCCTGGGTTCGTAGCCGGGACGAGGGTCGCCGTCAAGCACCCAGGCATCGCGCCCGTCGATCGCTTCGGAACCGATCAAGCGGAAGTTGAACGCGTCGGCGATCTCGAGTACAAACTTGCGGTCTTCTTCCCTGTTCTTTTCTTCTTTCTCCAGCCGCTTGCGGCGCTCCTCTTCGGATTCGTTCTTGCGTTTGTCAATGATCTTCTGGATCTTGTCCTCTTCTTTTTTCGCCTCGTTGGGCGGCAGCGGCTTGTCGTCCTTTGCCGTCAAGCGCTCGACCGGTTCGCCATAAATCTCCAGCACCTCCGAGGTCCGCGACTCGATCTTCTTCACGCCGCCATGACCATCGAGGTGGCGCTCCTCCTGGCGCTCAATGAAGGTGTAATCGCGTAACTGCTTATCGTTTGCCATGTCGTTCTCTTCGGCGCGGCGCAGCAGTTCGCGGATCTGCTCGGCAGGCACGACGCCGGTGGCGTCGGGCTTCAGGTCGATGGGCTTTCGATCAGTGCGATTCAAACCAGTAGCCGCGGGAGGAGTTTGCCGCTGCGCGAATCCGCAGGCAGCAATAGAAAAAAGCAAGGCAGCTACGATCTGGCGAACGCACATCCCCATGCTGTACCTACGGCACAAAAAGACATTCAGTTCCGACTACTTCTCGGCGCGCTCCAAACACCCGGCCCGGAACGATCGTCCATCGAGCCTGTGCAGACGCTTCGCCTGGGCGCGCGTGATCAGCGGATAGTGTGAAATCGTCAGCAGGTATTCGGCCACGCACCAGACGGGCCGCTGCGTCGTCATCCAGTGGAAAGAATCGAAACGCCGCATGTTGACGGGCCGGGAAAAAGTCCGCAGCGTGCGCTCTCCCCGAAGATTAAAGTAAGTGTCGAAGTAACTCATCGCCAACTCGCGGAGCGAACGATACACGGGTTCGCGATAGCGGCACCCGGTGTAGTTCGATTTGGCGACCGCGCCCCAGGACCCATCTTTGGAATTGGAATTGCGATAGATGGCAAGCACATGGTCGGTATCGTGCTCGGCCTCGAGATCGAGGATGAGCGGAGGATATCCGATGACGCGCAACGCCGCCGCGGCAAACAGCGCGCCCTCGTAGCAATGCGAAGTGTTCTCACGCAGCACGCGCCGCGGAGACCAGGCGCTGTCTTCGAGGTGATACGGCATGTCGTCAAGCAAGCGCTGAATGCCGTGCGGAGTCTTCAATCCGCGCAGCTTGCGAAGTTCGGCAGGTGTCAGGCCCCAGCAGTCGCTGTTCTTCATACCAGTTCTTTAATCTCAACTTTTCTCTTGGAGACGCCGCTCGCCGCGTCTCGCGCGAGTTGTAGAGTTACTTGAAGGTAGCAGGATCGGGCGCAAATTGGGAATAGAGGAGCGGGTGCGCGGGAGAGTGAAGGTCACCGGAATCGCGCCCTAACCCCCGAGCAAATGAAACCAGTTCCACGGGCTGGAAAAAGCGACACGATCCAAGGCGATTTGGGAGCCGGCCATGAGCACAACCATGGCCGCGAGGATCCACCACAAAAGCGCTTCACACTTGAGGCGTTTTGCCGCCCATTCTAGGCCATATAGATAGATGAGGAAAAATGGAATCAGCGCGCCAGCGAGCAATCTCCCGGAAACGAAATACGGGTTGGCGCGAGAAGGATAGAAGCACTTGCCGTAGTCGAAGACGATTGAGAGCAGGGCCAGGTATCCGACGGCGGCGATGAACGCCGAGAGCGCCAGCCAAAGGGCCTCGCGCTGCGGCTTGGATGCGGGGGCGAATCGCGGGAACAGCCCGACCATGGCGATACCGGCGAGGACCGCCGAGGAGATCCAGTAGAAAGCGTCAACGGCCGGCCAGGCAAGCCTCTGCATGCCCCACACGAACTCGCCGCGCCAGAAGCTGGCCATCAGTGCCGACCAGAAATACCATATTCCTCGCAAGGTGAAGATCGGGTGGTGCAGCCACTCGCCGACGGGCTTTCGGGTCCAGCCCAGCATCGCGATTTTCGGACCCGATCCAGTGAGGTCGCCGAAGTTGTGGAGGTTCCATGCAGCCCAGCACGCGATGGGCAATGCGGCACTGAGCAACAGCAGTGTGAGAGCGAGCGCTGCGGCCCGTAACTTCCCAGCGCGGGCCAGTCGCCAGGCCTGGACCAGTACAGCCACGGCCGCCACGGCCACCAGCGGCAGATTGCTGACCTTAACCAGACACACTGCCGCCAGAGAGAGACCTGTGCATAAGCCGAGCCACCGACTGGGCACATCGGCGCGCAACCATCGAACCAGCGCAATAAACGCCATGCCAAAACACAATGGTGACAAAACGTCGTTCTGAATCGAATAAAAGATGTCCTGCGGCAGGACGGCCAAGAGCACTGGAACACCCAAGCGCACAAATTGCCCTTCAGGGAAAACCAGGCGCGCGGCGGCAAATCCCAGCCACACCAGCGCCGCAGCCAGAAACACATTCAGGAAACGAATCCAATACAGCAAAAATCCACCGGAGACGCCGAACAACTGGCCAAGGTGCAGCCACAAGGCCGCTGCGGCGTAGTACAACGGCGCTTGCGACGACTCGGTATTGGGGTGGCGAGCAGCGGCCCTCCGCGCCATCATCGCGGCCTTCGCTTGCTCCGATGCCGTCCATATTGGAGGCGGAAACTTGCGATTGGGAAACTGCTGCGGCTTGAGGAGGTACTCCGGCGAGCCGTAAAGCGTCATGTAATTTGACGCCTCAACGGACACGAGATCGAGCTGGCGGGGGACAAGTCCGTGAGAGTATTTCAGGACCAAGTCGAAGTGCGCGCCCTCATCGACGTTATTGAAAAAAGGAAAAGCGGCGGAGTAGACAAACACGCGAATCGCGGCCAGACAGCACAAGGCCAGGACCAAATGACGTTCGTTGAATTTGGAAGGGCTGGCCGTCCGGGGCTTTCGAGGCCCAACGCGCTCGCTTTGACGAAGCTTGCCGGTTCGCACAGCCACCATATCTTAATTACTCCTGCAGATATGCGGGGAATGCTGGTTGCCCCGCGCACAGCCGCCGAACAATCCCTCACGATACCACCGCCGCGCACTTCCAAGTGGGCCGGTTACGGCGCCTCCGACAATCTCCTTAGCGACTCGACATACGGCGCGCGGGCGATGCCGCGTTCGGTGACGATTGCGGCCACGTATTTGGCGGGCGTTACGTCGAAGGCTGGATTTTCGACCTCGACTCCGTCGGGCGTCATCTGCTTGCCGGCGATGTGCGTGACTTCTCTCGGGTTGCGCTGCTCGATGGGAATCTTGCTGCCGTCGGGCGTGGCGAGATCGACGGTAGAAATTGGCGCGGCAACGTAGAACGGGATGCCGTGTTCCTTGGCGAGGATGGCCACGGTGTAGGTGCCGATTTTATTGGCCACGTCTCCGTTGGCGGCGATGCGGTCGGCGCCGACGACGACGGCTCCGATTTTACCTTGCTGCATCATGACTCCGGCCATGTTGTCGGAGATGACGGTGGTGGGGATGCCGTCTTTCATCAGCTCCCATGCGGTGAGGCGCGAGCCTTGCAGAAAGGGGCGCGTCTCGTCGGCATAAACGTGAATCTTCTTGCCCTGCTCGACGGCCGCGCGAATGACGCCGAGCGCGGTGCCGTAGCCGGCGGTGGCGAGCGCTCCGGCATTGCAGTGGGTGAGCACACCGCCGCTCGACGGCATGAGCGTGGCGCCGTGGCGTCCCATGGCCCGATTGGCGGCGATATCTTCGGCGTGCATGAGTTGCGATTCTTCGATCAACGCTTGCTGGATCTCAGCGAGGGCGCAGGCGCCGAGGGCTGCAAATTTGTCCGTCATGCGGCGGACCGCCCAGAACAAATTCACGGCGGTGGGGCGCGTCTGGCGGATAATTTCGCAGATCCCGTCGAAATCCTCTTTGAGGTCGGCGGAGTTTCCGGGTTGGGAATTTTTCACGCCGAGCGCAATGCCCATGGCGGCGGCAACGCCAATGGCGGGGGCTCCGCGGACGACCATGTTGCGGATCGCGTCGGCGACCTGCTGGTGGGTGGTGCAGGTTACGTACACTTCTTCGGTGGGCAGCTTCGTCTGATCGATGAAGACTACGCCGCGGGGGGTCCATTCGAGAGTTTGAATCATAAGTCAGTCGCTGGTCGTTAGTCGTTGGCTCTCAGCCTGCGTAGCGCGTGGTTCGTGCGAGCAGACCGGAATTTTGCCGAAGTCTAGATTAACGGATAATCGGGACGTGTGGCGCGGCATTTTCCGGCAGAATGCCGCGGAGGCGCGGATCGTCGGCCACTTCGATTGCCCGCTTGTAGGGACGGAAGCCGCATTTCATGTAGAAACTCAGCGCCGCCGGGCCGTCGAGCGTGCAGGTGTGCAGCCAGACGCGCGCGGTCGCGCCATCCCATGCGCGGCGGAGCAGTTCGGTCATGAAAGGCCGTCCCAGGCCCTTGCCAATCGCCTCGGAAAATAACGCGAAACTCGTGATCTCCACGTTGCGCGGCCCTGAACGATCCAGTTCCGCAATTCCGATCTCGATTCCCTCTCGCTCGGCCACAAATAATTCAATGGTCGAGCGGTGCAACACCGCCGCGAGTTTCTCGTCCGCCATCTCCAGGCGGCTGAACCAAAACCACTGCGCGCCTGCGCGCCGGTAGAGTGCGCGATACCAATCGAGATCGGGATGTTCGACGCGCCGCAATCGCACTTCGCTCCATAAAACGCCGCTCGATGAAACATCAGGCAGCGGAGGCCGTTCGAGCATCTCCAGGTAGGTCACAACGGACGCGATCTTTCCCGGAGCCAGGTCGGTATATCCGTCGGGAATCATGAAGTCAGTCGTTGGTCGTTGGTCTTTAGTCCTTTGCTATGCGCTGTTCGTGGCTAAATGCTTCCTCCGCACTTCGCTCGCCGTAAAGATCGAAATGAACGGAGCGGGCGCGGCGGCTTTTTCCACGTTGGGGCGGCCTTTCGCCTCCTCGCGCTCCGCCAGGCACATCACACCGACCACGTCAAAACCGAATTCGCGGGCGGCTGCGATGGCTTGCACGGTGGAAGCGCCGGTCGTGCAAACGTCGTCCACGATCACGACGCGCGCGCCCTTTTCGCGGAAGCCTTCGATGCGCTGGCCGGTGCCGTGCTGCTTCTCCGCCTTGCGCACGAGAAAGCCGTGCAGGGCGCCGCTGGTGACCGCGACGGACACGACGATGGGGTCGGCGCCCATGGTCAGTCCGCCGATGGCGTCGGCGTGCCAGCCCTGGCGGCGCATTTCATCGAGGAAGACCTGGCCAACCAGTTGCGCGCCACGGGCGTCGAGCGTAGTGGTACGGCAGTCGATGTAGTAGTCGCTCGTGCCGCCAGAGGATAACTGAAATTCGCCCAGGCGAAACGATTTTTGCGCCAGCAGTTCTAGGAGCTCTTCGCGCGCGGTCGGCATGACTTTCTACGATAGCACGGGAAATGCAGGTTGGCGGATGGTGTCGGCGTCATTTCAACTTCCCTGATATGCAGAGCCGACGCGAATGTTGCGGAAGCGGGCCGGGCTGGCGCCGTGGCCGGTGCCGACGACCTGCTGCGGCTGGCCCTTGCCACAATTGGGAGTTCCCCACAGCGTCCACTCGTCGCGCGAGCAGATCGCGTCCAGCGAATTCCAAAACTCGGTGGTGATGCCGGAATACGAGGGATTCTTCAGCATTCGCACGCGCTTGCCGTGCTTGATCTCCCACGCGATTTCGCATCCGAACTGAAAGTTGTAACGCTTGTCGTCGATCGACCACGACTTGTTGGTTTGCATGTAGATGCCATCGCCGGTCGCGGCAATGAGCTGCTCCAGACTTAGCGGCTGCTCGCCGGGCAGAATGCTGATGTTCGTCATGCGGATCATGGGCAGGCGGTTCCAACCTTCGGCGCGCAGCGTGCCGCCGGAGCGCGCGGCGCCGATCATGTGGGCGGTTTCGCGCGAGGTCAGGTATCCGGTGAAGAGTCCGTTTGTAATGATGGGCGTCGATTGCGCGGCCACACCTTCATCGTCATAGCCAAATGTCCCGAGGCCCGGCCCGTGCTCCTGACGAGCGTCGGCGACAACGTTGACCAGGTCGCTCGCATAGCGCAAATTTCCCAGCTTCTCAAGCGTGAGGAACGAGGTGCCCGCGAAATTCGCCTCCATACCGAGCACGCGGTCCAGTTCAATCGGATGCCCGATGGATTCGTGGATCTGCAATCCGAGCTGCGAACTATCCAAAATAATTGTGGCCGTGCCTTCCGGGCATTGCTCGGCCTTATGCAAGGCGACGGCTTCTTCGGCCACGCGCCGGGCGTTCTCGAGCAACTTCATTTCTTCGATCAGTTCGTAGCCGCGGTTCTGATATTGCCCGCCGAACGAATTCGGAAAAGACCGCTTCTGGATTTCGGAACCGGCAAACGCGTACGCTGCATAGCCCGCACCGGTCGAATATTTTGTCTGATGAATGCGCGCGCCTTCGGAAGAAAGAAACCACGACTCTTCGCGCTGAAAGTTCATTCCGGTTTCGGCGAGCGTGACGCCGGCGACAGTGCGCAGCTCCGCATCAATCTTCAGCAGCAGATCGAGATTCCGCTCGACCGACGTGGTAAAGGGATCGACCTTGTATGGAGTCGTCCACTCGGCGACGGCCGCGGGTTCGGGAGCCAGACGAACATCTTCCCTTTTCACACGGGCCGAGGCCCGCGCGATTTCGACCGCCCGTGCGGCGGCCGCATCCACGGCGGTAGGGTTCAAATCGGCGGAGGCGGCAAACCCCCACGCGCCTTCCGCGATCGCGCGCACGCCGATGCCCAGCGACTCGGACTCCGATGCGTGACCTACGAGCCCGTTCTTGGTGGTGAGCGAGCGGTTGCGGACCGCGACCACGCGCGCGTCGGCATAAGTCGCTCCGCGCGCGGATGCGGTGTCGAGAGCGAGTTCGGCAGCAGTCTTCATTGCAGAATTAACGTATCACGACTGGTTGTCCGCTATCAGTTGTCAGCGATCGGTCAGTGCATTCCGGGCGCGGCAGTCGCCAGCGGAGATCTCTTGCGCGCAACGTCGATCAGGAAGCGGCCGCCCTGCAGATGATCTTTGTTGGCGCCATCTTCGCTGTTGCCACCGGGATCGGTCCACAAGCTGCCGACCTCCACTTTGCCCGCACCCGTGGCCATCTTGGTGGGCTGGCGCCGCTGCTTATCGACGTAAGCCTTGATCACCTGGGTTGCCAAACGCGCTGCCAGCCTGCCGTGCTCGCCGCCTTCGAAGAGCACGCACACAATGATGTCGGGATTGCGCCGGGGCGTGAATCCCACGAACCAGCCGTTCTGGGCAAAATCGGCGCTGTTCTGATGCTTCGCGCGCAAGGCGAGCGAAACGATCTGCGCTGACCCGGTCTTGCCGGCGATGTCGATCCCCGGAATGTGCGCCGAGGGGGCGGTACCGCCCGGCAACAATACCTTCCCCAACGCGTCGGTGATGGCGTTCCATCCCTCCGGATCGAAGGGAAGATCCTTCACATCCGTATAGTGCGTAGCCTCAACCAACCCCGGCGGCAGGTTCGTCGGATTGATGATATGCGGCACCACCAATTTTCCGCCCATCGAAACCGCGGAGATCGCGCGCATCAACTGCACTGGCGTGATCGCCACCGCGCCCTGGCCGATGCCGACTGAAATCGTCTCCCCGGCAAACCACTTCTGCTTGAAGTTGCGGATCTTCCACTCTTCCGAAGGCATCACGCCACTCACTTCGTTGGGTAGGTCGATACCGGTCTTCTGTCCTAAGCCCAGCATGGTTGCGTATTTTGCGATGCGGTCGATACCGAGCTTTTCCGCCAGGGTGTAAAAGAACACGTCGCAGGACTGGAAAATCGCCTTGTCGAGATCGACCGCGCCGTGGCCGCCCTTCTGCCAGCACCCGAAACGCCGGCCATAGAACGTTGCGCCGCCGTTGCAGCTTACGTGGAGGGTCTGGGCAATCCCTTCCTGCCAACCGGCAAACGACATGATGACCTTGAAGGTCGAGCCGGGCGCGAGCTGGGCCTGAATCGCTTTGTTCAGCAGCGGCTTGTCCGGATCGTCGATCAGCTTGTTCCATTCGTCGCGCGAAATCTTGACCGCAAAATCGTTGGGATCGAAAGTTGGCCGGCTCACCATCGCCAGGATTTCGCCGGTGTGCGGATCCATGGCCACAATCGCGCCGTTCTTGCCTTCGATGGCTTCTTCCGCCGCGATTTGCAAATCAAGGTCGAGGGTGAGTTTGAGCTGCTTGCCCGGCTCGGCGGGAGTTTCGTCGAGTCGCCCGACTTCGCGCCCGTGGCTGTTGACGATCGCGCGCCGGAATCCGTTCTTCCCCATCAGGATGCTGTTGTATTGCTTCTCGACTCCGCTGACGCCAACCACGTCGCCGGAATTGTAGAGCTCGAACTGCGGCTGATTGAGCATGTCCTCGGTCACTTCGCCGACGTAGCCGATGAGGTGCGCCATGAAGCCGTTGCGCGGATAGAGGCGCCGGTGCGCCATGATGGTTTCAAGTTCGGGAAGCTCGTTCTTGTGCGCCTCGATGAAGGCCAGCTCGTCGGGCGTGATGTCTTCCTTCAGGTAAATCGGCTCGTATTGCGGCATCCAGGCGGCGCGCTTGATGCGCTGCCGCACTTCGTCGGGATTCAAGTGCAATCCCTGGGCGATGGCGTCGGCGTCGGCATTCAGATCGCGGGAGGAATCGCGCAGCAGCAGCGCGGAAAACGAGGGGTAGTTATCGACAATGATGCGGCCTTCGCGGTCGAGGATTTTGCCGCGGGGCGCGAGAATCGGAACGTTGCGAACGCGGTTCTGCTCGGCCAGTTGCGCGTACTTGCCGCTCTCCATCACCTGCAGCCGCCACAGCCCGTAGGCCAGCAGAAGAAACATGCAGAGCAGGGCGTATTGCACGACGGTAAAGCGGACGCCGGAGACTTTTTCCTGATAGCCGAACATCAGTCCTCTATTACTACAGCGGTCCCTGCACTTTTCCCTGCCATGCTTCCTGCAATCCCCAGTCCCTGCCAGCAGGCAGGGGCGCCCCCACCGGAATCGCAATCGTTGCCTGCGCCGGGCATGGATAGCTATTGGAGAAGTTATCTGTATTCTAGCTCTTGCCGGACCCAGACCAAAATATTGGAGCGAAAACGAAAGTTTGCCAGTCGAATATGAATTGGGGCGAGTCGAGGCCGAGGGTCATGACAAGACCACCCGTGGGCCATGTCCAGCGGTGGATTGAACTGGGCATCGCTTTCGGGCAACAATACAGGCTAAACTTGCGTCTTAGTTAGTTCCGGCCAAGGAGTGGAATGCGGATCCGCAGTTTCATTATCGCTTACGCGCTCGTGCTCGCCATTCTGCTGTTCGCCGACCGGCGTCCCGGCCCCGCGCAGCAGAATCGCTATTCGCACGTGGTGGACCTGACCGATGAGGGAAGCGCGACCGCGCCACAAGCGGCGGCGACGGAGTCCAGAACGCGCATCATTGCTCCCGGCGCGCTGATCCCCGGGACGTGGGCCGCGGGACAAATTCCGGCGGAGCGACTGGTGGCTCCGTTGGTGGTAATGGATTTGAATGCAGCGCCGGACAGCAGCGGGCAAGTTTCGCTCGACGATATCGCCGCGTGGGAAGCGCAGCACGGCATGATTCCGCAGGGAGCCGTTGTTGCCATCCGCCGTTTGGGCGCGCGCGATGCTAGGTCAGCCGCCGATGGGTCAGGCGGCGATTCTTCGAAGGCCGATCTGTCAAATTCGCCGCTTCCCATCGACCGCGCCGCGGCGCTGTTTCTGGTTGACGCTCGCTATGCCATCGGCTTTGCCGTCGAGACGCCGGTGAACTTCACCTCCGACCGCGCGCTGGCGCGGCTGCTCGCGCTCCACGGAAGCTACGTGCTCGAAAGGGCCGCGCGCTTCACCGCGCTGCCTGCGACCGGATCGCTCATCGTCGTCGCCCCGCAAAAGAACAAGAAGCCGGGTGAGGCTCCGGTCCGAATTCTGGCCATGGTGCGGTAACCGCGAACCACTGGCCAGTCTTTTTTTCTGCACCACATTCCACTCCGAAATCATCTATTTGTCTTCGGAGGTAATTTCATGTCCGACCTGCGTTATCCCATTGGAAAGTTCTCCTACACCGGCCCGCTCACGGCCGAGCAGAAACGGCAATACTTGACCGACATCGAGGAGACTCCCGCCCGGCTGCGTACGGCCCTCCGCGGGCTCTCCCATGAGCAGCTCAATACTCCCTACCGGGACGGTGGCTGGACCCTGCGCCAGGTGGCCCATCACGTTGCCGACAGCCACATGAACTCCTACATCCGTTTCAAGCTGGCGCTCACCGAGAACGAACCGACTGTCAAGACCTACATGGAGAATCTCTGGGCCGAGTTGCCCGAGGCCAAGCACGCGCCGGTCGAAGTGTCGCTGGCGTTGCTCGATTCGCTGCACCAGCGCTGGATGCTGATGCTCCGCGAATTCACGGACGCGGAATGGAAGCGCGCGTTCCGCCATCCGGAAATGGGCCCAATGTCTCTGGAAAAAACGCTCGCGCTATACGCCTGGCACGGACGCCATCACGTTGCGCACGTCACCAGTCTGCGCGAAAAGATGGGATGGTAGAAAGGCGGCTACGAGCTGCGAGCCGCGAGCTTCGAGCGGGCAGACCGATCGTAGAGTGCAGAGACTCGTTTGCTGCGTTTCTGGCGCGTGCCAGACGAGGCAAACCTCGTATCACCCGCCACAGATGTGGCGAGCCGCGTCTCTACGCTCTGTCTGCTCGAAGCTCGCGGCTCGCAGCTCGTAGCCGCTCTTACGGCAAGCCCGCCTTCCACGCCAGATAACTCGCGGCCTCGCGCATGACGGCGGCAAACCGCTCCAACAGGGGATGGGGACGCGATTCTGGCCGGGGCGCAAGCTCCACTTGTACGCCTTCGTTCTCAAGCAAAGCGCGGATGCGGAATACGTGATACGCATCGCTCACCGCAATGCAACTCTTCATGCCATTTGCGCGCATGATATTGGCCACGCGCGCGGCCGATTTCGCGGTATCGGAACCTTGGGTCTCGGCGATCAGCGCCTGCTCCGGGACGCCGCGCCGCAGCAGATAATCCCTGCCCACGCCACCTTCGCTGAAATCGGGGTCCTGGCCCGCTCCGCCGGTCGTGATCACCACCGGCGCCATTCCCTTCTGAAACAGTTCGAAGGCGTGATCGAGCCGCGCCCGATAAACGGGCGAAGGGTGCCCGGCGTACTCGGCAGCTCCGAATACGGCGATCACATCTTCTTTATTCGCGGGCGTTTCGGCGGCGGCGCGCACGATGCGCATCCCGGTAATGCCGAAAAATAGGAGCACGGCTCCCACTGCCGCCAGCAACAATTGCAGCCACGGACGCATCACTGTGGGGCCAGGTTTCAAGGTCTCAAGACAACGCTTCGACAATGTCCTTGGAGGCGATCGCGCCTTCGCGTAGAATCTGCCAGCTACCGTCTTCCTTGAACTGCACGATGGTCGAGGAAACGGTCCGCGGAGACGGGCCGCCGTCCACGATCACCGAAATGCGGCCCAGCAACTGCTCCTGGACCTGTTCGGCTGTGGAGCATTCGACCGCGCCGCTCAGGTTGGCGGAGGTCGCCGTGATTGGAATTTTCGCGGCCCGCACGACTGCCAAGGGGATTGCGGCTGCCGGCACGCGCAGCGCCACGTTCTCCGTGTTCGCGGTGACCTTCAGCGGCAGATGCGACGCGGCCGGCACAATCATGGTCAGCGGCCCCGGCCAGAAACGCCGCGCCAGAAGATGAAAATCGTCCGGCAAGGGACGGGTGAATTCTTCCGCCTGGTCCACGCTCTCAATCAGCAGCGAGAGCGGCTTATGGCGCAGGCGCGATTTGATCTCATAGACACGCTCGACCGCCCGCAGGTTGAACGGATCGGCCGCCAATCCATAGAACGTGTCGGTCGGCATGCCCAGCACCTGCCCGGCCTGGATCTGCTCGGCGGCATACTTGATCAGCGAAGATTCGGGGGTTACGGCATCGATTTTCAGGATTTCCGCGCGCACTCTAGTCCCTTCCCGATTGTCTGCTCAAACAATGAAATGTACCATACATCCTGACATTGGAACCAACCCATGAAGCAAGACGCGAAGGCAGCGCGAACTCGCAATCAGGCGGAACGTCTGCGTCCCGTCGCCGGCCGCCACAACCAGCGGCTGAAGGAATTGCGGCAGGCATTCCGGCGCGCCGAGCCGACTGCGGCGGGTGAGTGCGCCATCGAAGGCGTCAAGCTGATCGAAGAGGCCCTGCGCAGCGGCCAGCATTTGGAGAGCGTATTCTTCAGCGAATCGGCGCGGCCACTCGCCGAAAAACTTCTGCCGCAGATTGGCTCCAGGAAGATCAAGGTCCGCACGGAAACCGTCGTCGTGCCGAATGCGCTCTTCAACTCGATCGTGCCGAGCGACGCGCCCCAGGGCGTGGCGGCGCTGGTGAAACTGCCGGCATTCTCCTCCGCTCAGATGTTCGAGCGAGCGAGCGACGGTCCGTTCGTGGTGGCGGCCGGCCTACAGGACCCCGGCAATCTGGGCACGATTCTGCGGTCGGCCGAAGCGTTTGGCGCGGCTGGAATTTTTCTGACCGAAGGGACCGTCAGTGTCTATAACTCGAAAGTTCTGCGCGGCTCGGCGGGCTCGATCTTCCGCTTGCCATTCTTGCAGATCGCTTTGGCGGAACTGCTTCCGCTTCTGCGCGCGCGTGGCGTTCGACTGCTGGCGACGTCGTCGCACCAGGGAACTCCGCTGCCCAAGGTTTCGTGGACTCTGCCGCTCGCGATTTTCATCGGCAACGAAGGCGCGGGACTCTCGCGGGAACTGACGCGGCAAATGGACGAAACGCTCGCGATCCCGCAATCCGCGCAGGTCGAATCGCTCAACGCCGGAGTCGCGGCCAGCATCGTGTTGTATGAAGCCGCGAGAAACCGTAAATGAAGGGCTCACCACGGTGGCATGGAGTCACGGAGGAACCCAAAACAACTCATGCCTTAGATTTTCTCCGTGTCTCCGTGCCTCCGTGGTGAAAATGACCCGATGAACTTGTTCCAAGCCAATCCGACGGAAGGCCCCAACCCTCTGGGTGCGCGCCCGCTGGCCGACCGCATGCGTCCGCGCACGCTCGATGAATTCGTCGGGCAGGAGCATCTGGTCGGGCCGGGCAAACCGTTGCGCGTGCAGATCGAGCGCGACGATCCGACCTCGATGATTTTCTGGGGCCCTCCGGGAACCGGCAAAACCACGCTCGCCAAGATCATTGCCGGCATCACCAAGGCCGACTTCATCGAGTTTTCCGCCGTGCTTGCCGGCATCAAAGAAATCAAGCAGGTGATGAGCGACGCCGACCGCGCCCGCCAGTACGGCACGCGCACCATCGTCTTCGTCGACGAAATTCACCGCTTCAACAAAGCGCAGCAGGACGCCTTTCTGCCGCACGTCGAGAAGGGCAGCATTCGCCTGATCGGCGCGACCACCGAAAATCCGTCCTTCGAGATCAACTCCGCGCTGCTCTCGCGCTGCCGCGTCTATGTGCTGAATCCGTTGACCGAAGATCAGATTGTGGTTCTTCTGCGCCGCGCACTCAGCGATACCGAACGCGGTCTCGGCCCCATGCAACTCGACGCGTCCGACGAAAGTCTCAGCAAAATTGCCGCCTACTCGAGCGGCGATGCGCGCAGCGCCTACAACGTCATCGAAGTAGCGGCATCGCTTGCGCAACAGGCCGGGGTGAATACCCTTTCCGAACAAATCATCCAGGAAGCCGTGCAGAAGCGGGTTTTGCTCTACGACAAAGGCGGCGAAGAGCATTACAACATCATCTCGGCGCTGCACAAATCGGTGCGCAACAGCGATCCCGACGCCGCCCTCTACTGGCTGGCGCGCATGCTCGAAGCGGGAGAAGATCCGCTGTATATCGCACGGCGCGTCGTGCGCATGGCGGTCGAAGATATTGGATTGGCCGAACCGAGCGCACTCGCATTGTGCATGGCCGCCCGCGACGCCGTCGATTTCATCGGCATGCCGGAAGGCAATCTCGCGCTGGCGCAGGCGATCGTCTATCTCTCGGTTGCGCCCAAGTCGAACGCGCTTTACACGGCGTACGGCGCAGTCCGGCAAGACGTGGAGCAAACCGCCGCCGAGCCCGTCCCGCTGCACCTGCGCAACGCCCCCACCAGCCTCATGAAAGACCTCGGATACGGCAAGGGCTATCAATACGCGCACGACACCAAGGACAAAGTTGCCGACATGCAGTGCCTGCCCGACAGCCTGCGCGACCGCGTGTACTATCGACCGACTAACGAAGGCATTGAAAAAAGGATTCGCGAACGGATGGAAGAAATCAAACGGGTCAAACAGCCGGGCTCAAATCGAACGTCCAATCCAACGTCAACTCAAACCACCAGCCGCACAAAAAGAGAATCTGAAACCTGATTCTTGCCATGTCATAAATCAGTCGCGCTTCTCGATCGTCCAGCTATCGAGGGAATTTGTGCGCAGGTCGACAGACCCCCATTCACTACTGTGGCCGCACTCGGCTTTGAAGCCAGGGCACAAACTTCTTTTCGAACTCGGGCAAGATCTTCCGAGACACTTGCGCGCTGATGTCGGCAACGGTTTTCTTCCGAAGGCTCTCTCTCCAAGCCTCGTCGGCCTGGTACATCGCCTGTGCGATGGAACACACCGGAGAATAGCTCCGCGCCTTCCCGGCGCATGGGCCTTTCTTTCGGATTTCGCTGCACTGAAATGTATTTCGCTTCCCTTCCACGGCTTCGACGATCTCCAGCAGAGAAATGTCCTGGGCGGGACGAGCCAGCCGGTAGCCACCCGTCGGCCCCAGGCTGGTAGTCACCAACCCCGCACCGGAGAGCGCCTGCAGGGCCTTCGACAAATACTCTTTGGGGACATCGTGAAACTCCGCCAACGCCTGGGCCGAAAGACAGGTCTCCGGCGGAAGCGCGGACAGCAGCAACGCGCAATGCAGCGCCCATTCGACTTGGTTCCTCAGGACCATCAGTGAAGCCCAGCCCGATCCAGCCCGAACATCTGGTCCGCCGAGCCTGGCACCGATCGAAAACTGACGCACAGCCGGTTCCAGAAGTTGATCATATTGATCGCCAGCGTGAGATCGGTGAGCTCCTGGCCAGAAAACTTCGCCTTCACTCTCTCATACAGCGCATCGGGCACGCCAGAGCGCGCCACGTCCGTCACCGCTTCCGTCCATTCCAGGGCGGCGCATTCGCGGTCCGAAAACAGCGGCGACTCTCTCCAGATAACGAGGTGGTGCAGCCTCAGTTCCCGCTCTCCGTGGATTTTGGCTTCTTTTACGTGCATGTCGACGCAGAACGCACAACCGTTGATTTGCGAAGCGCGCACCTGGACCAGTTCCAGAAGCGGCTTCTCGATGGAGGCACTGTGAATGGCTTGGCTGAGTTGCGAAACCCGCTCCAGCAACTGCGGCGACTGCTGCGCGTAATTCAGGCGATGAGTCATGCGAAAATCTCCTTTCTAATTACGGATATCGTATATCCGTAACTAACGGTTGTCAATCCCCTAGCGCCTCCGCATCCTTCGTTACGCGGGTGTCTTGGCGCAGCCCAGCCTTAGCCGAATCTCGCCCGGTGCTCTTTCAAAATGCAGCGGTCCATCACCACAAAGATTCCGGCCCTGCGCGCCCGCTCGGCGGCGGGTTCGTTGATTACGCCTTCCTGCAGCCAGAGCGCGGGGATCTTTAGCTGGATTGCCTGGTCGACAATTTCATCCACATGCTCGGATCTCCGGAAGACATCGACCAGATCGATCGTCTTCACGACTTCGGGCGGCATTCCCACCAGCGAGGAATACGACTTTTCTTCGAGCGCCTCCGCGATCTGCGGATTCACGGGAATAATCTTGTATCCCGCCGCTTGCATGTACGCAGCAACACCGTGACTCGGACGCAGCGGGCTTTCCGACAATCCCACCACGGCAATCGTCTTCGTCCGCAACAACAGTTCGTGAATAGGATCGGAGTGCTTCATTCAAGGTGTGCCCGAGACCCAAGTCGTTGCGACCCGCGGCTAATGGCCGCTCTTTCCAGACTTCAATTCCATCTTCTGCCTATACAGGCGCATCGCCGACTTGCGAATGGTTTCCGGAACCTCTTTGTTCTCCATCAGATTTTTCAAGTCGTGAACCAGCAGATGCTTGACCAAGCCTAGCGAGAGATCGATCGGCGAGCGCGGATTGAATGTCAGGTTCCGTAGGATGGTGTAATTCTTAAAAAAGCGCCGTTTCATCGGGATCGCGCGCAACACCGAATCCAACACGTTCTTCTGCTGCGCGAAATTTTCCACCTCGCCATCGGTAACCTTGGGCGACTCCAATACCGCAAGCGCCACGAGTTTGGTGCCGTCGCGAATCAGGATCGACCGCGACTCCTTGTCGCCGCGGATCGCCAGCGCGATCCGGCCCTTGACGTCGAGCTTGGCGATTTTCTGCAGCGTGCTGTCGCGTCGTTCCTCATGCCCCGGATGTGGCTGCTTTTTGGCATGGGCAGCGGCAGCAACCGCGGGCGCGGCGGGCTTTTCCGACGCGGCCTCGGCTGGCTTCGCGGCCTCGACCATTGCCGAGTTTCCGGACGCTTCGGCAGTTGCGCCGTCCGCAACCGCAGGGGCCTGCGGCCCGACTTCATGCGCCTTGCCGAACGCATCATCAAGAGTCATCCCGATGGGATGGAAGGGCTTTTTAGGATCGGCTGCCAACTCCGCCGCGTTCTGTTCCAAATACTCCGTGACGGTACCGTCGATCGCTCCATCCGGATCGCCCGCTTCCATTGCGTCCCAATCCCCTGCCCGGCGGGTTTCCAAGACAGCCAGTTTTCCTGCAATCGCGCCGAGTTCCGTGGCGCGCAGATTGGCATTTAGCTGCAACGCCTGCAACAGCCGCGGAGAGCTCATCACACGCGCGCTGGCCAGCAGCGTGTCCACGACGGAGCGCGACCCAGCCACCGCCAGCCGGTCAAGCGACTCTTCGCTTACCGACGGATTCTCGGCGAGTGCCAGCAGCAGACCGGGCCGCAGATTTTCCGGGGAAACGAGATACTCGAGCACCTCGCAGCTAGTCGTGGGATCGGCAGCAGCGGTCTGGCTGGCTTTTTCATCCCAACCGGCCAGCGTCAGACGCGCCTGCTCTGCAAACAACTTGTGATGAAGCGCCAGATAGACCAGAATCTCAATCGTCTCCTCCGGTGGCAACGAGAGCGATCCACGCGCCGCCGATTGCATCAGGTGCGAGGGAACCGCGGAATTGCGGATCAGATCGAGCATTCGAGGCATCGGTTATCTCCCGGAATTCGCTGCAACTGATTTCTTCGCGGATTTCTTCCCGAACTCTTTTGACGACCGCGGCTTCCTGTCAGCCGCCCGCTCCAACTCCGCCACGGCGATTTCAAGTTCGCGCGTGTTCCGGTTCGGACCGCGCCGCCGGTATTCGTCGCTCAAGGCGCGATAGTACCAGAGCGTGCCTTCACGCCCGCCGTTGAACCGCTGCCAGATCGCTTCCCCATGCTGGCGGTAATCCGCCAGAATCGTGCGGACGTTGTGCAGTTTGTCGGAGGCCGAAACCAGCCGCGTTTCCACATCGGCGTACTTCACTTCGCGCAGATAATCTTTCTTGCGCTCCACCCACTCCGGCTTCGGTTCGCCGAATGAATCCGTGCAACCTTCGACGACCTTCGCCACACGCGCGCCAAACCGCTTGCGGATTTCGCGCAGCCTCGGCATGCCGCCGCAATCTTCAACCACATCGTGGAGCAACGCCGCGATTGCCATGTCCTCGTCGCCGCCGGCTTCGAGCACCAGAGAAGCAACCGCCATCAGATGCGAAAGATAGGGCACCACAGACTGCTTCCGCGTCTGCCCGGCGTGTTTCTCGGCGGCATAGCGGAAGGCGCGCTGCAAGCGCGGCCCAAGACGCGGAGGCTTCAGCGAAATCGTCCTTCTCGTTTTCATAAGATTGCAGTTCGCGCAAATCGGCGGTTTCGCCGGTGTTCCTCTATGTCCCATGCGGCAAAAACTCCGCCGCATCCGTATGACAATTCGGCACGTGCCTAAATTTTCTTCTCGCCTCTCCGCATCCGCAGGTACGCTTGCATTAGCGGCCGCAGATCGCCGTCGATCACGCGGTCCACATCGCCAATCTCCAGTTTCGTGCGGTGGTCCTTGATCATGCGGTACGGTTGCAGCACATACGAGCGGATCTGCGAGCCGAAATCAATATCGAGTTTGGAGTCTTCGACTTTCTTCGTGACCTCGCGTTTCTTCTCCAGTTCGAACTCGTAAATTTTCGAGCGCAACATGCTCATCGCCTTCTCTTTGTTCTTGTGCTGCGATCGCTCATTCTGGCAATTGGCGACGAGGCCCGTCGGAATGTGCGTGATTCGCACCGCCGAATCGGTCGTATTGACGTGCTGTCCGCCCTTGCCGCTGGAGCGGTAGGTGTCAATTCGAATATCGTCGGGCTTGATGTTGACTTCAATGCTGTCGTCGATCTCAGGCGAAACATAGACGCTGGCGAACGACGTATGCCGCCGCTTCGCCTGATCGAAGGGCGAAATGCGCACCAGGCGGTGCACTCCGATCTCGCTGGCCAAATAGCCGAACGCATACTGGCCGAGCACGGAAAACGTCGCCGACTTGATGCCGGCTTCCTCGCCGGGCTGGTAGTCGTACATCTCCGTCTTGAAACCCTGGCGCTCGGCCCAGCGCAGATACATGCGCAACAGCATTTCGGCCCAGTCCTGCGACTCGGTGCCGCCCGCGCCGGGATGAATGGTCATGATCGCATTCAGTCCGTCGTTCTCGCCCGAGAGCAGCGTTTCGGTTTCGACGCGATCCACCAGTTCGCGGAGAGAATCCATCTCGCGCTGTAAGTCGGCGGAGACGTCTTCGCCTTCGCCCGCCAGGTCGAAATAAGCGGCGATGTCGCCGGAGCGGCGCGCCAGGTCGCCCTCCAGAGCCAACAGGCTTTCCAGGCGCTTCCGCTCGCGCATTACCTGCTGAGATTTTTCGGGGTTCGACCACAGGTTGGGTTCCGACGCCTGCTTTTCGATTTCGGCGAATTGCTGGCGCAGCTTCGCGGCGTCAAAGATACTCCCGGAGGTCGTGGATCTTGGTCTTTAAGGAAGTGTATTGCTGTTCGAGTTCATCCAACATGGTCGATCACCCGGTTTGTCTCGCTCGATTTATGGCTCGGGAACAGGAAATACAAAACGCGCCAAGAGCGCGCCCACTGAAATTATCGCACAGAGATATGCGAACCAATCGCCATGCCGAGTATAGAAGGTGGTACCCGTGCGCAGCTCGTAAGGCGCCGCGAGCGCGGTGCGGACCTTGCGCTCGGTTGCCGCCACGATCCGTCCGTAAGGATCGATCGATCCGCTGATCCCCGTGTTGGTATCGAGCAGGAGCCAGCGCGCATTCTCGATGGCGCGCATTTGCGTCTCGCGTAGATGCTCTTTCCAGGCGCCGCTATCGCCGTACCAGCCGTCGTTCGAGATATTCACCAGGACCTGCGCGCCCGCGAGCGGGAACTGACGCACTTCGTCGGGGAAGATGGACTCATAGCAGATAAACGTTCCCAGCCGCTCGCCTCCCGCATTCAGCGGCGCGGGCGACGGGCCTCGCTGAAACTCTCCCACCTCCTTGGTCAGACCTCCGGCAAAGGCGAACAGTTGCGGAAACGGCAAATATTCGCCGAAGGGCACCAGATGCACTTTGTCGTAGCGTCCAACCCACTCGCCCTGCGGATTGACCAGCGCGGCGGAGTTGAAAATTTGCGAGCCATCCACGCCGCTGTGCATGGCGGGCGTGGTTCCAATCGCACCGGCGACAACCCAGGTTCCAGCCTGCCGCGCCAGCCCGCTCACGGCATCTCGAAACAGAGGATCGTTGGTGAAAAACGGCGAAGGCGACTCGGGCCACACGATCAAGTCGTAACGCCGCCCCGGCGTTTGTCCGGCGGGATGTAAACTGACCGCGGTCAAGTCGCGCAGCGTGTCCTGAAAATACTGCCGCGTCCACAGCGCTCCGTCCTGGATCGGAATATCCGGCTGCACCAAAATCGCGGTGTGGCCGGCCGCGGCCGGAGGAGGCGCGAGCCACTGTCCCGCTTGCAGGATCGCCACTGCCAGACAAGCCGCCGCCAGCAGCCGCGCACGCCGCCCCTTGCCAACCAGAAATGCCGCTGCGAACACGCTGTTCACGAGCAGGATTTCAAACGAAAGCCCATAGACGCCGGTGAGTGTGGCAATCCGCGTAAGCGCAAAATTTCCGGTCTGGGAGTATCCCAGAAGCTCCCATGGAACCGCGGTAATGCGCGTGCGCGCCAATTCTACCGCTACCCAAAGAAACGGGGCCGACACGAGCGCGCGCCGCATGGACGCTCCCGATAGGGCTGTCTTCGCTTCGGCTTTCGATGCCGAAGCCTTCGACCCGGCGATCTTCGATCCGGCAAACTTTGAGCGGGCGACCAAGGCCAGCAGCAGTCCGAACAGGCCGTGATAGAGCCCGACATACATACAGAACAAGATCAGCGCCGTTACGGCCGCCGGAACGGGCAGCCCGCCATAGCGGCGCATAGTGTCGAAGACCCAGTAGCAGGTCCCGGCGTTGCAGAGTTTCCGGAGCGCGCGCCCGCAAGATTGCGACGAGCAGTGGAGTGACCGCGACCCATGCCAGCCAGGACAACCCCAGCAGCGGAAAAATAACAACCTGGAGGGCCGCCGACACCAGCACAAGTCCCCACGCACTTGGTTGTATTTTGAGCACGCATCAGAATAGCAAACGGAATTCGATCCGTCGCCGCCAGCAACTCCCCTGCGAGTGGTGGGCTGCGAGACGCCGATGTGCTCAAAGCCCGAAGCTCGCGGCCCAGCAACGCGAATTAACCCGGCACTGCCGCAACATTTCCGCGCCGAATTCCGCGCCAATCGGGTAACATAGCGGGGTGACTTTGAGCATAGTGCTGATAAAGATTCTGGAATTCATGTTCGTGGCCGGATGGGCCGGGTCCGCCGTTGTTTTGCTGCTGACGGGCTTCGAAGACGTCGAAACCCTGTTGGACAGGAAGGACGAGAACAGCCACTAGGGCCCGCGCCGCATGTCGTCAACGTCAAATTCACCGCTCGGATCGAACCGCGTCCGCATTGTGGTTGCGACCTCGGTGATGCTCACCTTCATCTCCTACTGGCGAGCGGCCGCCATCATTCTCAACGACCTCGGTTCCTCCGCCTTTTACGCCTGCGGCATCGCCGAACAGGCGATTGGGAAAAGTGCGCCATGGTTTGTTGCCGGTGTGATGCTGTTCGCGTTCGCGGTGCGCGCCGTTTACGTGGAAAGCTGTTCGATGTTCGTGCGCGGCGGCGTGTATCGCGTCGTCAAAGAAGCCCTCGGCGGCACGCTCGCCAAGCTCAGCGTATCAGCACTGATGTTCGATTACATCCTGACCGGGCCGGTCTCGGGCGTCTCGGCGGGGCAGTACATCGCCGGCCTGATCAACGACACTATCGCCATCGCCGACGCCCACGGCTGGATCCCCGCCGCCATTCACCACCTCTTCAACGGCACGCCGCAGGTCGGCACCAACACGACCGCCGTCGTGTTCGGGGTGGCGGTCACACTCTACTACTGGTGGGAAAACATCAAGGGCATCGAGGAGTCCAGCGAAAAGGCGCTCTGGGTGATGCAGGTCACGACCGTCATGGTGGTGCTGCTGCTGGGCTGGTCTTTCTTCACCCTGCTGAAAGTGGGCGGCCACCTGCCGCCCTTGCCCACCCTCGCGAACATCCACTACAGTCCGGAAGCGCTCGGCTTCTGGAAACACAGCAAGCTGCCGCACATGTTCGCCATTCTCGGACTGATTATCGGATTTGGGCACTCCGTGCTTGCCATGAGCGGCGAAGAATCGCTGGCGCAGGTCTATCGGGAACTGGCGCACCCGAAGCTGAAGAACCTAAAGCGCACGGCCATCGTGATTGGCCTCTACAGCTTCCTGTTCACCGGCCTTGTCTCGTTTCTGGCGGTCATGCTGATCCCCGACAATGTCCGCACGCAGGTGTACAGCGACAACCTGATCGCCGGACTCGCGATGCACATGGTGGGACCGCAAGTTCTGCGCCTGGCCTTTCGCGCGTTCGTGGTGGTGGTGGGATTCCTGATCCTCAGCGGCGCGGTCAACACGGCCATCGTCGGCTCGAATGGCGTACTCAACCGCGTGTCCGAAGACGGCGTGCTGGCCGACTGGTTCCGCCGTCCGCACAAGAAGTACGGCACCACCTATCGCATCGTCAACCTCATCGTGGGGCTTCAGCTCTTCACGATCATCGTCAGTTGGGGCAACATCTATACCCTGGGTGAAGCCTACGCCTTCGGCGTGATTTGGAGCTTCGTCTTCAAGACCGTCTCGATGCTCGTCCTGCGCTACCGCTATAAGGGTGAGCGCAACTGGAAAGTGCCGCCCAATTTTCACCTGTTTGGGATCGAGATTCCGATTGGATTGGCGGCGATCGCGATGGTGCTGCTCTCGACCGCGATCGTGAATCTCTTTACCAAATCCGTGGCCACGGTGAGCGGCATTATTTTTTCCGTGGTGTTTTTCTGCATTTTCACGTTCTCGGAAAAAGTGAACCGCCGCAAGCACGCCCACAACGCGGCGCAGATGCAGGAGCAGTTCCAGTTACAGCAGGCGGACAGCGTCGGACGGGAAACGGTCGGCATTCGGCCCGGCAACGTGCTGGTTCCGGTACGCGACTACAACACGCTGAAACATTTGCGCTGGGTGCTGGAGCGCACCGACACGCACGAACAGGACGTGGTCGTCATGACCGCCCGCATCAGCCAGTTCGGCTCGGCCGCTTACGGTCTTTCCACCGAGCAGATCTTCAGCGATTACGAGCAAACGCTGTTCACGCGCGCCGTCTCCGTCGCCGAAAGCGTGGGCAAGAAGATTTCGCTCCTGGTGGTGCCGGCACGCGACTCCTGGTCGGCCATTGCCCAGACCGCCCACAACCTGGAGTCCTCGGGCGTTGTGACCGGACTCTCCAGCAAAATGACCACCGCCGAGCAGGCCTTCGCCCTGGGCAGCGCCTGGGAGGCCATACCGGAACCCAAGCGGCAGTTTGTGTTGCAGATTGTGCAGAACGACGGCATCGTCGACACCTTCCGCGTCGGCCCACACACGCCCACCATGAAGAACGAGGACGTCGTCCTGCTGCATCGCTTGTGGCTGAATGTGACCCAGGCGCCGGGTCTGGAGAACATCCACCACCACGACATTTTGACCGAGGCCCTCACCCGCTTCGCGCACGACTACGGCGCGCGCGACCGCGAGGACATCATCAAGGAATTGCGCCGCCATGGCACGCAGAGCGGCCCACTCCCAGTCCGCCGCATCGCCGATCAGATCCCCACGGTCCAGCCCTCACCGGCTCGGCCCGACCGCGACGATGGGCGTCGCGACGATGGATCGTCCAAGCCCAAAGCCGGCGGCGACGATTAGCGTTGCCTCAATGATGTGAACTGAATCGAAGTTGCGGGCGATCTGCGTTCGCCCGGACAGCCGGAGGCGGCTGTCCGTACACAACCACATCGCGGCCCGATCAATGCACCTTCGGTGAATCCAGGCCCGCGGGCTTTTGATCGTCCGCGTGAATTACGCCATCTTCTTCCGCGTAGAAGGAGCGGTGTTCGCTGTCCATGTGCTTGGGCGTTAGGGTCAGCACGAAACCGTCGTGATGAGGACGGAAACTGGCCATGTAATCGCCGCGGTCGGTGGTGCGGGCCATGCGCTTGGTCAGGGTTCCCGTGCCCGCCAGCGCATCCAGCGACTCCGCATATTTGCCATGCCGTTTCTTGTAAGTGTGCTGTGCCCGCAGCACCGTCCGCATGTAGCCGAGTGCCAGCGATTCCGCTTCCGAGCGCGCCGGATCGCCCGAAAACTTCGGCTGATATGGCGCTGACGATTGCGCCGCAGGCTGCACCTGTGCGGGCGCCAACACGAGCCCGGCGCCCATCATGCCCACCGCCAGAATCCCTTTACAGAACCTCTGTATCCGCCTTCGGTTCACGGCAAACCCTCCTCTGGTGCCTGACTTTGCTCCGAACCTGGGGAGGTTACCCCCGTAATTTGGTTCGAGCGCGAATCGTTCCAATTCTCTGCCGGTTCAGGCAAGCTTGGACAGGATGCAATCCTAACAGGGAAACCTAGATGAAAGCTGCCGTTGCCAGAAAGCCTCTGATTCGTGTCGCCGTAGTGGAGAGCGATCCACTGCGATTTGTTGGATTCCGGACCCTCTTCGATACCGAACCCGACTTGGAACTGGTCTCCGCTTCGCTGGCCGATCTGAGCCAGTTGCAGAGCATTGATTTGGTCCTGCTGGGAAATCGCGGCGGCCAGAACCTGTACGACATCATGGCCAGCATGAAAGCCATCCGGCCCGACCTGCGCATTATCGTGACCGGCTCGGGCATGGACGATGAAAGCGTGCTGAAAGCCATCGCGGCTGGCGCCAAGGGATACGTGGACGAAGCCGCATCGCCGGCCGAGTTCATCCAGGCGCTGCGCATCGTGAATCAAGGTTCGGTGTGGGCGCCGCGCCGCGTGCTCTCGACGTTCATCGAACGCGTCAGTTCGTCTCCGGGGCGCATCTTCCCCGCCGGACGGATCACCTTTACCGACCGCGAAAAAGAAGTCCTTGAAATGCTGGTTGCCGGCCGCTCCAACAAAGAGATCGGCTCGGCCCTCGGCATCGAAGAACGCACCGTCAAAGCCCACGTTGCGAAACTGATGCGCAAAGTCGGCGTGCAGAACCGCATCGCCCTGTCCGTCC
Source organism: Terriglobales bacterium (assembly GCA_049519955.1). Classification (GTDB taxonomy): domain Bacteria; phylum Acidobacteriota; class Terriglobia; order Terriglobales; family Acidobacteriaceae; genus Acidiflorens. The sequence goes on from JBEKQG010000045.1 coordinate 25,570, forward strand.
ACGCCATCACGCATTCTCTGGTGACGGCGAAGTAGATTTCGAGGATCTATCTTGACTCTCGATTCATGTTCATAAATGAATAACCGGGAACCATCGCGCGCGGAGTGGAAACAGGACATGCGGGAGATGCAGCAACACACCACTCCGTCTGAGGCGTCATGGGCCGCTCACTCTGTGGCAAAAAAGGAATCCGCGGCGCCCATTCAAGACCTTGCGTACTTCGTGAGACTCCTGTCCGGTGGCGTGTTGCTGACGTTGGGAATCAGCGCCTTTTCGTCCGGCATTCCCCACAGCAGTGCGTTTGCCGTGGCCGCTCTGGCCGCTGGCTGTTATTTGGGCTGGACCGGGCTTCGCTGGGATCGCTAACGCAAATAGCTAACGAACGATGGCCTTCTGGCCGCTACCGCGCCGGTCGCTACGAGCGATCATCCCGCAGTTCTCAAAAGCACCGCTTTTACTGATCGCTGATGACTGACGGCTGAACGCTGCCCCCTCGGTTACCAAAGGACACTGCCCCCTGTGATCTTGTCCGCTCCCTTCACCCGCCGCATACTCGCTTTACCTACCACAGAACCTGGGAGACGGGGCTGGGAGCGGAGATTAGGGTCGCCGCTGCTGGCCCCGCATTTTTTGCCCTGCATTTTTTGTCTTACGGCATGACTCACCCTGATTACTCCCCCAGCATCCTTCGTTTCGCGCCCCGCATCGAATAGAATCAGAGACAACAAAGCTTATTTTCGATCTCCCAAGCGAGGCATGATGCGAAGGCTCATGGTTGTGTTGCTGGTTTGTTCCTTGACCCCGATTCTTTCCGCGGATGACAATGCCAAGGCTGTGGAGGCCGTCAGCAAGGCTTCAGGACGCATTGAAGCCGCCGGCACCGTGCTCGACGAAATCCAAGGTGCCCCGGACCAGCGCATCCCCGAAGAAGTGCTCGCCTCGGCGGAATGTGTGGCCGTGGTTCCGTCGCTGCTCAACGCAGGCTTTGTCTTCGGAGGCCGTTACGGCAGGGGAGTCGCCAGTTGCCGCACGCCCAAGGGCTGGAGCGCGCCCGCATTTTTCCTCGTCGGCGGCGGCAGTTTCGGCTTGCAGATCGGTGCCCAGCTTACCGATGTCGTCATGCTCATCATGAACAAGAACGGCATGAATAACCTGCTCTCCAGCCATTTCAAGCTCGGCGCCGATGTCAGCGCCGCCGGCGGTCCCGTCGGCCGGCACGCTGCCGCCGATACCGATTGGAAGATGCGGGCGGAGGTCCTGACCTACTCGCGCTCCCGCGGTCTCTTTGCCGGACTTGAACTCAACGGCGCGGTCATCAAGCAGGACAAGAACAGCACCCGCGAATTCTATGGCCGCATGGTGCCGTTCAAAACGGCGCTCCTGGGAAACATCGAAGCTCCAAAGTCCGCTTACCCCTTCTTGAACACGCTCGCCAAGTGGGCGAAGGAAGCGGCAAAGTAGCAAAATCAGTTCTCAGTTCTCAGTCTTCGATTCACTCACTGAGAACTGGGAACTGAGAACTGTCACCGTGCAAGAACGCCTCGAGTACGCTCTAGTCTGGCCTTGGATCAAGCTTCTGGGCATGCTTCCGCGTCCCTTGGCGCGCGCGGCTGGGATCGCGGCCGGATTGACCGTCTACGCGGTTCACCGACGCCTGCGCCACGTCGGCCTGCGCAATCTCACTCTCGCCTTCCCTGAAATGCCACAGCGCGAGCGCCGCCGCATCGTTCGCGGGGAGTTCATTTCCCTGGGACGCCAGCTCGCCGAAGTCTGCCTCTTCCCCCGCTACACCCGCGACAATGTTTCGCGCATCGTCGTCTATGACGGCTTCGAAAATTTCGAGCGCGCCTACGCTCGCGGCAAAGGCGTTCTGTTCCTCACCGGACACCTCGGGGCCTGGGAACTCTCGGCCTTCGCCCACTCGCTGCAAGGGCATCCGCTGGCGATCGTCATGCGCTCGCTCGACAATCCCCACCTCGACACCTTGATCCAGAGCTATCGCACCATGCACGGCAACCGCACCGTGGATAAAGACGATTTCGTGCGCGGCCTGCTTTCCGCCATGCGCGCCGGTGAAACCGTCGGCATTCTCATGGACACGAACATGACCCCGCCGCAGGGCGTGTTCGTGGATTTCTTCGGCATCCCCGCCTGCACCGCCAGCGGGCTGGCCCGTATCGCCCTGCGCACCGACGCCGCCGTCGTCCCTGGATTTACGGTGTGGGATTCGACCCTGCGCAAGTACATCCTGCGCTTCGATCCCGCCGTCGAGCTGATTCGCACCGGCGACGACCAGGCCGATATCGTCGCCAACACCGCAAAATTCACCCGCGTCATCGAAGATTTCATCCGCAAATATCCCGACCAGTGGCTCTGGGTGCACCGCCGCTGGAAGACCCGCCCGCCGGGCCAGCCGCCGCTCTACTGACGCTTCCCTTCTATATGGAAGCGTGACTGCGCCCCATAAACGCTAACTTAAAATTGTTTGTCCTTGAAGCGTCATGCCAACTCCCACAAGCCCGTATCTGGTCAATCAATAGACGCTGATGGTTCGTTGGCCACATCGGCGTTTGAACTAAGCCGCTGGCGCGGCGGACGCTACCGCGTGGTCGGCCCAGCATTGTTGCCCGTGTAAGGTTTGGGTCACAAGGAGGTTACTGTGACCCATCTCAGAAAGCTGATGCTGGATGAACTCCAGCGTCGCAACTACTCTCAGAACACAGTTCGTTCCTACATCCATGCGGTGGAGGATTTTGCGAAGTACTTCCGCCGTTCGCCGGACCGCCTCGGTCCAAACCACATCCGCGAATACCAGGTTCACCTGTTTCGTGATTGCAAACTCTC
>JBEKQG010000046.1:0-20926 GCA_049519955.1 Terriglobales bacterium
GAGGAGAAGATCATGAAGATGCGCTTTGGTCTGGAGGACGGCTCGGAGCACACGCTGGAGGAGGTTGGCCTAGAGTTCGCTGTCACCCGCGAGCGCATTCGCCAGATCGAAGCCAAAGCCCTTCGCAAACTGCGCCAGCCCTCCCGATCCCGCAAGCTCAAGTCATTTCTAGAAGACGTGCACGAACGACGCCGGAATCTGTGCACGCTGGGAGCGCAAGTCGAGGGGGACGGCCTGTGTATCCCTCGGTCTGTCCCCAAAATACATGACCGGCCACGGCCTCCTGCCCAAGCCCTTGGAGGCTGCGTTGAGGAGAGTGGTCGTGTAGTGCACCCCTCAAAACTGGACGCCAGGGGCCGTGTTTGAAGTAAGGGTTGGGGCGAAGCGGGCACGAGCGTCGTGCGGAGTTCGTCCGTGGAGTCCGCGATGCGGACGCTCGTGATTGTACTCCTCGATCCAACGGGCGATGCTTAGCTCGGCCTGGCCGAAGTTCTGATATTCGTTGAGTTACACCTCCTCCTCTTTCAAGCCGCGATGGAATCTCTCGATGTAACTGTTGCCTCACGCTTGCGCTTTTTGCAAAGGTGGGAGGGCGTCTAGCGCGACCTCGTAGCCTGAATTGTTCCCAGCACTGGACTGGGTAGCGTCGCAGTTTGAAAAGGAACGAGCCGTACGCACAATTGACCGCGCTCGGTTTCTCATGTCATCATTCCCGCCGCGGAGGTTAGCGCATGCAACTGGAACCGCAGCGGGTTGGCCCAATCAGCCTTTCAGAGCGCATCGTTTTTATCGACGTGCTGCGGGGCATGGCGCTGTTCGGAATTCTGGCGGCGAACATGCGCGCTTTCTTCGCGCCCCTCGATTGCTACGATTACATCGGCGCCCTCTATCACAGCCGTGCCGACGTCCTGGCCCAGAGCTTCATCGATGCCTTGATCCAGGGCAAATTCATCTCGATTTTTTCCTTCCTGTTCGGGCTGGGCTTTGCCATTCAGATGAGCCGGGCGGAAGAGCGCGGCGCGCGCTTCATGGGCTTCTATCCACGGCGGCTTCTCGCGCTTGCGCTGTTCGGACTGATCCACGGGCTGCTGATCTGGGCGGGAGACATCCTGCTGACGTATGCGTTGTCGGGTGCAATTTTGTTGCTCTTCCGCAAACGCCAACAGAAGACCTTGCTCTGGTGGGCCGGAGGGTTGCTCGCGCTGCCCATCGTCGCGGGTACAGGTTTCTTGGCCCTCTATTTCAGCCGCTTCCGCCCCCATTGGATGAACCCCAAGCCACCGGACGTGAAGATGCTCCACGCGGTCGTCAATATCTACGCGCATGGAACGGTGCGGCAGATCCTGGCGCAGAACTGGGTGGAATGGAAGCAGCAGTTGCCCTGGGAGCTGTTCGCGATCTATGCGGCGGCGCTGTTTCTGCTGGGCATGTGGGTGTGGCGGGCCGGCATCGTACAACGGCTGGATGAATACAGACCGGTATTGAAGCGCGTGTGCGCGTGGTGTCTTTCGGCAGGGCTGATCCTCAATATTTTTGTGGCGACGGTGAAAGCGGTCGTGCCTCCCGGCAAAGTGTCCCTGTGGGGATGGTCGGCTGGAGTTCTCTTTCTGCCTGCGTCCCATATCTTGAGCGCAGGTTATGTTTCGGGCCTGGCGCTGCTCTTCATGCACGAGCGTTGGCGGCGAATCCTGATCCCATTTGCCGCGGTGGGGCGCATGGCGTTGACGAACTACTTGCTGCAATCCGTGTTGTGTACGTTGTTCTTCTATCACTACACAACCGGTCTGTATGGACGCATCGGGCCGGCGATCGGCCTCGTGCCCACGGTCGTTCTTTATGGAGCGCAGGTTGTGTCGAGCAATTGGTGGCTGAGGCGATATCGCTTTGGGCCTATGGAGTGGTTGTGGCGCGGCATGACCTACGGCAAGTTCCCGGCGATGAGCAAAGAGGATCCCATGCCAACGATGCCCGCGCTCTCCTCCCCGCTCTTGCCAATCACGCTCTCTGCGGTCGAGGGAGAGCCCGCCGCAACCGAGGCCACGCCCGGCGAAATTGCGGAATGAGCGCCAATCCCACCGCGCGACGTTGACGTTTCCCGGTGAACGCGTACATTGATGTAGGAAGCTCGGCCCTCGAACTTGGCTGTCGAGCTTGGACTTCGAGCGTGGCTTCCGAGCTTATCCTACGAATGACTGCGCGAATGCCAGCGGCGCTACAACTCGGTATGGCGGCGGGCGACGAACGAGGATTGCGGCGGCGGCTCGCCGTGGAATCTGCGTTCGTGGTGCTGCTGATCGCGGCGGCGTTTGTATTGCGGATCTGGTCGCTGTCGGAGGTGCGCTTCTGGGACGAGGCGGTTTACCTGCAGAACGCCGACGTAATCTGTTGCGCCAAGGCCAATTATTCCGAGCTGGACAGCCGGCCTCCCTTGCTCTCGATCGTCTTTGCCGCGGCGTTTTTGCTGTGGCACCACGTCTATGCCGCCAGCATTGCGGCCGCTTTGCTGAATGCGCTCGGTCCGGCGTTTCTGTATTTCAGCGGGCGCACGATTGCCGGCCGTGTCCCCGCGGCCATTGCGGCGCTGTTGCTTGCCTTCACGCCGTTCTTCGTGGGCGTCTTTCCGCCAGGCTTCGTGAGCGACGACACGGGCAATAGCTTACTCTCGGACAGCCCGGCGCTGACGCTGATCGTGCTCGCCTTCTGGCTTCTGCTGCGCGCCCTGCGCCAGCAGACCGGCTGGCGCTTCGCGTGCGTCGGACTTGTCCTGGCGCTGGCCGTGCTGATGCGCTTTGCCTCGCTTTCGAGTGTTGGCGTGCTGGCGCTGCTGGTCTTTTTTGCAGACCGGTGGTGGAGGGCTGCCGTGGCTTGCGGCGCCGGATTCGCCGCCGGCATTGCGCCGTATTTGTGCTGGTCGCGTTGGCGCTATGGCGGATTTTTCAGGACCTTCCGCAACGGCTGGGGATACTTCGAAGGGCCGGGAGAATCGCGCCTCTTCTATATCGGAAATTTTGGCAACATTTTTTCCTGGATCGCCGCGGCGGGGCTGGCGCTGTGGATCGCGCGCTGGGCTTGGGAAAAATGGAAGAAGAATGAAGCGGGTCGCCGGGTTGAGGCGGTCGAGTGCACAGTAGACAAACGTTCACGCAAGCTGGAAGCCTTCCTGTGGCTGTGGGCGGTGGCGCTGCTTATCTTCTTTAGTGCGTTGCGCCACAAGGAGCCGCGCTACGTCATGCCGCTCGCGCCGCCGTTGTTTTTGCTGGCCGGTATCGGACTCGGCGTATTGCTGAAGGGGCGGCGGATGGCCGTTCGGGTGGCTGGAACCGTCATTCTCATTGGAGCGCTTACATCCACCTTTCTGCCCGTGCGCCAGCGCTTCGACGCGCCTTTCGTGGATGACACGGTTTCAGAAGAAATGCAGGTCTCTGATTTCTTGAGCCACAGTGTTCCGCCCGCCGCCGTGCTGTACTCGAATTTTAACTATCCGGTGTTTGCCTGGTACACGAATCTGCGGGTGCATCGCTTGCCGGAGAGCGGCGTCGCTTTGTACGACGAGCTCAACCGTCTGCCGGACGACGGAATTCTGATCGCATATAAGGAGAGCGACGAGATCCGCGATCCGAGCCTGGCATGGCTCGATGCCAATAAGCACTTCCGGCGTTTGCGGGAGTTTCCGTCGATCGTACTGTACGAATATCGCGGGTGCGCGTGGAGCAGTAGCCAGTTGCCAGCCGCCGGTTGCCAGTGAGAGCTGGCGATGGGTCTCGTTCCGTGCGCCGCCGTTCTCCTGCTACAATCGCTAGCTCCATGATTTTAGGGAACTTCGTGGCCTACAGAAACGTACTTCCTGTGTGCTGTTAAGAATTTGTGCGGTGCGCGGGTAAATCCATAGGTCCTTCGCTTCGCTCAGGATGACAGCGCTAGTTTCAGGATGACAGCGTAATTGACATAACGAATCTGCGGGACGTTACGTTAGGCGATCGAGCGCGTTCACGGAGTCTGGTTTTGGAAGAAGCCCAGGTTGTCGGATTGCTGGTCCGCCGCTGCGTTGGGGGCGATGCCGCGGCCTGGGAAGAAATCGTTCAGCGCTATCACCGGCGAATTTACAACGTCTGCTACCGGTTCGCCGGCGACGCCGACAACGCCCAGGACCTCACCCAGGAGGTCTTTATCAAGATGTACCGCACCCTGACCACGTATGACTCCGGTAAGGGCGCGTTCATGACCTGGGTAACCACCATTACGCGCAACCTGCTGGTAGACCATTTCCGCAAATCGAAAGGCGACCGGATCACGGATTCGCTCGATGCAGCGCCCTCGGGGAATGAGGACGCGCAGCCCCTGAGCGAGCGCATCGCGGACCGGGGGCTGGCACCGGATGTGCAGGCGCAGAGCCGGGAAACGCGGGAAATGGTGCATTCGGCGCTCCAGAAGCTGTCTCCGGAGCTGCGGGAAGCGGTAATTCTGCGCGACCTGCAGGACATGGACTATCGGGAAATCGCAACCGCGCTGAGGGTCCCGGAAGGGACCGTGAAGTCGAGAATAAATCGGGGACGAGCGGAACTAGCTCGCCTCCTGCAACGTACATATATGCAGGTGATCTGATGGCAGAGGAAATCAAACACGGGATGGAGTGCACGGAGTTCGAAGCGCTGCTGTGCGAGGCCATCGAAGGTGCCGGGCAGTTGAGCCCGGCCCGCAACGAGAGCTTTGACGCGCACCGGCGGGTCTGCGCGGTTTGCGGTCCCCTGTTCGCGGAGGTGCAGGCTGGGCGGCAATGGCTGAAGTCGCTCGAAGCCGTCGAGCCTCCGGTCAACCTGGTGCACAACATCCTGATAGCCACGAGTGGAGTGGTAAGCACGCGGCCACAGGCTGCGCGCGCGGGCAGCGCGGCTCCGTTCGGGGAGCGGGCGCGGGAATGGTGGGATTCCTTCTTCACGCCTCTGGTGGCCTTTGTGCGGCAGCCGCGGTTTGTGATGTCGTTCGGCATGATCTTCTTCACCTTCTCGCTGGTGCTGAGTGCGGCGGGCGTGAAGCCGAAGGACGTGGCAAAAGTCTCGCTGCGGCCGGCGGCCGTGCGTCATGCCTACAACGACGCGCAAATCAGGGTCGTAAAGTACTACGACAATATCCGATTCGTGTACGAGATCGAATCGAAGCTGCGCGAGCTGAAGCGCGCCAACACTCCGGCGGAGCCCAGCCCCGAATACCAGAAAGAAGAACAAAAAGAAAATCGCAAGGACAACACCAGCGGGCAACCCGAGCAGCGGCAGGACCGCAACTACTCGAAGGATTACAACCAGCCGGTGTTGGCCGCACTCAGGGATGTTCCATCTGGGTTGACGGCGACCGGAAATCGGAGGTTCGTATGAACTGTGCCAATCATGCCGATGCGTCGGCAGTAGCCTATTGCCGCACTTGCGGAAAACCACTGTGCGCTATTTGCACCCGCCCCGTGCGCGGAGTGATCTACTGCGAAGACTGCCTGGGAGCGAAAATGGAAGGCATCCCGGCGGCGGCCGGATTCGCTTCCGGCGCCTTCACTCCGGCAGCGCCGGGGCAGGTCGCTCCACCACCGCCTCCTCTGGGAGTCGCCAGCGGACCCAACCCGGCCGTGGCTGGAATTCTCGCCGGACTCTTTCCCTTCGGCGTGGGGGCCGTTTACACCGGGCAATATGCCAAGGGATTGGCGCATCTGGGTATCTTCGGGTTGCTGGTGGCCGGGTGCTGCGTTGCCAGCGATAGCGCGCACGGGGACGCCCTCGGCGCAATCTGCGGCATCGCCATCGCCTTCTTCGTCGTCTACCAGATCATCGACGCGGTGCGCTCTGCGAAGGCGATCCAGATGGCGCAGCCCATCCCCGATCCCTTCGGACTGGCGGCGACTTTTGGCGGAGGAGGCAGAGTTGAGGCAAGCAGAGTCCCGATGGGCGCGATCGTGCTCATTGGCCTGGGCGTGCTCTTCCTGCTCCACACCATGGGCTGGGCCGAATTCGAGATGGACCGCTACTGGCCCCTGATCTTGATCGCGCTCGGCGTCTGGCTGTTCGCCCGCAACTGGGGCTTGCTCGGTCCTAGGAGTTGTACGGGCTGCCAGTGTACGCGCTGCCGTACGCGGCGGCTTATGGGTCCGGCGATGCTTTTGACGATCGGCGGCTTGTTCCTGCTCCAGAACTGGCATGTGATGGACTTTGACCGCACCTGGCCGGTGATTCTGCTGGTCGTCGGGCTCGTCAAGCTGCTGCAGGGAAGCGCATCGGCGGAAGGACACATTTCGCCATTGCCGCCGGGGCCGAACGTGGGTGGAGGCCCAATTCCTCCAACGCCGCCGGCTCCGCCTGTACCACCCGTTCCGCCAACAAGTAGTGAGGTGAATCATGGCTAGTCCTTATGTGCCTCCAACTCCGCGCCCGCCACATCGTTCCATCGCCGGGCCGGTCGTGCTGATCCTGCTAGGAGTGCTGTTCCTGCTGGGGACGATGCGGATTCTGGACATACACCACCTCGGATGGCTCTTCGCCCGCTACTGGCCCGCGCTGCTAATCCTGTGGGGCGTGATCAAGCTCATCGAATACGAAGAGGCCAAACGATCGGGCCAGCCGGCGCGCGGCATCGGCGTCGGCGGCGTTTTCCTGATGATCTTCCTGATTATTGCCGGATTGGCCGCCACGCAGGCATCACGCTGGGACTGGAAAAGCCTCGGGGAGCACATCCAGATTGGCGACGATGAAGATCTGAACGAGATTTTTGGCGGGTCCACCTTCGACTACAGCGACGAACTTACCGAGGAGATTCCGGCGGGCAGCGTTCTGCATGTAAACGACGACCGCGGCACCGTCACCGTCAACGTGGCCGACTTCAAGGCGAACGACAAAACCATGAAAGTCTCCATCCGCAAAAAAGTCCGCGCCGAAGAACAGAAGGACGCCGAAAACTACAACAGCAAGACCAAGCCAACCATCACCATTGTGGACAAGATTGTCACCCTGAACGCCAACACGCAGGGCGCGGGCGACAAGGGCGTCACCACCGACATGGATATTTATGTGCCCGCCAATACCACGCTGACGATCGCCTCGGCACGAGGCGATGTCACCGTCGCCGGCATGACCGGCAACGTGGACGTCACCCACCGTCGCGGCGAAGTCAATATCAACAACCAGACCGGAAACGTCCTGCTAACTTTGGAAGGCAGTTCCGTGCGCGTGGGACAGGTGAAGGGCGATGTGACCATTCAGGGCAAACCCAACGCAATCGCGGTGGAAGATGTGGATGGCGCGGTCCATCTGAGTGGAGAGTTCTACGAGACCACGCGGCTGGCGCGGGTCAGCAAGACGGTGAGCTTCCATAGTTCGCGCACCGACATGGAATTTTCCCGCCTGGATGGCAGTCTGGACCTTGACCCCGACGACTTGCGCGCCGATTCGATGCTGGGCCCGATGCGCCTGTCAACGCGCTCGAAGGACATAACGCTCGAAGGCTTGTCGGGCGATCTGCGCCTCGAAGACTCGAACGGGACGGTGTCGGTCGGACTGCAAAAACCGGGGAACATTCAGATTGATAACCGCAAGGGCGACGTGAAGGTTACGGTCCCGCCGAACACGGCGATCAATGTGGAAGCGCGGTCGCGCGACGGAGAGATCGAGAGCGACTTCGACGAGATCAAAGTCGACAGCCACGGCGATCAAGCGAGCGCCAGCGGTTCGATCGGAAGCAACGGTCCGAAACTGGTCGTGAACTGCGACAAGGGAGCAATCGAGATCCGCAAAGGGACGGTCGCCATAAGTGCACCGCCAGTTGCGCCGACTCCGCCGGCAATCCCAGGAAAAACGGGCAAACCGACAAAGGCGCTGCCCGCTCCCAAGGCGAAGCCGGTGGAGAGTGAGAACTAGGAGGGCGGCGGCTGGCTGTTCGCTATTAGCTATTGGCTATTCGCTGTAGGTTCTCAGTTCACCGCCTCGCTCACAATCGGGGCTGTGAGTGAAAACGCCTGATTTCAACAGTCAATGGGAGCATAATAGAAGCCGGACCACTGAACTTGCTTCCTCGAATACAACAGCCACGGTTGGCTCTATCGTTCGCTGTCGCGGGTGCACTCAGCTTCTGGCTACCCGATGTGGCTATCCATATCGCCGCACGACGGACATTTGACTCTCCGCAGGTGTGGGCGATTACCTTCCTGCTTCCAGCAACGTTCCTGTCTGCGTATGTGGCCGCAAGAAGATTCGCAGTGCGGCGTGATTTTAAATGGGTCGGTGCTGCAATGCTGCTCGGTGTGTGGCTCACGGGCGGACCGTTCATGATGCTAGCAGCCACCGCATCGGGGGGCGGATTTGCCGTTGCGAACGGAGTTCAGGGCGCCCTGTCGCTCATTGCATGGTCGATAATCCCGCTAGTTACATACATGATGGCAGCCTACGACGGCAGTCTGTTCGCATTGCTTGCGGTGTCAATTGGCGCACTTCTGATTTGGGTTGTTCAGAGGAGCGGGATACCCATCCCATTCCATCATCGTCCGAGATGACTGGTGTAACATCCCCTTTACTCTAGCAACCCCCCAGTTGGTGACGCTCGGTGCCGTGGCGGCGACTGCTTTCCTCAACGTACAATCAACTCGGAGGTGGGATCATGCGCATGTGTATTTCAGTTGTGCTCCTCATCATGGCCATCGCGATCACGGCAGCGGCCGGGACGAAGATCGTGGGCACAACCACGCTGAAGGATTTCCAGCCGTCGGGAACAACCGACAAGAACCACAAAAATCAGCAGTACGATCTTTCCTTCTCGGCATCGGGCAGGCAGTACACGTGCCGTACGAACGAGAAGAAATCGCTGAAAGCGACCGATTTCGTTGTGGGCAGCGACCTAAGGTACGAGATCGGCGGTAACAAGGCCAAACTCAAGAGCGCTACCGGCAAACAGGTGGAATGCACCATCGTGAGGGTGGCGGATATGTCGGCCTCCCGGCCATGAAGATGGCTCCATCTGGGGCGATGGGGCATGAGCGGGTGAACTGCCGGAAGATTGCGAATTCGCCGGCAATTCCCAGGCAGTACCAACTGGTAACGATAGTCAGAATGGGGAAATCGCGCCCCGCGTCAGTCGCCTAATTTCCGCCACAGCAACTAATGCGCCAAGAGCGAATAGCGAACAGCGCCCTCTACGACCGCGAGATTTCGTCCACCACTTCACCGTTGCCGTTCTTGAGTTGGATGCGAAGGGCGATCTCTCCGGCGGCGTGAGTTGAGCAACTCAGGCACGGGTCATAGGCGCGGACCACCGCCGACACCCGGTTTATCATGCCTTCCTGCAACTTGTCACCCTTGATGAAATGCTCGGCCACCTGCTTAACGCTGCGTCCGATGGCGAAGTTGTTGTGGCCGGTGGCGACGATGAGATTGGCCCAAACGATTGCGCCTTCGTCGTTGACTTTGTAGTGGTGGATCAAGACGCCCCGTGGCGCTTCGATGATGCCCACGCCCTCCAGCGAGTTCACGCCGGCGGTGGCGCGGATGTGCGTTTCCAGGATTCCAGGATCGGCGAGCATCGCTTCCATCTTTTCCAGCGCGTAAACGATTTCAATCAGCCTTGCGTAGTGGAACAAAAACGAACTGTGCGCCGGAGCGCCGAAGCGCTGGTGGAACTCCTTCAACTCGGCATCGGACTTGGGGAAGCCGCAATGATCGGCAACATTGAGCCGCGCCAGCGGGCCGACGCGGTAGATGCCGTCCGCGGGCCCCATGGGCTTGAAGTAAGGCGCTTTTAGATAGGATTCGCGCAGGCTGGCTTCACCGATGTAAGTCGCGTAGTCCTCGGCGGCGATGTGGTCTTCGACGATCTTGTTCTTGGCGTCGCGGAAGCGCAATCCGCCTTCGTAAAGTTGCAGGTTGCCCTTGGCGTCCACCAGCCCGGCAAACATGCTGGGCGCGGAGCCGAAGTTCGATATCTCTTCCTTGTAGTTGTCCAGCGCTCCCTTGAAAAACTGGAGGGTGCGTTCGGCAATCACCTTGGCGGCGGGGAGTTCGGCGAGAAAGCGGTCGCGAGTGGCGCTCGAAAGCGGCGTTTCCACGCCTCCGGGCACGACCCACGCGGAATGCACGCGTTCGTCGCCCAGACCCTCAATGACTTGCAGGCCAAACTTGCGCAGCTCAATGCCATCGCGGGCGATTTCGGGATGGGCCGCGATCACGCCCAGCACATTGCGCGTGGCGGGGTCGGAATCCATGCCCAACAGCAGGTCCGGGGCCGAGAGGTAGAAGAAGCTGAGCGCATGGGACTGCACGATCTGGGCGCAGTGCAGCAATTCGCGCAGCTTGCGCGCGGTTGGCGGGATGCGCACGGCCATGATCTGGTCGCAGGCCTTCGACGAAGCCAGCATGTGGCTGACCGGGCAGATTCCGCAAATGCGGGCCGTGATGCCAGGCATCTCGTAGTAAGGCCGCCCTTCGGTGAACTTCTCGAAGCCCCGCACCTGCGTGACATGGAACTCGGTGTTGGTGACCTTGCCTTCGTCATTCAACAGAATGACGATCTTCGCGTGTCCTTCGATGCGAGAGACGGGGTCAATGGTGATGCGCTTCATCGGGCTCTCCTTATCCGAACTGCCTATCCGTACTGCTTATCCGAACTTCACCGTGAGATTGGCGTCCGGCTTCTTCCCCTCCAGCAGATTGCTGATGACACCCACGATGCTCTTGGCGGGTGGAGGACAGCCGGGCAAACATAAGTCGACTTTGACGAATTCACGGAGCGGACGCGCATGCTTCAACAGCGGGGGAACGCCGAAAGTCGGGACGATCTTGCCCTCCTGCGCGCCTTCCACATAGATGCGTTGCAAAAGTTTGTTGACGGGAATCGAGTTGCGCATGGCCGGCACATTGCCGGTCACCGCGCAGTCGCCGAGCGATATGAGCAAATTGGTGCGCTGGCGGATCTTCTGCAGCTTGTTCAGGTCTTCCTGCGAACTGACCGCGCCTTCGACCAGGGTGACGTCCACATCCTCGGGAAATTCCTGCGCGTCCACCAGCGGCCCATACACAATGTCGATCTTGCGGGCCAGAGAAATGATCACGGCATCCATGTCGAGCAGCGACATGTGACAACCCGAACATCCATCCAGCCAAACGGTCGCCACTTTCACTTTTTTCATGCCTGCACCTCTCTGCGATGCGCCAGCGATCGGATGCTGTCGTCCTTCTTCACCATCTCTTGCACGGCCCGGCCCTTCTCGGCCAAAGCGCCGGTGGGGCACGCCTGCACGCACTTACCGCAGTTGGTGCAACTGGCGGAGTCGCCCCACTTCTGGTTCATATCGCTGACAATCCGGGCGTGAATGCCGCGGGAATTGAGGTCCCACACGTGGGCGCCCTCCAGCTCCGCGCACACCCGCACGCAACGCGTGCACAGGATGCAACGGTTGTGATCGAGCACAAACCGCGGATGGGAAAGATCGACGGGGAGCTTCGGATAGTTGTAGGCGAAGCGCACGGTGCTGATGCCGAGCGCGGTGGCCATGGATTGCAGTTCGCAATGGCCATTGGAGACGCACACCGCGCACACATGGTTGCGCTCGACCAACAGAAGCTCGAGAGAAATCCGGCGGTAGAGGGTGAGCTTCGGCGAATTGGTCGTCACCGACATGCCCTCCTGAATCGGCGTCGTGCAGGCCGGAAGCAGGCGGCCGACGCCGGAAACTTCGACGATGCAGATGCGGCAAGCGCCGACCGGAGTCAGTCCATCCAAGTCGCAGAGAGTTGGAATGTACTTGCCGTTGGCCTTGGCGGCGTCCAGAATCGTCTGGCCCTCCAAGGCGCTGATCAGCTCTCCATCGATGCGAATTGACAGTTTTTTCTGAGGCAAGCGATCGCTCCTTCCTAACTGGTTTAGCCTAACTTGGTTCAGCGGCCTTCACGTCGCAACGCAGGCACCGGCAAGATTCGTCCAGCGCCTCTTCTTGTATCAAGCCGGTCACCACCTCGGCATTGCAACGGGCCCGGGCGCTCGGTGCGATGATGTGTCCGTTGTGGCGGTGATTGGGGCTGGGTTCCTCCGGCGGCGTCTGCTCATATTCGAACACCGGGAAAATCTTGTCCCAGCGGTTGATTTCCATCAGTTGCAGATCGAGGCTGCGGGCCGCCTGTTTCCCGTAGGCCATGGCATTGGAAACATTGGAGGCGCCGGTGATGACGTCGCCTCCGGCATAAAAGTGGGGCCGGCTGGTTTCGAGCGTGAAGCGATCGACCTGGATCGTCCCGTTCTCCTTCAGGCTGAGGCCCGAAGCGCGGGCAAAATCGAGGTCCACGCTTTCGCCAATGGCGAAAATCACGGAATCGCAATCGTAGCGCTGGATCTCGTCGGTCGGAACCGGCTTGCGGCGGCCCGACTTGTCGTACTCGCCGAGGCGGGTCTTCATGATTTCAATCGCCTTGACGTTGCCCTTCGGGTCGCCGATCACGCGGTGCGGCGCGGCCAGGAAGGCGAACTTTGCTCCCTCTTCCCTGGCGGCGTGGGTTTCTTCCGCGATGGCCGGCATGTCTTTGACTTCGCGGCGGTAGAACACGGTCACGTCGGCACCCTTGCGCAAGGCGGTGCGCGCGGAATCGATGGCGGCGTTTCCGCCTCCGATCACTGCCACCTTGCGGCCCAGGGCCACATCTTCGCCGCGCGCCACGGCCTCGAGGAAATTCAGCGCCGGGTAAACGCCCTTCAGTTCCGTGCCGGGCTGATAGACCCACGACTCTTTCCACGTCCCGATCGAGATAATGACTCCGTCGAAGCGATCGTCCAGGTCGTTCAGCGGAATATCGAATCCCACGCGCGTGTTGAAGATGAACTTCACGCCCAGCTTTTCGATCAATTCAATCTCGCGATGCAAAGCGCTCTTGGGCAGCCGGTACTCCGGAAGCGCGAAGCGCAGCATTCCGCCGGCTTCCGCTTTGCTGTCGTAGACGGTGACGTCGTGACCGAGCATGGCGAGGTAGAACGCCGCGGTCAGTCCCGCCGGGCCGGCGCCGGCCACGGCGATCTTGCGGCCGGTTGGATCGAGCTTGCGCGCCATTACACGCTTGAACATCTCGTCGCAGCGGTCGGAGTTGTACACGGAGTCGGCAATGAAGCGATGCACTTCGCGCATGTTCACGGCCTCGTCCAGGGTCTGCCGCCGGCAGCGGTCGTCGCAGGGATGCTGGCAGACGCGCCCGGTCGATGACGGGAGGGGATTGTCCATGATGACCGATTCAAACGCCTCATCCAGCCGCTCCTCCTTGTACAACTGCAGGAAGCGCGGAATATTCATGTGCAGCGGGCAACTGTTTTCGCAGGGTGAAAGGGCCAGCTCCTCGCATACTCCCGCCTGGCAGCGGCGGGCGACAATGTGGTCCTCGAATTCGTTGCGGAAATGGCGCAGCGTGGTCAGCACGGGGTTGGGGGCCGTCTGCCCCAGTCCGCAGAGCGAACACTCACGAATGTAGCGGCTCAACTCGTCCAACAGATCCAGGTGATGCATGGTCCCGGCGCCCTCGGTCAGGCGATTCAGGATGCGCAGCGATTTGTTCAAACCGACCCGGCAAGGGATGCACTTGCCGCACGATTCGGAGTGCGTGAACTCGATGAAGAAGCGCGCCACATCCACCATGCAGTTCTCTTCATCCATGACCACCATGCCGCCCGAGCCCATGATCGAGCCCAGTTGCGACAGGCTCTCGTAGTCCACGGGCGTGTCGAACATCTCGAGCGGAATGCATCCACCCGAGGGGCCGCCGGTCTGCACCGACTTGACGGCGTGGCCGCCAATTCCGCCTTCGCCGATGTCATAGACGAAGGTCTTCAGGGGCGTGCCCAGCGGCATCTCCACCAGTCCCGTGTTTTTCACTTTTCCGACCAGGGAAAAGACCTTGGTTCCCGAGCTCTTCGGACTGCCCACTTCGCTGAACCAGGCCGGGCCGCGCGTGATGATGGGCGTGATGTTGTACCAGGTCTCCACATTATTAATGTTGGTGGGATAACCCCAGAGCCCCTTCTGCGCGGGGAATGGAGGCCGCGGACGGGGCCGTCCGGCTTCGCCTTCCAGGGAGGCGATGAGGGCCGTTTCTTCGCCGCAGACAAAAGCGCCGGCGCCTTCCACCACTTCGATGTTGAATTTGAAACCGCGGCCGAGAATGTTGTCGCCGAGCATGCCATATTCATGGGCCTGTTCGATGGCGCGGTTCAGCCGGTGCACGGCCAGGGGATACTCGGCGCGGACATAGACGATGCCTTCGGTCGCGCCCATGACGTAGCCGCCGATAATCATGCCTTCCAGCAACGAGTGCGGATCGCTCTCGATCTCGTTGCGATTCATGTAAGCGCCGGGGTCGCCCTCGTCGGCATTGCAAATGAGGTACTTGTGATCGGACTTTGCCTTGGCGAGAAATTCCCACTTGTTGCCCGTCAGGAACCCGGCCCCGCCGCGTCCGCGCAGCTTCGACGCCTTGATCTGCTCGATCACGGTCTCGGGACGCCCGTCGATCAACACCTTGTACAGCGCCTGGTATCCTCCGACGGCGACGTATTCCTCAATATCGTCGGGATTGATGAGTCCGCAGTTGCGCAGAACGATTTTCTTTTGCCCCTTGAAGAACGACACATCGTTCCAGGACACGACTTCGGGATAGCCGCGCCCATATTTCACGTTGGCCGTGATGTGGTCCCATTCCTCAATCTTGCAGTAGATATGTTCGGGAGTGATGTTTCCCGTGGAAAGATCGTGCAAGATGCGGACGGCATCGTCGGCCTGGACGCGCCGCAAGATCAGCAGCGGACTGCCGGGGAGCCGCACATTCAGCAGCGGCTCCTCGAAGCAAGACCCGAAACAGCCCACGCTGGTGAGCAAGACGTCCATTCCGGTGTGCTGGATGGCTTCGGCAAAGGCGTGCTGCAAACCCTCGGCGCCATTGCCCCGGCCACAAGTTCCCATCCCGATCGCGACCCGCGGAACGGGCGGAAGAAGCTTGGCCAGGCCCGACTCACGGACTGCACTGAAAGCTCCAATGTCCTGGATTCGAGGCATCGCTAATCACTCTCTTTCTGAATCGTTTGAATTTCCCGTTCCAGAGTGCGCTCGTTGACATGGCCGCAGATACGGTGATTCACTTCCACCACCGGCGCCATGGCGCACTGCCCGAAGCAGGCAACCGTGCGCACCGTGAACTTCTGGTCGGGCGTGGTGAGCAGGACCTTTTCGCCATCGCCGGTGTCGCTCGAATCCTCCAGCCCAAGCTTGAGTTCGAGGCGCGCGCTCTGCAGCAGATTACGGGAACCGCGGGTGTGGCAGGCCGTGCCGCGGCAAATGCAGATGGTGTTGTCCCCTTGCGGTTGCAGGTTGAATAAAGCGTAGAAAGTGGCGACGCTGTAGACGCGCGAAAACGGGACCTGCATCTTGGTCGCGATGTACCGCAGCGTGTCCAGCGGAAGGTACTTATGGGGGTTGTGGTCCTGGACAGCTTGCAGGATGCCTAGCAACGCGCCGGGGCGGCCGCTCCGGCGATTGATGACTCCATCCATGAACGTCTGCTCTTCCACCTTGCGGCGTTCAGACGATAGCGTATGCATAGTCCTCCTCGGGAGCGAAACCAGCGCCGCAATCGTATCGCGGAATTCACCATTCGCGTCACGGTTGCGGCGGACGGATCGGCTTTTATGCGGACAGACTCCTCGATGCTAGCCAAGCGGACAATTGCAGACCGTGACTCGGGTCACCCTTAAACGTGATTTATGCGAACCGAGGTGTGATGCTGGATCACAAAAGGCGCGCCGCACTGGCGTTTTATGGGGTCTCGAAGGCGTTTTCCGAAGGAATCGAAGGTGCAACCACGCCCAAAAGCGAACCAGAACCTGGTCCCTGCGACACGGGTTCAGGAGCAGCTCTCACGAACCCGTGATTTTCGCCCGAATTTCTTCCGGCAGGCGCTCGCGGATCTCCTGCGGCAGGCTGTCATGGACGCGCCGCGCGCCGAGCATGGCCACGTCCACCATCACCGTGGGCGCGGGAGTGGCCACGGCCACGACCAGCCAGATCAGCGCCGACAGCGCAAAGCCCCCGAGCGCGCCCACTTCGAGCCAGAAAGCGTGGCGCGGTTCAAAATAGCGGACCAACACAAAGGCCAGCAGAAACACCGCCGCCGACGCCGAAGCCAGCACAATCAGGGAAATGTCGACGATGCGGTGGAGTTTCTGGCGGCTGCGGCAGCGCTCGCAATCGGCCAAGTGCAACTCGTAATCCCCGCGCATCTCCGGAGCCAGCCCCGAAATATCGTAGCGCCAGCCGGCAAGGATTTTCCCCACGATCGGTTCGACGCAGTCGCTCATAATAGGCTACAGCAGACGCTACAGCCGGATTGGCGCCAGAGCTTCCGATTGGGCCGCAAGCAGCACACGGCTGTGCCACAACCCCTGACGGGTGCCAAGCGCTTGTTCCGCCGCCGCTCGCGCGATTTCGGGATGGTTATTCTGCTCAGATAAATGGGCCAAAACCAGGTACTCCGCACTCCCATCATAGTCGCTCGAGAAGAATTCCGCGAGCGCCTCATTCGATAGATGGCCCACCCGGCTCATCACCCGCTGCTTCACCGCCCACGGATACGGCCCCGAGCGCAGCATCTCGACATCGTGGTTCGACTCCATCACTAATACGCTGCAACCCTGCAGGTGATTCCGCACGCTGACCGGCATGTAGCCGAGGTCGGTGGCGAATCCAATCCTGACGCCTTCCGCGCGAAACGTGAAGCCCACGGGATCGGCGGCGTCATGCGGAATGGTAAACGGCATCACCTCGATGTCGCCCACCGAGAAGCCGCGCCCGGCCGAGAAATGCTCCACCTTCGGCAGTTTCGCAGTCGCGCCGTTAGTGTCGCTGTCGCGCACCGCCCGGCTCCAGGCCTGATGCGTCGGCGCGGTGATAAACACGGGCACCTTCAGCTTGACCGCCAGCCGCTGCAAGCCGGCAACATGGTCGGAGTGCTCGTGCGTAATCAGGATCGCGGAAATTTCCTCGACGCGCTCGCCGAGCGCCGAGAGCCGCCGGAAAGTCTCGCGTCCGGAGAGACCGGCATCCACCAGAATCCGGGTTGCGCTCGTGCCCACCAGGGAGCAGTTTCCGCGACTGCCGCTCCCGAGCACCGACACCGACACTCCCATAGCCGCTAGCTTACCCCCTCCGGCTGTGGAAACGGCAAGAGTATTTGCGGATCGGTGCCTTTGATGGGGACTGCCGTTGTTGGCAAAAGAACTTGAACCACCGGGGGACACAGAGGCACATGGGGAAAAAGTGAACCTACCTGCCAAAACGCACGGTAATGCGCGATCCGGCCGCGACCCGCGTTCCGGGCTGCGGCGACTGCTCTCGCGCAGTCCCGCTGCCGATGGCGTCGAGGTCGAGTCCTGCGTTTTGCGCGGCTTCCATGGCAACGCGCAAATTCTTGCCGAGGAACGACGGCACCTCGATCCCTCCCTCTTCGACGTCGAGCACCACGGTTCCGCCGGCGGGCAAGTTCTGCCCGGGTGAATTCCCGGATTGTCCGACAGACGATGGCTCGCTCGATTGTGCTGCGGGCGGACTCGCGGACGCTCGGATTGAGGTGGCCTGCGCCGCCGGAACCACCTGCGCTCCAATAGTGCCGGCCTTGGCCGCGGCTGGACTGCCGGGCGTTTCGTTGGCTTCGGCCATATCCAGACTTTCGCCGAGGTGGTCGGGCGAGCTTTCTTCAAGGCTCGCGTCCGGAACATTGCGGCGAGCCAGCAACACCTGGCGGCTCGGCGGAAGCTGCACATCATGCGGAACGTGCAGATACTCCAGCACCTGCTGCGTGATGCGTTGGAAGACGGGCGCC
Source organism: Terriglobales bacterium (assembly GCA_049519955.1). Taxonomy (GTDB): domain Bacteria; phylum Acidobacteriota; class Terriglobia; order Terriglobales; family Acidobacteriaceae; genus Acidiflorens. The sequence continues at coordinate 17,862 of JBEKQG010000046.1, forward strand.
GAAATCTGGCCTCCCTGATGCAGGCCCACGGCGGAGTCGAGGATCACCACCACCGCGATTTGCGCGTCGTTGATGGGAGCGAAGCCGGCAAAAGACGCGACATACTTCGTCTTCGAGTACGTACCGGTGGCTGGGTCCACTTTTTGCGCCGTGCCGGTTTTTCCCGCGGAACTGTAGCCTTCGAGAGTGGCTCTGCGCGCGGTGCCGTGCAGCACCACTCCCTGCAACATCTGCCGCATCTGGGCCGCCGTCAGCGATGAAATCACGCGCGTCCCCTCGGCAGGCTGAAAGGCAATGGTTTGAGGAGTATTCTGCGGCGCAATCGTGCCCGCCACGATGCGCGGCGGAACATGCACGCCGTCGTTGGCGATGGTCGAGATCAAGGAAGCGAGCTGCAGCGGCGAAATGCCAATCTCCTGGCCCATGGAAATGGCGGCGAGCGAGACCTTCGACCAGCGTTCCACCGGCTTCGTCAGGCCGCGCGTTTCGCCGGGAAGTTCGATCCCGGTTTGCTGGCCGAATCCAAAAGCCCGTATGTATTTGTAGAAGCGCTGATCGCCGAGCCGCAGCGCAACTTTGATGGCGCCCACATCGCTCGACTCCGCAATAATGTCGGCGACCGAGAGCATGCCGTGCGCCCTGCTGTCGCGGATGCGCATGCCGTTGATGACGATCGATCCCATCTGGCAGTCGAATATTTCGTCGGGTCGCGTGACCTTTTCTTCCAGCCCGGCCGAGATGGTCACTGTCTTGAACGTGGAGCCGGGCTCGTAAACGTCGCTGACAGCGCGGTTTTTCAGGGCTTCGTTCCTGATTTCCTTGCGAATATTCGGATTGAACGTGGGCCGGTTGGTGAGCGCCAGGATTTCGCCGGTGCGCGGATTTTCCACGATCGCCGTGCCCGCAATCGCGTGCGTCTCTTCCATCCCGCGCTCCAGTTCCCGTTCCGCGATGTACTGGATATTTTGATCGATGGTGAGGACGAGGCTGTTGCCGGCTTCTGATTCCTTTTCGACACTGGCAAACCAACGCTTGCGCGCATCAACCGAAATCATCAGCTTGCCGGGTTTGCCCTGCAGTTGTTCGTTGAATTGGCGCTCCAGTCCGCTCAGGCCCTGATCGTCGGTGCCGACGTAACCCAGAACTTGCGCGGCCAGCTCGCGTTTGGGGTAAAAGCGCTTGGGCTCTTTTTGGAAGTGGACGCCTTGCAGGTTCAGCGTGCGGATGCGGTCGATGGCTTCGGCGTCAGCCTTGCGCGCCACCCAGCAGAAAGTCTTGTGGGCCCGGCAATCGGCGAGCGCGACCCGGGGATCGTCGTTCGTAATGCGCGCAATCAGGCTGATGGTGTTGGCGAGATCGGGAGCTTCCGAGGGCACCACGAAGGCCGAGTCCACCTGGATCGACATCGCCAGTTCGCGCCCCGCGCGGTCGTAGATGACTCCGCGTTTCGGCGAGAGATCAAAGCTGCGTTGCTGCTGGTGCTGGGCGCGGCGCTCGAAATCGCCATAACAAAATATTTGCAGATAGACGAGCCGCAGGCAGATCACCAGCAGCCACAGGCAAAGGAATCCAGACAAGGCGTAGAGCCTGAATCTTGCGCCGTTCGAAGATGCGCTCGCCGCCACTTCCAGTCCTCAGAAACTTTCGGCGGCCCCGAAGAGCCGCCGCTCAGAATTCCCGTAGAGATGCGGCTTGCCTCGTCTCCTGCCGCAGAGTGAGACTGGGCAAGCCCCGTCTCGGCAGATTCATCTCGCCGACACGACCGCGACTGGAGTCACGCTGGCCATGACGGGCGTGGCCGCATCGCTCACGGCATCCATGCGCAGCACCTGCCCCGGCTGCGGCGATTGCAGCCCCAGTTGGCGCGCCATCACATCGATTCGTTCCGGATCGCGCAGCGAAGCCTCTTCCAGGCGCAGCGCCCGGTTCATTTCCGTAAGATTGTCGCGCTCCGAGCGCAGCGTCTCGATCTTGTAGCCGTATTCAATCGCGCGGAAATGCTGCAGCGCGTAGCCCATGACCAGCACGAACAGCAAACACAGCGCCAGCCCAAAGTACTTCATCTCGCGCTCGCGCCGCGGATCTTCGACTTTCACCAGGCGCGAGTTGTCGATGGCCTTGCGGAAATAAATTTCCGGCGTCCCCAGCCAGCAGGACTTGCGGCGGCTCGGAAAAACTGCGCTTTGCAAGGCCACGGCGCTCATGATTTATGCCACTCCAATAAATTTCGGATCGTAGTCCCGATTTTCTTGCGCGGCTGCGAGCCAAGGCTCAATCAGCGGGGATTCGACCGCCGAGGACTCGACCGACAGTGCTCTGTCCGTCCGCGCATTCCGCTCGGCGCGCTCCACCGTTGCCATCAAATCTTCAATCAGGGTGCCTGTAAATGTCATTGCAAAGGTTCCGGCTTTTCTTCCGCGGACGCGGCCTTGTTCTGTTTTTTCTTGGCCGCTCCGGGGAAAACTCCACCACAGAGTTGCGGCCCGTCTCTACAAAACGCCGGCCGCTCTTTCCAAAATCTTTACCCGGCACGCCTTGCGATCACCGCACCGGGAGCCCGGCAGTTTCTCCGGACAAATTCAAACTGAAGCCGCTCAAACTCTTTCGGCGGCGCGCATCTTCGCGCTGCGCGACCGCGGATTGCGATCCATCTCTTCCGCGCTGGCCGTCAGCGGCTTTTTCGTCAGCAGCCTGTACCAGCCCTGCTTCGCTCCGTCGCGAAGCGCATCCTTGACGATCCTGTCTTCGAGCGAGTGAAAGCTGATCGCCACCAGCCTTCCGCCCGGCTTCAGCACCCGGGGCGCCGCCCCGAGCAGTGCTTTCAGATCGTCCAGTTCACGGTTTACGAATATTCGGAGAGCCTGAAAGGTTCGGGTCGCCGGATGAATCCGCTCATGTTTCATTGACCGGACAGCGGCTGATATCACTTCGACAAGTTGCTTCGTCGTGCGTATCGGCCGCGACCGGACAATGGCTCTGGCGATTCTCCGCGACCTCCTTTCCTCACCGAATTCGTAAATCACATCGGCCAGCTCGCGCTCGTCGATGTGGTTTACCACTTGTTC
>JBEKQG010000047.1:0-20746 GCA_049519955.1 Terriglobales bacterium
ATGCACTGGGCGAAAAAGTGCGTGTCGACGGGATTTCCTACGAAGTGATCGGCGTCCTCAAGCACGTCATTCAGAATAGCGACGACGACCAGAACAGCCATATCTACATCCCGTTCAGCGCCATGAGCGACCTTACTAACACTTACTATCTCAATTCCGTAGCCATGGAATACGAAGGCGACCACGAGAAAGTCGCCGAGGCCGTGCGCCGCTCCATGGCCTTTCATCATGATTTCGATCCCAAGGACAAGCGCGCCATCTTTGTCTTCGACGTCTTTGCCGACCTGCTCGACCTGCGCGCCATCACCACCGGCATCAAGATTCTGCTCGGATTCATCGGGCTGCTCACGCTCGGCATCGGTGGCGTGGGCCTGATGAACATCATGCTGGTCTCGGTCACCCAGCGCACTCGCGAGATCGGCGTCGAAAAAGCCCTCGGCGCGCGCGGTTGGCACATCCTCGTCCAGTTTCTCGCCGAAGCCCTGGTCATTACGTTTCTCGGCGGACTCGCCGGCATCCTCCTCGCATACATCGTTTCCTGGTCGGTCGGATCGCTCACGCTGTGGAGCGCTTTCATAGAAAATGGCACCGAAGGCGACATCCATCTCACCATCGATTCCACAACGCTGATCGCCTCCACCCTAATTCTGGGATTCGTCGGCGTTGTCAGCGGAATGCTTCCCGCCATCAAAGCCTCCCGCCTCGATCCCATCGAAGCCTTGCGCTACGAATAGAGCCGGAGTGCCGCCCATTCTTGCGCCATAGAGGCGCGGCGTACCGCTACTCGCCCCGATGTCCACCGCCTGAGTACAATGAACCGGTGTCCGATTCCCTGCAGAAAGTCCTCGATCAGTTGCGCCTCTACGATCATCCCCTGCTGACCTTTTCCGCGCGCGAAAATAGCGGCGTAATCGAAGTCCTCATCGATCTGAAGGACTCAGCCATCCCGATCCACACCTACGTGTTCCCGGTTCATCCCCGCGACCTCGATCACCCCCTGTTCGCCTGGCATCTGCAGCGCCAGCTCTACGACGGCCTGCATGACTATTTCATCGAAATGTTCACCCACACCCCGCAGGAGCGGCGCAGGCCGATGCCCGCCGAAGAAGGAAGCCAGGGAAGTTAGTGTCCCTCCGCGAACAAATCGAGCGGGAAATCCGCCAGCGCGGCCCCATCCCGTTTTCGCGCTACATGCAGCGCTGCCTCTATGATCCTTCCCACGGTTACTACTCCGCAAACGCCGCGCAATTCGGCAAGGCCGGAGACTTCTACACCTCCAGCGACGTTCACGCCGTCTTCGGTCGCCTGCTGGCACGCCAGTTTGACAAGATATGGCAAGCGCTCGACCGCCCTCCTGGGATCGAAATCCTCGAACTCGGCCCCGGGCGCGGCTTGTTCGTCCGCGATGTTCTCGATTGGTCGCGCAAGAAATTCCCCAACTTTTTCGCCACCCTCACCTACACCTTGCAGGAGTCGTCGCCCGCGCTGCGCGCGAAGCTGCAAGAAACCCTGCGCGACTATCTCGATTCCGGCAAAGCCCGCGTAGGGACAGCCGCCCCCGGCTGTCCAGCCGAGCCCAGCTCGGCAGCCGCGGACATTTACCGCTGCCTGGCCCCCGACGTGCCCCTCATCGTTTTCGCCAACGAATTTTTCGACGCACTGCCCGTCGAGATTCTCAGCCCCCAGGGCAAACTCCACCTCGCTCTCGAAAACAATCGCTTGCGCGAAACATGGCTCCCGCCGCTCGCCGAAGAACTGGAATTCCTCGACCGCTACGGAGTACATCCCGAAGCGGACGAGCGCATCGAAGTCTCCATCGTCGCGCAGAATTGGATGCGGCAAATCGCGCGCGCCATCCAACGCGGCGTGCTCGTGATCGTCGACTACGGTTACACACGCCACCAACAACTCTCGGGACGCCACCGCGGCACGCTCATGGCGTATCGCCACCACTCATCGAGCCCCGACCCCTACGAAGCCCCCGGCGAGCGGGACCTCACCACCCACGTCAATTTCACCGCGCTCGCCGCGGCGTGCGAGCAAGAAGGAATGCAGGTGGAGAAGTTGCGAACGCAATCGCAATTCCTGATGGGCATTGGCGAGTCAACCCAATTCGCCGACGCCTTCGAAGACTGCCGCATCGCGCAAGAACGTGCGAAAGTTGCCCTCCAACTCAAACACCTAGTAACCCCCGTAGGCATGGGAGAGACGTTCCAAGTGCTGATTGCCAGTCGAGGAATAGATCCCAGGAAGATGGCCGCCTTGAGCGGACTGAGCTATGGGAGCAGTTCTCAGTTCCCAGCTCCCAGTTCTCAGTGACCCAGCGTCCAAAAGACAAACCGCCCGCACCTCATTCTGAGAACTGAGCCCTGGGAACTGAGGGCTGTACCAAAGGCCAGGTACCAAAGGTGTGCACACTTGCCGTCGCTATTTAACATTCCTGAAATATCTTTGCAGTACACTGGCCGATATAAGCGATATGGGTTCCGTACGCACATCCGCCTTCGCGCTTCCGTTGCAGGTCGCTGCTGTCTGTTACCGGCGGGTGAATTCGCACGCCGAATTCCTGTTGGTTCACACCAACGGCGGCAGCAAGTGGACGTTTCCCAAGGGAGCGCCCGAGCCTCGCCTATCGCACAGCCAGGCCGCCGAACGCGAAGCCAGAGAAGAAGCGGGCGCCATCGGCGTCATCGAGCCCCGCCATTTCCACATCTACGTTCATTCCAAGGGCGTTTTCTGGCAGGAGGGCGGCGTGCAGGAATATGTGGTGAAAGCTTTCTTGATGGACGTACGCCAGACTCGCCGCCCCGAGGAAGACGACCGCGATCCCACCTGGTTCGATGCAGAGAAAGCGCGCGTCATCCTCGCCAAAGGCCGCGAAGTCAAATACGCCCACGAACTCCAGACCGTGATCGACCGCGCACTGAACCACATCGGCGTGGCGCGCATGGCTGCCGCCCGCTGAAATTAGTGGAGCGACGGGCGCCCTCGCCCGTCCAATGGCAATTAGTCGGTCTTCAACCCGGTAGCCACAGCCAGTTTCGCTTGCCGCCCGTCGAAAGTCCAAAACTGCTCGGCTTTCAATTCCAGCGCCGAAGCCACATGCATCGTGTCGAGTGTCCGAACCCCCAGCCGCGCCGCATACCGGTGAGCGAGCTCCGCGCAAACCTCGAATGCGTGATCGGGCAAGGGCGCTTCCCTCCATAGATGCTGCGCGCGATGCTCTTGGAATCGCTCCAGCAGATGATCCGCTTCGCTGCGCGAAATCGCTTTGCGAAACACATGCTGCTCGATGGCGTGCGTCCACTCGGCCACATGCAGGGGCGTCATCCATAACGATGGTCGCGATTTGAGCCGGCGCTCGACCTCCGCGGTGTGCCGATCGGTAAGATACAGCGACACGTAAAAAGAGGTGTCGGCGTATGTGGTCGTCATTTTGCTCAATAGCGGCCGCGCTCCTCAATCACCAGATCCGCTCCCGGCAGGACGCGCTCGCCCAGGATTTCCTTGCGCAAGGCCGCAAAATCGGGCCAATCGTTGGGTTGCGGAACCAACCCTTCCGGAACAATGCGGGCAATCACCGAGTCGCGCTCTCGAAGCTCCACAGTCCTTCCGGCACGCAGCCAAGCCTTCAGCCGCTTAGTGTCCCGAAGCTGGCGGATGTTTACGCTGGGCATATAAGAATTGTGCCACATGTTGTGGCACATTGTCAACGGATTTCTTGCCGCGAATTGACGGCTGAACGCTGAGAGCCGATGGCTGACAGCCGACACCCGATCCCGTCCCGTATATTTAATAAGAGACACCCATGATCCAACTTTCCGGCGCCGGCAAGCGCTACGGCCACAAGCTGTTGTTCGAGAACGCCGACTGGCTGATCACGCCCGAATCCCGCATCGGTCTCGTCGGCGCGAACGGCACCGGCAAGTCCACCATCATGAAAATTCTTGCCGGGAGCGAGTCGCTCGACTACGGCACCGTCTCGCGCGCCAAAGGCATCTCCACCGGCTACCTTCCGCAGGACGGCCTCACCCTCACCGGCCGCACCATCTTCGCCGAATGCATGTCGGTGTTTGCCGAACTCGACGCCATCGAGAAAGAAATGGAGGCGCTCACCCGCAGCATGTCGGAACTCGACCACGCCGGTCCCGAATATTCCGCCGTCGCCGACCGTTACCAAAAGCTCGAACACGAATTCGTCGCCCGTGACGGCTACACGCTGGAAGCCCAGGTCGGCATGATTCTGACAGGTCTTGGCTTCCATCGTGACGATTGGACGCGCCAGACCGAAGAATTTTCCGGCGGCTGGCAGATGCGCATCGCGCTCGCCAAACTTCTGCTGCAAAAACCCAACCTCCTCCTGCTTGACGAGCCCACCAACCACCTCGACCTTGAAGCCCGCAACTGGCTTGAAGAGTACTTGACCACTTATCCTTACGCCTTCGTCCTCATCTCGCACGACCGTTATTTTCTCGACATCACTGTCAAACGCATCGTCGAAATCTGGAACAAGCAAATGCACTTCTACGCCGGCAATTACGACCAATACCTGGCCGCGAAAACCATGCGCAAGGAGCAGCTCGAATCCGCCTATAAAACCCAGCACGACCGCATTGAGCAGTTAGAGGTCTTCATCAACCGTTTCCGCTACACCGCGACCAAGGCCAAGCAGGTGCAGAGCCGAATCAAAGAGCTGGACAAAATGGAGCGCATCCAAATCCCGGAAGAAGAGAAGGCCGTCCATTTCTCTTTCCCGCAGCCCAAGCCCAGCGGACGCATCGTTGCCGAATTCACCAACGTCGCCAAGAGTTACGGCGAGCGCGGGATAAATGAACATAAAGTGTTTGAGGAAGTTAGTTTCATGATCGAGCGCGGTGAGCGCGTCGCGTTAGTCGGAGTCAACGGAGCCGGTAAGTCCACCCTGATTAAACTGTTGGCCCAACAGGAGCCCCTCACCGCCGGCGAATACAAGCTGGGCCACAACGTCGAGCCTGATTACTTCGCGCAGGACCAATACAAGGAACTCAATCCCGAAGCGCGCATTTTCGACGACCTCGGCGAACTCTCGCCCGCCTCCACGCAAACCGAGCTGCGCAGCCTGCTCGGATGTTTTCTTTTCTCGGGTGACGATGTGTTTAAGCGCATCGGCGTGCTCTCCGGAGGCGAGCGCAACCGCTACGCGCTGCTCAAGATGCTGCTGCACCCGGCCAACTTCCTGCTGCTCGATGAGCCCACCAATCACCTCGATCTGCGCGCCAAAGACGTCTTACTGGAAGCTCTGATCAAGTACACCGGCACGGTCGTCTTCGTTTCCCACGACCGCTATTTCATCGACAAACTGGCCACGCGTGTTTTCGAAATCGGCGAAGGCAAAGTAGAAATCTATCCCGGAAATTACGAGGACTATCTCTGGCGCAAGCAGGGAAAAGCCGCCCGGAAAACCGAGACGATCAGCAACGAACTAGTCGGAGAACTCTCCGTCGGCCGTCCCTCCAACGACCAATCCCGTGTGGTGGCGGGGCTGAGCCCCGCGTCTCCAGCAGTCGGGGCATCTGACCCCAAAGGCAAACGCCTCAACCCCATCAAGCGCCAGCAGATGGAAGACCGCCTGCACGAAATCGAGGAAGAGATAGCCCGCGCCGAAGCCGCGATTGCGCTGTGTGAAACCGCACTTCAGAGCTTTGTGAGCGCGGAAGAAACCCAGCGCCAGACGCAGGAGCTCGCCACTCATAAGAGTGCGCTGCAAAACCTGATGAATGAGTGGGAAGATCTGTCCGGGACACTGCAATAGGTGTGCTGGCGCTGCCGATACGCCGCAATCCGCGTCTCTACAGATTGTCTTGGGGTTTTACTGACGGCTGACGGCTGATAACTGACGACTGCCCTACCCGCCCTGCTTCAACTCGGTCAGCACTTGCCGCGCGATTTCCTTGAGGGTTTCGAACACGCCTACGCCCTGGAAGGCCACGGCCTCCACTACCGGCTCGTTTTTTTTGCGCAGTTCCTTGAAGAGAGCGTCGGCCGGCAGGGCAGTCGGCAGGTCGCGCTTATTCAGTTGCAGGACGTAGGGGATCTTGTTGAAGTCGTAGCCGTGCTCTTTCAGGTTCGACATCAGATTGTCGAGCGCTTCGACATTGGCGTCCTGGCGCTCCTGCTGGGAATCGGCGACGAACACGATGCCATCCACGCCGCGTAGAATCAGCTTGCGGCTGGCGTCGTAAAACACTTGTCCTGGGACCGTATAGAGGTGAATGCGCGTCTTGAAGCCCCGCACCGTGCCCAGATCGAGCGGCAAAAAGTCGAAGAACAGGGTCCGATCGGTCTCGGTGGCGAGCGAGATCATCTTGCCCTTCTGCTGTTCGGCTGTTTTCTGGAAGATGAACTGGAGATTCGTCGTCTTGCCGCCCAACCCGGCGCCGTAGTAGACGATCTTGCAGTTGATCTCGCGCGCTGCGAAGTTGATGAAACTCAAAAGGCTTCCTCAGAAACTGCAATCGATAAAGGCGCTCGCGAACCACTCCCTCAACGCGCGAGCCTATTGCCACACCACCTGAATCTTGGATCGGTTCCTGCTGTTTTTTATACCACACAGCAACGTCATGGCGCAGGTTACTGACGTAAGTGGGCGCTGGCTACTGCTTATCGCGCCGTCGGCAGAGGATAATATCCTTGCTTGGCATACACCTTCACGCCCGGGTGCCCATGCACCTGCACCTCGATGTCGCGGTAGCCTCCGATGCTCGACTTCGGCGAATAACCCAAGGTGTACTGATTGCGCGCCTCTCCGATGGCCTTGGCGTAGATGCGCTCGATCTCGGCTTGCGCCAGCTCGTTGTACACCGTGCCTCCGCCAGTGGCGGAGACGTATTTCGGCAGAATGTCGCTGTAACCCATCGCGGCCCGCGTCTTGGGCAGGTGTATGCGCTGCAGCCGGTCGTAGATCGGGATGGCCGCGCCTTCGACTCCCACGGCATAAACGGTGATGTTCTGCGTTTGCAGCACTTTCAGGGTGTCTTTGTAGCTGGCCGTCGAGCCCAACTCCCGCCCGTCGCTGATGATGAGAATGATCTTGCGCCGCGTCCGGTCGCGTTTCGAAAGATCGCGCGCCGCCAGCAGGATCGCGTCATTCATCACCCGCGCGACCTTCGGCGGCGTGCTCACCGGATTTACCGGAGAGCCGATCGGGATTCCATTGATGACCGGCCCCTGCGGCCCCAGCGGCCCGCTCGTTACCGGAGGTCCATTATTTTCCCCGCTGTACCCTTTGACCTGATTCAGGGCCACGGTCAATTGCTTGCCGACTCCGGTAAAGTCCGACACCCGGCCTGTCGTGCTGCTGTAGGTGTAGAGGGCAACTTCATCGAACTGGCTGAACGCTCCCTGCAACGCCGAAAGCGTCTCCTGCACTTTCTTCAAGCCTACGTCCGCCATGCCTGTATCGAAGATCACGGCCGCCGACAGCGCAAACGGATCGCTGGTAAAAAACTTCAGGGTCTGCGGTTGACCATTTTCCAGCACAGAAAAATCCCTGGGGCGCAAGCCGCCGACCAACCGCCCATCGCTGTCCTTCACCGTAACCGGAACCATCACCAGGTTGACGGTCGTGATGATCTTGTAGAGGTCCTCGCCGGATTCCGCATCTTTCGGAACGCTGCCCGCGGGCACCGTCTTGACCGGCGGCATGGGCGGGGGGGTGGGCTTCTGGTTCCCCTGTTGAGCTGCCGCTTCGGGAGCCGTCCGAGGAAGCTCCTTCGATCCGCTGGTCACTCCCGCACCGGAGTTGTCCGCTGGCGGCGCCTCGGACGTTGCATTGTCATCCGCCCCCGGCCTCGCGCTCGGCGGCGGAATCGGACGCGTCGCCGACGGAGCGTCCGGAATGTCCTCAGGCTTTTGCTGCGCCGCCACGATGCCTGCCAGCAGAACCACGAGCAATGCCATCCGCAACAACGACATCCCCAGCCTCAGCGTTGTGCCATTTTTTGCCGCCATCGCCGGAATCCTCTATCTTTCCTTTTCCACCGCTCTTCATTGATTCAGATGCCCAACCGCGCCGCTTTGCTGCATCTAACCATTGCGGCCCCTTACAGGCCTTCAGGGAATAAACTAGCAAAGATATAGACTAGCAAAGTCTGGGGACAAAAACTCCGATGCCTAAACTACTTTATAAACCGCGCCTGGCCGCGAGCGTCTTAGCTGTGGCCATTTCCCTGTCGCTGCCCATGGCCGCGCAAAATCCCGCAACTCCGGCGGCCGCTGCCGCGCAGGATTCGCCGGCGCGGATTCCCACTCTCCCTCCCGACGCCAACGCTCAGCCCCAAGACCAATCGGTCGAGACCCTGAAGGTCAACGTCGAGATCGTTCAGTTGTTCTTCAATGTCAAGGACAAGCATGGCGCGCTCATCCCCAACCTTACCAAAGACAACTTCGACCTGTTCGAGGACGGGCAGCCCCAGACCATTAAGTATTTCACGGCCGAATCCAATCTTCCCCTCACGCTCGGCATCCTCATCGATTCCAGCGGCAGCCAGCAGCGCGTCCTCGACATGGAAAAGGAAGTCGGCGGCTCGTTTCTCGAAAGTACGCTGCGCCCGAAAGACGAAGCCTTCGTCATCAGCTTCGACACCGACATCACCCTGCTGCAGGATTTCACCAGCTCCGTCAGCCGCCTGAAACATGGGCTCAACGAGGCCCGGATCAACACCGGCGGCGTCAGTTGTTCCGGCGGCCCGATTGGCCCGCAAGGCCCGTTTCCTTGCCCCAAGAACGGCCCACGCGGGACCGCGCTCTATGACGCCGTGTATCTTGCCTCGCACGACGAGTTCAGCCATGAGGTCGGACGCAAAGCCATGATCCTGCTCACCGACGGTGAAGACGAGGGCAGCCGCCTCAAGATCAAGGACGCCATCGAAGCCGCCCAGAAAGCCGATGCCATCTGCTACGTCCTGCTCATCGCCGACCGCGGTTTCTATGGCTTCGGCGGCTATCACGGCGATGCCGAAATGAAAAAACTCACCGAGGAGACCGGCGGCCGGGTGATTGAAGTGGGCAACAAGATCGAAAAACTCCGCCAGGCCTTCGACCAGATTTCCCAGGAACTCCGCAGCCAGTACAACGTCGGCTACGTGCCCACCAACGCCACCCGCGACGGATCTTTCCGCAAAGTCGAGATCAAGCCCAAGCAGGGCGACTACAAAATCCAGGCCCGCAGCGGCTATTACGCCACTGCTCGCCACGAAGAGTAGATCGCGATTTTTCCAACCCTGATTTAAGATAGGGGTCAACCATGGCCCAAATTCAGCGTAGAAAAACCTGCACCTCCACGATTGGCGGCGTCCGCGTGGGCAGCAGTGCACCGATTATGGTGCAGTCGATGACGAACACCGACACCGCGGACGTTCCCGCCACCGTGAAGCAGGTCGCCGCACTGGCGCGCGCCGGCAGCGAAGTCGTCCGCGTCACCGTCAACAACGACGATGCCGCCAAGGCCATCCCCCACATCGTTGAAGGCCTCGAGAAGCAGGGCGTCCGCGTGCCCATCGTTGGCGACTTTCATTACAACGGACACCTGCTGCTGACGAAATATTCCGGCTGCGCCGAGGGTCTGGCCAAATACCGAATCAATCCCGGCAATGCCAGCATCGGACGCAAGAATGACGACAATTTCCGCACCATGATCGAAGTTGCCGCCAAGCATCGGAAGCCGGTGCGCATCGGCGTGAACTGGGGCTCGCTCGATCAAGCGTTGCTGACCAAGATGATGGACGAGAACTCGCGCCTGGCGGAGCCCAAAGAGGCGCGCGACGTGACCATGGAAGCGATGGTGGTAAGCGCGTTGCACTCGGCGAAACTGGCCGAGCAGTATGGACTGCGCCCCGACCAGATCATCCTCAGCGCCAAGGTCAGCGGCGTGCAGGATTTGATCGACGTGTACCGGTCGCTGGGGGCGCGCTGCGAGTATCCTCTACATCTCGGATTGACCGAGGCCGGTATGGGCGCGAAAGGCGTGGTCGCCTCAAGCGCGGCGATGGCCGTGCTGTTACAGGAAGGCATCGGCGACACGATTCGCGTTTCGCTCACGCCCGCTCCCGGAGGCGATCGCACGGAGGAAGTGCGGGTGGCGCAGCAGATCTTGCAGTCGCTTGGCATCCGCAGCTTCACCCCGCAAGTCACCGCCTGCCCCGGATGCGGACGCACGACGAGCACGTTCTTCCAGGAGATGGCCGAGCAGATCCAAACTTATTTGCGCGAGCAGATGCCGGTCTGGAAGCAAACGCACTCCGGCGTTGAGGAAATGAAAGTGGCCGTGATGGGCTGCATCGTCAACGGCCCCGGCGAATCGAAACACGCGAGCCTGGGAATTTCTCTACCCGGAACGGCCGAAGAACCGAAGGCCCCCGTTTACGTGGACGGCCGCCTCTTTACCACGCTAAAAGGCGAGAAGATCGTCCCCGAGTTCATCAAGATTCTCGCCGAATATGTCGAGTCGCACTACGCGGCGAAGGATAAGGACAAGGAAGAGGTGGGCGCGCGCGGGTGAGACCGCTGCACGATCGTCCGCCGCGGATTTTTGATTTGTCAGGGTCGGGCCCACTGAAAGCGGCAATTTCTTGCCCAACTATCGCACTCTGTTGCATTCATTTCTGTGGAAACAACCGGTGGCTCATTATATGCCCTACAAATTTTATGCGGCACCCATTTTTGGTTGTTTTCCGCCAACCCGCGGTATAGACTGCCGCCGTAGTAGTCTCCCCACCCCGGGCCATGGTCCGGTGGTTCAATTGGGCATGTTGACCAGAGTCGAGTGCGGGTTCTGGCGCCATGCTACGGACCAAAGGATCTTCCAGACTCTGTGACGCCAATAAGGAGAAACCGTGATTAAAAGATTGTCTGTACTCTTGCTCACTCTCGCCGCGATCGTGGCGTTCGTGAATGTCGTTTGCCAGGCGCAGCCGCAGGCCCTATTGACGCGTCATGTGCGTGAAGTGACTCTCGATGGCCGCGCGAAATCCGCCGGACGGCTTCCGGCTGGGCTGTCCATGCGTTTCGACGTTGTTCTGCCGCTGCGCCATCCGGCGGAGTTGGCGAATTTTCTCGATGCGCTCTACGATCCTACCAGCCCCTCCTACCGGCACTTTGTTACGCCGACAGAGTTTACCGAGAGGTTTGGCCCCAGCCAGGAGGATTATGACGCGCTGATTCGTTTCGCGGAAGCGAACGGCTTTACGGTGATGGGCGGCTCTCGCGACGCTATGGACGTGCAGCTCAAGGGCTCGGTGGCAGCCATCGAGAAAGCGTTCCATGTGACCATGGGCGTCTACCAGCATCCCACCGAAGATCGCACATTCTATGCTCCGGACCGGGAGCCCACGGTTGACCTGCCGTTCCCGCTGTGGCACATCTCGGGGTTGGACAACTATTCGATCCCGCGTCCCGCCCTGCAGCATAGAAATCTGCAGGTGAAGTCCAACGTCTCAGGCTCCTGCCCTTCAGCTTCATATTGCGGCAGCGACATGAGGGCCGCCTATTACGGTGGAACAGCTCTCACCGGCACCGGCCAGACGCTCGGCTTGCTGGAGTACTACGGATACGACATCGCCGACGTGAACACGTACTTCAAGAATGCCAAGCAGACACTCAAGGTCGCTATCGATGGCATTTCCACCGATGGAACCAGCCTGACCTGCCTTTATACCAATGCGGGAGGGTACTGTGACGATACCGAACAGATCCTTGACATCACTCAGGCGGTCTCCATGGCTCCGGGCATGACAGCGCTGTATGTGTACGTGGGTTCGACCGATACGGCGATTTTTGGCTCCATGTCCACGCATTCTCCGCTGGACGCGCAATTGAGCTGTTCGTGGGGCTGGAGTCCGTCGGATCCCAGCACTGACGACCCCTACTTCGAGAAGTTTGCGGCGCAGGGGCAGAATATGTTTGTAGCGGCCGGCGACGATGGCGCGTTTACGTCGGGTTCCTCGTACGTTTACCCGGCGGATGATGCGTATGTCACGGTGGTCGGCGGCACTGACTTACAGACCGCCAGCGCGGGCGGCCCCTGGAGTTCGGAAACCGTTTGGGCCGACGGTGGTGGCGGCTATTTTACGCCGGACGCCATTCCGATTCCCTCCTATCAGCAACTCGCGGGCGTGATCACCACGGCCAACCAGGGATCCAAGACTTTGCGGAACTCCCCGGACGTGGCGGCAGAAGCCAATTTCGACTTCTACGTCTGTGCCGACCAAACCACCTGTTCGGCAAACTATTATGGCGGCACCAGTTTTGCTGCGCCCATGTGGGCTGGCTATATGGCTCTGGTCAATCAACAGGCGCTGGCCAATGGCAATCCGTTGCTTGGCTTCATCAACCCGATCATCTATCCGATGGGTCTGGGGTCGGGCTATAGCACCGATTTTCACGACATCGTCAGCGGCAATAACGGCTATCCGGCAGTGACAGGCTACGATTTGGCGACCGGTTGGGGCAGCCCGAACGGCGTCGGCCTGATCAACGCACTTGCCACATGGCAACCGACGGGTACAACCGTCACCCTCTCGACGACGGCGATGACGTGGACCAATGTCGTAGTGGGCGTAAAAGCCACGGCGAAGTCCGTCACTCTCACCAACACTGGAACCACGACGCTGACCATCAGCAACATCGCGACCAGCGGCGACTTTGCTCTGGCAACCAGCACCAAGCCGTGCGGCAGTACGCTGGCCGCGGGCAAGAACTGCGTAATCAAGGTCACATTCACTCCGACCGCACTGGGAGCGCGCACCGGTAACCTTACGATTACCGACAACGCTACGGGCAGTCCGCAGATTTTGCCACTGTCCGGCACCGGCACTGCCCAAGCCACGTTGACCCCCGCCACTGCCACGTACGCGGCACGAACGGTGGGGACGACGAGTCTCGCGAAAGTGTTTACTCTTGCCAACAAGCAGCCCGTAGCGCTGAACAGCATCGTGATCTCGACGACCGGCGACTTCAGTGTCTCCACCACGACCTGCACGACCAGCCTGACCGCCAAGACCAGTTGCAAAATCAGCGTGGTCTTCAAGCCAACGGCGACGGGCACAAGGACGGGTTCGTTGAAAGTGGCCGACAGCGCGTTCGGCAGCCCGCAGACTTCGAGTCTGACCGGCACTGGCAAATAGAACGTCTGTTGTAACAACCAGCCCCGCAGAAATGCGGGGCTTTTTATTGGCATGGCTGGCCCATGGACAAGGAGCTAAGGCGCTCGTAGCTCGCCGCCTTCAGCCAAGAGCTAAGAGCGCATTCCTCCGTGCGTCCGTGGTAAGTGAGCCTTTCCGAGGATGAGAAAGCGGAACGAGGAAGCTGGAAGGTGTTTGGGGTGGGAAACGGGAATCGAACCCGCAACCGTCGGAGCCACAGTCCGATGCTCTACCAGTTGAGCTATTCCCACCGCAAGCAATGATTATAACAATTGCGGCGTGAATGCGGCGCACGCTTGGATCCGCCGTTTGGAGCCCGTTACTGTCTTCCCATGCCCATGTACTGGAAGCCCATGGCGCGGAGGCGCGCCGGGTCGAGCAGGTTCTTGGTGTCGATGATGATCGGCCGTTTGACGAGGTGGCGAATCTTGGTGAAATCGAGCGCCCGGAACTCGGGCCAACCGGTGGCGACGACCAGCGCATCCACGCCTTCGGCTACGCCGTAGGCGGATTCGAAATACCGCACCATGCCGTTGAGTTGCAGCCGCGCATCGGGAATCGCCACCGGATCGTAGGCCCGGACGCGGGCCCCGCCGGCGAGCAAGTTCTGCGCCAGTTGCAGCGAAGCCGATCCGGCAACGGAGTTGGTGTTGGGCTTGAAAGCCAGGCCGAGAATGCCGACGTCTTTGTTCTGTACGCTGTTCTGCACGCTATCGATAGCCGCGGCCACTTTGTGAAAGAGCCGTTCCGCCAGGTTCTGATTCACTTCGCGGGCAGCGTTCAGCACTTTCAGGTCGACATGGTTCTCTTGCGCGATGGAGGTGAGCGATTCCATATCGCTCTCGGCGAAAATTCCACCCATGCCAGCGCCCGGCTGCAGACAGCGGGGCGCAATTTTCTTGTCCAGGCCGAGGGCCAGCGAGAGGCTGACGGCATCGGCGTTGACGTGTTCGCAGAGGCTGGCAATTTCGTTGATGAAGGAAATCTTGGTCGCGACAAACGCGGTGGTCGCTTCGCGCGCCAACTCCGCCGTTTCGTAATTCGTGACCAGCACGGGAACGCCGCGCATCACGAGAGGATGAAAAATCTGCTTCAGCGAAGTAACGGCTTCGCTCGAGGACGTGCCGAGAATGATCCGGTCGGGCCAGTTGAAGTCCTCGACTGCGCAGCCGTTGGTGAAGAACATCGGTTGGCAGACGACCAGGCTCTTCAGGCCTTTCGCTTGCAGCGCTTTTTCAATCTGCCGGGTCGAACCCACGCGGACCGGAGTAACAATCGACAGCACCTGAAAGCGGCCCGCAGCGCCCGCTAAGCGGAGCGCGAGTTCTTGCAATCCCTGCGGAGAATCTTCGGCAAGAAAAATCACTTGCGCCTTCTGTGCCAAATCTTCCGGGTTCGCCGAATAAACCAGCCGTCCCGAACGGACGTTGCGCCGAATCACTTCCTGGAGATTTTTTTCGAAGAAAGGAATATTGCCTTTGGCCACTTCCATGATGCTTGTGCCGTCGGCATGACAGCAGCAAACCGGCGTGCCGAAGTCGGCGAGGCAGGCGGAGATGACAGTAGCGAGGTAGCCGGACCCATAAACCCCGATTTGCATATTATTCTCTTCCGATCGAACCCGCAGCCTGGGATCCGGCGCGTGGTGTGCACTCCGTTATATCCATGTTAATTCGTCGCCGGGACTTAGCAACGGTCAGAAAGTACATGTCCGGAAGGTCAGTGCATCTGGCTCGAATGCGGGGTTATCAGTGGTGGGTAGGAGGCGGAGTAGAGAAAGTGCGGCGAATCTAGCCGCGCAGGCATGAACGGACTACGGCATGGAGGGCGATGGGACGCGCCCTAACGGGAGCAGCGCCACATCCCGCCAACGCTCGCCAGCCTCGTGGACGAACACCAGTTCTTCCACCTGAACCTGGCGCTGGCCCGGAAACTGCGCCCAGCGGTCGCGCGCGAGCAAGTGCGCGGCGCTAGCCTGGTCATCCAGTTCCGTTTTCAAAATGGTGAGATGCGGAACATAGGGCCAACACTCCTTGGAGCGCAGCCCTTTGCCATTGAGACGATCATGCAGGTCGAGCATACGGGAAGCAGCCTGCCGCACTGCTATGAACACCGTGGGGGTGGTCGGCAGAAATGTCTCCACGTCTCCCAGTTCGACGCTGAACGGGACAACGCGGCGACAAGCCTCTTGCATAAATTCCACGGCGGCCTCTACATTTCCGGCCAGCTCCCGTGGAGGAAGAATCGTGAGATGGGCCGGCATGTGAGGCAAAGTCGGGTGGAGTTCGCGGCGCAGTTGTTCCACAAACTCGCCAACCGGATTCCGTACGTAGGCAACCAACGCGTAGAGTGGACTGGACATGACTTCCGAAGAGAAAATTATAGCCTGAGCGCGGCACGCGTGGGCAGCCGCCCTTTTGGGAGTGTCACGAAGGTCACCGGCAGCGCATCGTTTGCAATCGATTCAGAGTCGGAGCATGACGCACGGGTCGCGTGATCGGTCATGCGGTGGAGGGCCGGACGAGACACCCGGCCCTCCACCAGCACAGTTCGGTCGGCTGTCTCGTCACAAGCTCTCGAGTACCAGCTTGAGGTAGTCCCAAAAACTCGCGACCGACGAAATCTCAACGCGCTCGTTGGGGCTGTGCGGGCCAACGATGGTCGGCCCGAAAGAAATCATCTCCATGCCGGGATATTTTTCTCCAATCACGCCGCACTCCAAGCCCGCGTGCATGGCGATGAGCTCGGCCGGTTTCCCGAATAGTCTCTTGTGAACGTCCTGAAGCTTGCGCACGATTTCGCTGTTGGGCTCCGGCTTCCAGCCGGGATATTTGCCGGCGTGTTCGACTTCGAAGCCCGCCAGACGGCACACAGTCGCAACCATGCGGGCGGCAGCCATCATGCTGCTCTCGATGGCGCTGCGCTGACTGGTGACAATCTCGACCACGCCGCCCTTGGTGGTGACGGTCGCGAGGTTGGTGGAGGTCTGGACTAGGCCCGGAACGTCGGCGCTCATGGCGATGACGCCGTGATGCAAGCTCGCGAGCAGGGCCACGGTTTGTTTCGAGTCCGCCGCGTCCAGCACATTGGCCGGACGTTGGGCTTTCTCGACCGTGATTTGCAATCCGGAATCGAATCCACCCAAGTCGGTTCTGTAATCGGTTTCGGCGGTGGCGACCAGAGATTTGAGTTCACTCTCGCGAGCGGGATCGGCGAGCACCAAGGCGGCCGCTTCGCGCGGAATCGCATTCTGCGCGCTGCCACCGTTGATTTCGGCGATTTCGACGGGAAGGCGATCCACCATAACCTGAAGGACGCCGCCGAGGATCCGCAGGGCATTGCCGCGGCCTTGATGGATATCTACGCCGGAGTGGCCACCTTTCAGTCCCGACACCTTGATACGCCAGGCCGATGCCGCGCCAGCCGGACGAAGCGCGACCTTGCGTCGAGCCGTCGTCTTGATGCCGCCCGAGCAACCGATACAGAGCGTTCCCTTGTCTTCGTTGTCGAGATTGAGGAAATATTTGGACTTGAGCACGCCAGCGGGAAACTCGGAAGCGCCGGTGAGCCCGGTCTCCTCGTCAATGGTGAAAGCGAACTCGAGCGGACCGTGGCCGATGTCAGTGCTCTCCATCACGGCCAGTGACGCGGCCACTCCGACTCCGTTGTCGGCGCCGAGGGTGGTGCCATCCGCCTTGAGCCAGTCGCCATCTCTTATGACCTTGATGGGATCGGTATCGAAGTTATGAGCGGTGCCCTCGTTCTTTTCGCAGACCATGTCGAGATGGCCCTGAAGGAGGGCCATGGGCGCTCGCTCGTGTCCGGGGCGCGCCGGTTTGCGAACCACGAGATTGCCGGCGGCGTCCTGCACGCATTCCAGGCCGAGCTTGGTGGCCAGAGTGCGGATGTAGTCGCGGGCCGCAGCCTCCTTGGTAGAGGCGCGAGGGATGGACGCCAATTTGTCAAAGTGCTTCCATAAGGCTTGAGGTTCGAGGTTCGCGAGGGCAGGGTTCATGACACACTCCGTAGTATTAAGAGTTTCACAAAAAGTTTCGAACCATCATACAGCGCGGGCCGAATGCTGGCGAGAGTGGATGGGTTTGAAGAGCTGACCTCAGCGGCTAAAGAGGCTGCGGCCGCGCCTGACTTTCATGCGATTGCCCTGACCTGAGACCCGCTCTCCTGCTAAACTCTTTCCAGAACCGCGCTGAACTTAGCCGTTTATTGGAGCATCCAAACTAACGTGTTTCCTCGACTCTTTCACATTGGCAGTTTCTACCTGCCCACTTACGGGTTTCTGGTCGCCTCGGGCGTGCTGATCGGGCTTTGGATCGGCGTGCGCAATTCGGAGAAGCAGGGCATCAACGGCGACGATGCGTGGAACCTTGGCATTCTGGTTGTGCTTGCCGGATTGATTGGGGCAAAGGTCCTTTACGTCATCAACGACTGGAGCTCGTACGCGAACAACTGGCGCGAGATTTTCAGCCTTAACACGCTGCAGGCGGGGGGCGTATTTTCCGGCGGCCTGATTGCCGCGATGCTCACGGCGATCTGGTACATGCGGCGCCACCACATGCCGGCGCTGCGCTTCACCGACGGGGCGGCCCCCGCAGTGGCCTTTGGCCACGTCCTCGGACGCTTCGGTTGTTTCTCGGCCGGCTGTTGTTACGGCAAACCCACCCGCCACTTCTGGGGCGTCATCTTCACGAACCCTTTGGCAAATGCCGTCAGTGGAACTCCGCTGGGCGTGAGGATTGAACCGACGCAGCTCATCGAAGCCGCAGCCGAGTTCTGCAATTTTCTGCTGCTGATGTGGTTGCTCAAGCGCAAGCGGTTCGATGGGCAGGTATTTGCCAGCTTCATGATCCTGTATGGAATCGAGCGTTACTTCATCGAGTTTCTGCGCGACGATCCGGGACGCGGCGAAGTCTTCGGCGGGCTGATGACTGGAACACAGTTGATTTCGATTCTGCTGGTCGTCGCCGGAGGATTGATCTGGTGGCTGAGGAGCGGAACTCAGCCGTCAGCCGTCAGCCAGCAGCCGTCAGCCATCAGGACCCACAAATCGCGCACTGGGGTGTAGGCCATAAACTTCGCGGAGATTCCCCGTGCACTTGTTGGCTCAATGCTGAATAGCGAGTGCTATGCTGTGTGCTAAATGCTGACCTTCCCGCTTACTCTCGCCGCATCTCCCGAAGCCGCGGGCCAGCGCCTGGATCAATATCTCGCCACGCAACTTTCCGAAATCGGCGGGGCGGAGGTCAGCCGCGCCCGCGTGCAGCAACTCATCGCCAGGGGTGAGGTGCTGGTGAACGAGGCTGTGGCGAAGGCGTCGCTGCGGCTGAAGGGCGATGGCGATGAGCGGATCATGGTGACTGGGCCACCGCAAGCTCCGCCCCTGCGCGCCATTCCCGAAGAGATTGCGCTCGACATCGTATACGAAGACGACGATCTGGCGATCGTCAACAAGCCCGCGGGCATGATGGTCCATGCGGGAGCGGGAGCGACCGACGACGAGCGCAATCGCGGAACGCTGGTCAATGCGCTGCTCCACCACTTTGGAACGCTCTCGGCGGTTGGCGGCGAACTGCGTCCGGGGATCGTGCATCGCCTGGACCGGGCGACCAGCGGCCTGATGGTGGTGGCGAAGAACGACGAAGCGCACCGGCGTCTGGCGAAGCAGTTCAGCGGACGCGAGGTGCACAAGACTTACATCGCGCTGGTCCACGGCTGGCCTAAGCAGGACCGCGGCACCATCCAAAGCGCGATCAGCCGCCACGCGCAGCGCCGCACGCGCATGACAACGCACGGCTTCGGCGGGCGCGAGGCGGTGACCCATTACGCGGTGCAGAGAAAGATCGACGCGCCTTACGGCAAGTTCGCGCTCATTGAGGTCAAGATCGAGACGGGACGCACGCACCAGATTCGCGTGCACATGTCGTCGCTCGGGCATCCGGTGGTGGGCGACGCGCTCTATGGCGCGCCTGGCGAATTGCGGTCCCAGTCGAACAAGCGCCGGTCGGCGGGCATGCCCGCAACGCTCGCGCTGCATCGAAATTTTCTGCATTCGGCGACGATCGAGTTGACGCATCCGCGCACGAAAGAACGGCTCAAGTTCTCGCGCCCGTTGCCGGAGGAACTGGAAAGCTTGCTCGATAGCCTGGAAAATGCCCAGCAAGAAGGTCCCCGGCTGGAACCTGGCCGGTAAGCAGGCCGCCGGAGCGCTGGGCGATCCAACCTAGCCGGTGGTGCGCCGGACGTCCCCGCCCGGCCGGATCCTCTGCCCAGCCAGAGACTTCCCCAACAGCCCGCGTCACACCCACCGCGAAATCGCTATGGAATGCTTGACAACCAGAGTTATAATAGAAACATAGATTGCAGCCCAGGCCGCCGCCCAGTGATTTTCATAAGTTATTTGAAATCTAGACTTTAGCACGACCAACGCAGGGCAACTCCTTAATTCTAAAGGTCAGGGTTTTGACTGTCACCAGCAACTCCTTTATTTTTAAGACTTTAGCATTAACTCTTGTGGAATGAGGACTTTAATGAAATAGGGGCGGGCGGGGATCCATCAAAGCATGGCAACTCCTTGATTCTAAAGACAAAGGTTTTGACGGTCGCACGTAACTCATTTATTTTGAAGACTTTCGCATTAACTCCTGCGAAATGAAGACTTTACAAAATATGGGTAGGGGGGTACCCCCATGTCGGTGACAAGATTCGGGCGAAGCTGACGCGGACGGATGTGCAGCGCGGATTTATTGATTTTGTTAAGGCGTAGATTAAAGAGCGATCACAAATTGCCATTGTGGATGGTCGGCGCAAACGGCCTGATTTCGCCAACAACAAATGTATTAATGCTTGGGGATGTGTAGCCACGCATCCACGACTAGTGCCAACAAGCCGAGCCCGAGCGTCGAAATGACGGTGACGGGTGTCCAGAACAGAAGAAGTTTTAGCGACTTGCTGTGCAGGCGACTGGCCGCGAAAAACACAGCAAAGAAAACGACGGCTAAAATCGCGCACAATGGCGAGAAGACCCGGAACACTTCTATGCCCGTCGCCTTCGCACCGTGTTGGAAGGAAATAAACAGCGGCGGGCCAAAGATGGCGAGAAGTAACGCGGCCACGCCACTAAGCAACGCCCTAAAATATGCCATCGCGTGCCTCCCTAATACTGGGGTCTCTCATTTTACGGGGGAAGGATCGTTGTTGGCGAAAAATCTCAATTTCACCAACAATCCTCAGCCGCTTTTTTTCTCCAGCTCAGCCCAGCGGGCATAGAGGGCATCGAGTGCCTCTTGGGCCGCCTCTAACGCAGCTTGCGCGCTCACGAGACGCGGAGCATCCGTCGCATTGGCGGGATCTTCCAGCTCCGCACGTTTGGCTCTTACTAACTGCTCGGCGTCCTCTACTCGCTGTTCGATGGTCGAGTATTCCCGCGCTTCTAGCAGGCTGCTGAAAAATTGATGGATACGGTGTTTTTCTTGCCGTTTCTCATCGTGGGTGATGTCGAGCGAGTTGGTTTCCGGGTTTTCCGGGGCCTTTTGCTCTGCTCCATTCGCAAC
>JBEKQG010000048.1:0-36391 GCA_049519955.1 Terriglobales bacterium
GCTGGGTGGGCACAAAACTGGGCACAGCCTCGAACTAAAGGATTCTGAAACTGCGTCGAAGTTCTCGCTATCGGCGTGAAGCAAAAGAAGGTTAATTGGTCGGGGCGCGCGGATTTGAACCGCGGACCCCCTGCGCCCAAGGCAGGTGCGCTACCAGGCTGCGCTACGCCCCGACTCTCTTACTCTACGATTCTAAACCACGCCCGCAAAGCGCACCACGGCGGACTGCTCGCGGGACGCGAGGCGGGTTGCAACGCTCTCCCTCCAACCCCTCGTTGGCGTTGATCGGTGCGTCAGTTGATCGGCGGCAGGCCCACTTCGGCGAGCATCTTCCGGAACGCGGGTTCGTTGTGCAGGTTGTCGAAGGCGTGGCTGGCGGCAACATCGGGCACGCCATCGGCGTGCTCGTCGCTGGCGATTTTCAGATAGCGCAGAGCTTCCTGCTTGTTGCCCAGGATTGAGTATGTCCCGGCGAGGTAATAGGGCGATAACGTGCCCTTCTCGTAGAGCTTGCGCTGTTGCAGGGCAAGCGTCTCCAGCAGGCCTTTCCCGCCTCCGCTGGCGAAACCCTTCTCGGTGGCTTCGGCGATGGCGAGGGCGGTGCTGTCGTGCATCAGAACAGCTAGGCTCTTGGCTTCCACAAGATAATGAGGGTAGTCCGCCGTTAACAGGTAAATTTCTTTCAAGGAGCGGTGGGGAGAAATAAAATCGGGTTCGTTTTCTTCCATCTGCTTGAGCAGGGCGATGGCTTCCTGCTGTCGGCCTGCCTCGAAAAGGATGTAACCCTTGTCAGCCAAGGTGGATTTCGAACCCGGATCAAGCGCGCGCGCGCGTTCGATTTCCGCCAGCGCCTCGGGGTAGCGGCGGAGGCACATGAGGTAGGTCGCGTACCAGTGATGGGCGACGGCATTGTTCGGATTCAGCGCAAGCGCTCGCCGGAATTCGCGGTCTGCGGTTGCGAGATCCCACATACCGTTGAAAGAAACAAAGGCCAGCGAGGCGTGGGCCTCGGAAGACTGAGGATCGAGTTCGACCG
This sequence comes from Terriglobales bacterium, assembly GCA_049519955.1. Taxonomy (GTDB): domain Bacteria; phylum Acidobacteriota; class Terriglobia; order Terriglobales; family Acidobacteriaceae; genus Acidiflorens. The sequence continues at coordinate 1,037 of JBEKQG010000048.1, forward strand.
CTTTTTTCGCGGCGGCCAGCGCGCGCCGGTAGGCCTCCGAGGGAGGCATCACGGTGTATTCGCGCAGCAGGTTGTAGCAGTCCGCCAGCCCGACATAGGCGGGCGCGTAGTTCGGATCGTGGACGATGGCTTGCGTGAACGAGTCCACGGCTTTGTTCAAACTGTCGGGAGTTCGCTTCTCCCAGTAGTAACGGCCCTCAAGGTAAAACTCCTCCGCTTCCCGATTGGCCGGAGGATGAGGATCAGCGAAGCCGGATCCCGATCCCGGCGACTGAGAAAAGGGTCCCAAGGCAGTCGCCTTGACGGAATGACTTGATGAATCATGTCTCGCCCACAAGATCCAAACCGCCAAGAGCAACGCCAGGACCAGCACGACAAAAAGATATTTCCAATGCCGCCTGGAAGTGGGAGCGGCAGCAGCCGCCTCTTCGACTTCGGGCTCGGGCTCGGGATTGACCGCCGCTTCGGCCGTCGGATCGGAGAGGCGCATGGGCGCGATCCAGCGATAACCTCGGCGTCCGACCGTCTCAATGAACACCGGATTCTCGGCCGAGTCGCCGAGCGAGTCGCGCAGACGATTGATGGCGCTGATCACGCCGCGCTCGAAATCCACATATACGTCGTCCGGCCAGAGCGCCTGACGAAAGTCCTCGCGGCTGAGAACTTCGTTGGGGCGGCTGAGCAACAGCTTCAAGGCCTGGAACGGCAGTTCCTGAATTTTAACCTTAACTCCACACTTGCGCAGTTCACCGGAGTGCAGGTCGGCCTCGAACACTCCAAACCGAACTACGGTATTTGGGGAGACACCTGCTGGCATAGGTGTGGCCACTAAGGGAGAGGTTTCAGTCTAACACAGCAGACGTGAGGCGGCCACCTTCGATCGGGCAGGGCAAAAGGCCATTCGAGGGCTCCAAAACGGCGTGACCGTTCGCTTTACTTTGCAAAAAACAAACAACTTATGGCGTTACCGGAGTTTAGTTGGAGCGTGACCCCCAGGGAATTGACGGGGACCAGCATTTCAGGGGAAAGTGAGCCCCGTGTTCGAAGTGATTCAGCAGGTTTTTACAAGTGGCTGCGGAGACCTTCGATGCAATCCCCAAAGTGCAAGAAAATTTCAGACTCTCAGGAGACGCTCCATGAATTGCATTCGCCAAGAAGTTAGGCCCCTCCGCATGGCCGCAGTTGCGCTCGCCATGTTTGCTTTGTTCTTTGCGGGGCAGTTCGCCCGGCGCAGGCTCAAACCTACACCCCGCTCTACGCCTTCGGAACCGTCGAAGGGTCGCCGGACCTCGGTCCCGTTGGCCCGCTGGTGCTCGCCCAGAACGGCAACATCTACGGCACTACCAATTGGAACCAGTCCAATATCTACGGCATTACGACCGGGGGAACGGAGACGCTGCTTTGGCAGTCCGCCCAAGGGGCTGGAGATCAATGCGAGTGGCAACCCGGCACCTACTACCCACCCTTTAACGGCATGACTCTGGGCGCTGACGGGCTCCTCTACGGTGCTTGCTGGATGTGGGAGGGCAACGGAAATTCCTCCGGCGTCATTTACAAGTACGATCCCAGCCAGGGACAGAATGGAATCACCGTTGTGTATTCCTTCCCGGTCGGCGAGCAGACCCTACCCAACGTTCTAACCTTGGGAACGGACGGGAATCTGTACGGCACAACGTTCGGAACGGGGTCCTCAAGCCTGGGAACGGTATTCCAGTTCAAACCGACAACGAATAAGTTGACTACGCTGCACAATTTCCAAGGAGTTGAGTTTAGCGACGGCGCAAATCCAACCGGTCCTCTGACTCTGGGCTCCAACGGCAGCTTCTATGGGACAACCTACGGAGGCGGGGTCAATGGGGGATCGAGTTCGGGCACGGTTTACAGCATCACGACCAAGGGCAAAATCAAAATCCTCTACTCTTTCAACACCTTTACCAACCCCACCAGCGGCACCAACCCCAACGCTGGTGTCGCGCAGGGAAACGACGGCAACTTCTACGGCATAACGTTCAGTGGCGGCACCGCCGGCCAGGGAACGATCTTTAAGGTAACGCCTGCGGGCAAACTCACCTCCCTCCACAACTTCAATGAAAGCGCGGATAACGCCGGATATCCCGTCTGGCCACTGACCCTCGGCAGCGATGGCAATTTCTATGGCTCCGCGCAGGATTGCAATGCCGGCGGTTGCAGCGCTGAGAGCTTGTTCGAGATCGCGACGAAAGCGAAGAAAGGAACTTACACTTACACCAACTTGTACAACTTCACCAACCCTTCATCCTGCACCGGATATACTCCGACCGGATGCATCCCAAGTTCGGCTCTGCTGCAACATCCGAATGGGAATTTTTACGGAGTAACCGCAGATGGTGGAGGGAGTTATCCCGGCTATGCCACCGGCGTGTTCTATAGCCTGAGCACGGGACTAAAGCCGTTCGTGAGCCTGCAATTCCCGCGCGGCACGGAGGGATCCTCGCTGGGCATCTTCGGCCAGGGCTTTCAAACCGGACCGGCTACCGCAGTTTCATTCAACGGGACGGTTGCCAGCTTCACCGTGGTTTCCGATACCTATATGACAGCGACGATCCCCACCGGCGCGACCAAGGGATATGTAACCGTTGCCGAGCCTGCAGGAACGTTGCAGAGCAAAATAAAGTTCACGCCGATAAAATAGTCAATAGGCCGGTACGGTCGGGAGGGCGGCGGCCCCGCCTTCCTAAAGCGTGAAGTCGAACTGCGGATCGAGCCGTCAGCCAGGCGCCAACTGCACGGTCACCGTGACCTTCAAGCCGACAGCCACGGGGCGCGGAGTGCGACGCTGTTGTCGAACAATGGGCCGGGCACGCAAACCGTCTCACTCGCTGGCACGGAGACTGGGAAGAGGCACGGCCAAACAGTTTCACCGGGAACTGGTCTCCTAGTTCACGGTGCCGGAGCGCGGATAGGGTATCCGCGCTCCGAATTTTTTGTGGGACATTCGCGCTTGCATCCGAGGACGGCTGTTGCCCGCGTTTCGGGTTCGGCAAGACCGTCCCCCACTGGTTTTTACAGGTTCAAGCTTTTCTCCGTGCCTCCGCGCCTCCGTGGTGAATAAACGCAAGCCATAACACCACCGCGTTTCGCTTCACCTTGACAGCCCGAGAATACCTCCTTACTGTTACTAACCATCCATGAACATCGTCAAAGCTACAAAGAAGTTTGAGGATTGGCTGGGACTGCGCATCCGCATCGTCTCGCCCGATTTGCGCTTCAAGCACGAGCAGATGGCGGCCGCCTTTTTTCCGTTCTTTCGGGCCACTTTCTATCGCTGGTTGCAGGTGTGGCCCAATGTCTGTGCCGATCTGGATCGCGCTTCCCGCATTTTATCGGTGGGCGACCTGCACGTCGAGAATTTCGGCACCTGGCGCGACACCGATGGGAGGCTGGTGTGGGGCATCAACGATTTCGACGAAGCGGCCTTATACCCCTACACCATGGACCTAGTACGCCTGGCGGCGAGCGCGTTGCTGGCCACCCGCGAGAATCGTCTGGCGATGAAGCCGAAAGAGTCGGCGGCCGCGATTTTGGCCGGCTATGAGCGCGGCATGGAGGAAGGCGGCCGTCCCTTTGTCTTGGGCGAGCGCCATGACTGGTTGCGCTCGATTGCCGAGAGCAAATTGCGCGACCCCGTGCTCTTTTGGCAAAAAATGGACCGCCTTCCGACGGTAAAAGCAGAGATCCCCGAGAGCGCCCGCGAGGCGATTGAGCATCTCCTGCCCGAGCCGGGCATTCGTTACCGCCTGGCGCGCCGCGTGGCCGGCCTCGGAAGCCTCGGCCATCTGCGCTTGGTGGCCATCGCCGAGTGGAAGGGCGGCCGCGTCGCCCGCGAAGCCAAGTCGCTCCGGCCATCGGCATGGCACTGGCTGAATCCCGATTCGTCGCCTCCGGAGATTTTGTACGCCGCCATCCTGCGCCGCGCCGTGCGCTGTCCCGATCCCTACGTCCAGATGCGAGGCCACTGGCTTGTGCGCCGCCTCTCGCCCCATTGCTCGCGCATCGAACTCGACGCGCTCGCCACCAGCCGGGGCGAACTCCGCCTGCTCGATGCCATGGGCAGAGAGACGGCGAATATTCATGTCGGAACCGAGGAGAAGCGGCGGGCCATCCTAAGAGACTTGCGCGCGCAAAAGGGGAACTGGCTGGCTGCGGCGGCGCAGGCGATGGCCGCCGCCATCGAGAAAGATTGGCGCGTGTGGAGGGAGCGCTGGAAGAGTTAAACCCTGCCAGCGCCGGGTTGAAGTGAGAGTTCGTGCGAGGATTTGGGCGGATCGAAGATCGGATAATTCATTGTCTGCGTTCTGTCTTCAGCTCCGCTGCTGACAAGAGCGTCGAGAATGCAATCCAGGGTCTCCGGCGATCCCGACCAGGCGCGCGAAAAAGACTCGCGATGCACCGCCAGTTCGCCGATTAGATGGCCGGCTGAGTGCCCATCAAGATCGAAATCGGGCAGATTCGCGTCGCTGCCAATGGGCATCGGGTCGTTGTATGCCGGAGGCAGGCTGAGGTTCGCCTCAGTCAGCCAGTGGCCGATCAGGGTCCTCAGATGCTCCCGGCCGCACACGCTCTGCATGTCTTTCTGCGAAGCGAGCGACGAGTGCCACGCGAGGATCTTGAGGCGATCAAGCCAGCGGTTCTCCACCGCCAGAAACCAGCCTGCGTGGCGAAGCGTGTCGAGGCCGCAAACGCAACATTGCGGGCGGGTTGTGATTCGATAAGCCATAGGGGTTCCGTTTTTAAAATCAGCAACCGTTGACCGCGGATCGAGTCAGGAAGCGTGGTTCAGCGCGCCTGTGGATCGGGACGGTCAGCATCCCCTGCGAGGAGTCGAATCGCAGCGTGAAATGTGCCGCGCAGTCGTCGCACAGCCAGAAGTGCTCACGCTGCCGCAGCTTCCGCCGCGTGCCCTCGTAAGTCGAGTTGACGTCGGAAGCAAACGTCTCCGCCAAAAATAACTTGCCTTCCCGCAGCGACCGGAAAGGAATCGTACAAGCTGGATTTGCGCATTTCTGGAGCATCTTCTGCATCCATTCTTCTCTTCCGCTAAGTCTTGGCCAGAGAGGTTCCATGACCATTGCACGCGCAAGGCCGAAGCGTTGCCGCTCAAGTTAGATTCGATTGCCTCGCCGATGCAATGAGTTGGACCTTCGAGAGACACTTCGGCATCGCGCCCTGCCAGTCATCCCGACGGACGGCAGTCGCAGCCGACGGATGGCAGTCATCGACCGTCGAACATCTTAGCTGTGATGGGGATCACGGCGCGCTTGGTCAGTTAGAAACAATAGAAAGAAATTAGCGGAGCCTGCAGCAGAGTTATTCCCGGCCAGCCCGCGCCACCACCCACACATACTCGAGCGGCTCCGTCCCCGTGTTAGTCACGTTGTGCCTTGTGCCGGAGGGAATATACGCCAGTATGTTTTCGTGGATCGCCACATCCGCCCGCCCTTCAATCTTCGCCGCTCCCTTGCCGTGGAGGATCACCAGCGCCTCTTCGTGCGCGCCCGTCGAGTGCCAACCCACGCTCTCCCCCGGCTTCAGCTTCACCGAGCCGCTCAGCATTCCGCTCGTCTGCGGCGCACCTTTGAGCAGCGAGCAGTCGCCGCTGCCACAGTCCAGCGCAAACGTCAGGGGCTCGCGCCTTGCCTGCTTTTCCTGCGCCCAGATGGCAATGCCGGCGAGGAGCGAAACTCCCACCAACCCCATCGTCGCGTGCTTCATGGCTTTTCCTCTTGCATGAGATCGCCCTGCCAGCCGCCGCCCGTTACTCCGGCGCCGCACGTCCCGCATCGTCGTTCATCAACCAGCTCTCAGTGCACCATCCACGCCGATGCAGCGGCCACCGCGCCCGCCGCCGCCATCACCAGCCCCAGGTGCCAGAATATCCGCCGTCCCGAGAGCAGCGTTATCGATGTGATCACCAGCGCGATCTCCAGGAACACTTCGCTCAAATCGAAGCGGTCGGCTTTCTTGCGCGTATGCTCGGCGTCGTTTTCCGTTTCGCGCGCCTGTTTGTCGAGTTCCTTCTGCTCTTCTTTATAGCGGTCGGCTTCGGCCCGGTATTTTCCCTGCAGCTTGGCGACGCCCTCCGCATCCTTGCTGGCAACCACGGTGGTCAGGTCGGCGAACAACTCGTCGGTGTGGCGGCGGATGTTCTTGGCTTGGTAATACGCCCACTGGTCGGTCACCTTGTTTTGCAGGATGATCTCTTCCGTGTGCGTGCGGTGTCCCAGCAGCGACACGATGGCCACCAGCACCGCCACCACGGCCATGGTGAGCGTGACGGGTGCAAGATCCGGATGTTCCCGCGCGTGTTCGGCGTGTTCGTGCAGTTCGTTGAGTTCTTCGCTCATGGTGTCGTGTCTCCTGTCGTCGTTGCTGCGCTGCTAACTGCTAGCCACTAGCTACTAGCGCCTTGCACCACAAGTTCGTGGCACAAATACATGCTGTCATCCTGAGCGAAGCGAAGGACCTATGTATTTGAAGCCACGATGCATAGTTCTTTCGCTTCGCTCAAGATGACAGCTCAGACTTATGTCGCGAATTCACGGGACGCGACAATAGCTGCTGGTTTTCAAGCGACGACCTTTGAGGATAACTCAAGTCGCCGAGAGCTGGTTGCATAAAATAGGTTTTGGGTGGGGTACGGCTTCAGCCGTGCCGTTCAGGACCCGGGAAAATGCGGGCTTTAGCCCCTGAGGGACGCGCTTTCCGAGCCGGAAGGCATTGCTGAAACCAGCTCTATTCTCCCATGACTTTTATGATCACCCGCTTGTCGCGCTGCCCGTCGAATTCGGCGTAGAAAATCTGCTGCCACGGTCCGAAGTCGAGCTTCCCGCCGGTGACCGGCACAATCACCTCGTGGTGAACCATCAGCGACTTCAGATGCGCGTCGCCGTTGTCCTCTCCGGTCTGGTGGTGCTGATAGTTCTTGCCCGATGGCGCGAGCGTCTCCAGCCACTGGTCAATGTCCTTGATAAGTCCGCTCTCGTTGTCGTTGACGTACACCCCAGCCGTGATGTGCATGGCCGACACCAGAATCATCCCGTCCTTGATTCCAGATTTCTTAAGCGCGCTCTCCACCTGCGGCGTGATGTGAACGTAAGCCCGCGTGGTTTTCGTGTGCAGCGTCAGATATTCGGTGTGGAATTTCATCGATCTATCTTAAACACAAGCCCTTCCCCCGTGTTCCTCTGTGTTCCCCGTGGTTACCGTTTTTGACGTTGGAGGTTTGAAGCGCCAGCGCTGCTAGACATTTTTGCCCTAGGTGCGAGTGGCGCAACTAAACGAAGTGCGGAGAATGATTGAGGCTCGTCGTCTGTACAGCCTCGGCATCGGTCTGACCGACGCCCACCTGATAGCCTCAGTCTTTATCAATCCGTCCACGCTTCTGTGGACAAGAGATAAGCGCCTCCGCAAAGCCGCAGAAAGTCTCGGCATCCACGCCAGCCTGCCTTATAGAATTTAAAGAAACAGTCGGGGGGGGGGGGGGAACATCGCCAGGCTGTTACGAAACTCACTTTGTGGTTGGATCGGCGGGAGAAGAACCACAGAAATCCAGCCCCGGAGGGGCGACCAAACTTAGCCCAGCGCTTCAGCGCTGGGAAAAGTGGAAGAAATGATTCAAGTCCCGGAGGGACGGCCCACTTTTGAAACAGCCTCATCCCGTCGGGCCCCGGTCTGTTCGGGGAACCGCCCTGGTTGAGTATCGGAGGAGGCCACTTCTCGAAAAGCGCGAGAAGTGGCGCACCCCCCAGAACCCTCTGCCCTCAAAGGACACTACCTCGTCCTCCAAGCTATAATTGCACCGCGCATGGCAAAGTCGAAACCCGAATCGATCAAATCCGCCGTACCCAATCTGGGCGGCCCTCTCTGTGACCGTTTTCGTGTTTTGTATGAAGAATCGCAGAAATTTTGCGAGGGTGTCGGGCTTCAGAAAGACTTGATAATTACAATTCTGAAGACCGACAGCGACTGGGCCTTCGTTCTCAAGGTCGATGCCCTTATGGAGAGCGCCGTGAAACACATCCTAAGACATGGCCTGCGTATCAAGCTGTTGGCCAAGACCTTTCAGAACGACACTCTTGAAGAGTTCGTCGATTCCTTGCCGATGAACGGGCGCACCTCTCTTTTGAAATTACTGGAGGCTGCCGGCCTACCAGACGAAGAACTCGGCTTCTTGGAAGTCATCCGTCTGGTCAGAAACGCCTTCGCACACAACATCGAATACGCAGGATTGCATCTCATTGAACTCATAAAAACTCGATCGGACAAGTCCCGGCTGATTAAGCACCTCAGCGCGATCGCGACTTACGACGAAGCTGGGCTAATCGCTGACTACGAGAAAGACCCGTTCTTTCTCCGGTTCTGCATCATTGATTCAGCCATGCGCGTTCTTTTCTATGCCTACCATCTGGCTGTCAAAGAGAAGCTTCAACCTAAGTTGAACGCCCAAATGAAATAGCCGCCGATGAAACAGACGAGCGTCGAGAAGCCGAGGGATTCGTCGAGCGAGTAGCGGAACGGTGTGAGGGCTTGTACATTCTGGCCGTAGTCATCGTAGAAGAACAGCAGCAGCGACACGAACGTCACGCCGTAGAGAATCGCAAAGGCCAGCACGACCTTTGCCACCAAGATGCCCTTTGACGGACTTTGTCCACCGCCGAACGCGATGGACGCGGCGGCCACCGTGATCAGCAACTTGACCACGTCATTGTAGATTGCTAGGAATGGTGCGAAGGTGCCTGTGGCGGCCGAGACGGGCAATTTTCTTCCCGCCTTGTTCCCCGAGGCCACAAGATCCTGCGGATCGAAGAAGAACGAACCACCGTGGCGATTCCAATGCCAGAAGAGCGCGAACAGTCCACCGAAAATGGTCAAACAGACGGCCGCCGCCCACACGGTTAACGGCACGTGACGAAGGACTGAGAATAACCAGCACATGTGAAGGGAATTGTACGCTCTCCGAATTCTGGGGTTCAATCTGGGTTCAGTTGGGTCATTTCCTGACCTTCTGGCGGGTGGGCCACTTTAACGGGAAAGCACAACACGGGCTTGTCTTTTAACATCGACCGAACTAACAGCAGCTGCGCCATTTCTCGCGCTTTTCGAGAAGTGGCCCGCCGAGGTTACCCCACCCTTCGCCTCTCTATGCGAAGGGCGGGAACCCTGTCCGGTGCTGGGAATAATTCCGACGACGAAGCCGCTCCAGACGCCTTCCCACCCTTGCAAAATGCGCAAGTGTCGGAAGGCCTCAGTGGCAGCGATGCACAAGGCTTGGTCAGCCCCCATGAGCTCGTTCAATGAATGCCTCTTCAGCGAACGATTAGGGCTTTCCCATCGCAGGGCGATCTTACCTCCTGCCCGGCGCCCCGCTCGCTGGCTGCTGTCTCTGCTGCAATTGCTGTTGCTGCTGTTGGTGTTTCTGCTGTAATTGCTGCGTCTGCTTCTGGTGCGTCTGCTCTACCTGCTGCCTTTGCGAGTCACTCGCCTTCTGTTTATCCAGCTTTACGTGTTCCTGGTCCTGCTTCTGCTGAAGCTTGTCTCGTTCCTGTTGCTGCTTCGCGATTTGCTTTTCCTGCTGCTGTTGGTACTTCTTGTCCGCCTTCGGGTTGCCCGTGTTTGGAGTGCTCCGTGCCAAGGGCGGGAGTTCGCGAGGATGGACGGCCGTGCTGGTTCGAGCGGCATTGTTCTCTGGACGCCCCTCATTTCCTCCCCGGCTGGCTGCACTGTAAGGCGCGCCCGCCTCTTTGGCTGGCACCGCGCCATGGTCGTTAAAGTCTCCCGGCCTCGGTGTCGCTGCGACACCTGGCTTACCCATGCTTGCCGACGCGCGTTGCTGCGGATTGGCTCGGGCCGCCTGCGCATGTTGAGTTTGAGCCGCCACCGGCGGGACATGTCTCTCACGCCCCGCGGACTCCTCTGCAGCCGTCGGACGAGCGTCGATTCCACCCTTGCCGCCGTTGTAACTGACGTGGCTCCCGTTGTCGTTTCTTGCGGGGGTGTTGTAAACGTTGTGCATGTCACGCATGTTCACGTTGCTCACGGCACGGTTGTAGAAAAAGTGTCCGTTATCCCAACGCCCGCCTTCAAACCCCTCACCGAAATAGCCGAAGCCGTAGTTGATCCCGCCGTAGAAACCTACGTTCGGACCCCAGTAGCCATCGTAGAAAACAAATCCGTCGCCGCCCCAACCCCAATAGGCTGGAGTCCACAGGAACCCCACTTCCGGCCCCATTACCCATGTGCCCGGCACCCAGTAGTAGTCGGTGACGTCGTAATCGTAACCCCAGTAGCCAGGTGTCCACAGATAACCGTCGCCCGGACAAATCGGCTGCTCATAGATAGGCAGAGCCGGCGGGCCGATCCGAATGGCCACGCCAATTTGCGCAAACGATGCTGCCGACACCGATAGCACGACAAGCGCGAACAACAGCGTACGAATGAAGCGAATATGCATGGTGTGTCCTTTTGCCCAATTGTCCTTCGCTTGCCCGGTCTCGCTTTGCAACTCCGGTTTGCGTGGATTGAAGGCACGATTTCCGCGACGGGACCTGCTCAAGACGCCGCCCCGCTCGCGAGGAGTTCTCGCCGAAACCTTCTCATTTCGGAGATATCGCAGTCTGAGCAAAAAAGCTCACTTCGGGTGGGTCGCCCTATCGCGAAGCGAAGGGCTGGAACTCGGTTTGCCCGCACAATGGTCTCAACCGGTTGCCAAATTATGAGGTGTGTAAAATTTACACGGGTGTGCCTTTTTTACCACACCCGCCCCCTAGCATTATCAATGACTTAGGCGGGAAAATTTGCGAATTTTCTGACTACCGGTCACAAAAAATGCCGCTCCAACCCCGTCTGTTCGCCTTTTGTGCGCCTTGATAGGTACGTTGCTGTACGGACGGCGAGGCCAGTACAAAGTGTTCCACGTGGAACACTTTGTACGTACAATGGTCGGCGGGCGCGCGACCCTACCGCATCGACTCTTCGATTTCCGAGATCCAATCCGGACGTTTCAGCACTTCGCGGGGTTTGGGCCCATCGGCGGCTCCGACGATGCCGTCGCGCTCCATCAGATCAATGAGATGCGCCGCGCGGCCGTAGCCGATGCGCAAGCGGCGCTGCAAGAGCGATGTGGAGGCCTTCCCAAATTCAATCACCAGACGCACGGCATCGTTGAACAGCGGATCGTTGTCGTCGGCCGAAAGTTCTCCAGAATCGCTGCCGCCAGCGGACGACTCGCGATCCTCCACCGGCGTTTCGAGGAATTTCTCCTGATATTGCGCCGTGCCCTGCGCCTTCCAGAACTCCACCACCGCCGCGATTTCTTTTTCCGTTACGTAGGGAGCATGAAGGCGATGCACGCGCGCCGAGCCTGCGGGCAGATAAAGCATGTCGCCCCGTCCCAGCAGCGACTCGGCTCCGTTGGCGTCGAGAATCGTGCGCGAGTCCACTTTGGTCGCCACGCGGAACGACACGCGTGCGGGAAAGTTTGCCTTGATCAGTCCGGTGATGACATCCACCGACGGCCGCTGCGTGGCCAGCACCAGATGAATGCCGACGGCGCGCGCCATCTGCGCCAGCCGCGTGATGGATTCTTCCACGTTGTTGCCGTCGAGCATCATCAAATCGGCCAACTCGTCGATGATGATGACGATCTTCGGAATCGGTCCATCTTCCGGATTGGCTTGATCGCTGAATAGGCTGGGCGTGTCGTCGAACAAGCGGTTGTAGCTGTCAATGTTGCGGACGCCTTTCGCGGCCAGCAGTTTCAGGCGGCGCTCCATTTCGCGGACGGCGTTGCGCAGCGCGTTGGCCGCCAGCTTGGGCTCGGTGATGATGGGCGTATAAAGATGCGGAACGCCTTCGTAGTTGCCCAGCTCCAGCCGCTTCGGATCCACGAGCACGAGCCGCACTTCATCGGGCGTCGATTTATAGAGAATCGACATGATCATGGCGTTGATGGCCACGCTCTTGCCCGTCCCGGTCGAGCCGGCGATGAGCAGGTGAGGCATTCCGACCAGATCGGCGGCGGCGATGCGCCCGTTGATGTCCTTGCCCATGGCGACCGTGAGCTTCGATTTGGAGCCGAGAAATTCCTGCGATTCGATGTTTTCCCTCAGCCAGATGATTTCGCGCTCGCGGTTCGGCACCTGGACGCCCACGGTGCTTTTGCCCGGCATGCGCTCGACCAGAATGCTCTCGGCGCGCAGCGCGAGGCAGAGATCGTCGGTGAGGCTGATAATGCGGCTGTACTTGATGCCGGCTTCGGGCTTGAACTCGAAGGTGGTGACGACTGGGCCGGGGTTGATCTGCGTGACCTGGCCGAAGACTTCGAATTCCGCGTACTTCGCGGTCAAGACCTGGGCGATGAGCTTGAGTTCCTCTTCGTGGACAGATTGCTGCTCGTCGGGACGGTGCAGCAGGCTCGACGGCGGCAGCTTGTAACTGCCCGCGATTTTCGGCAGCGTCGTCTTCGCCTTGCGCTCGGAATCGGCGCGGCTTCCGACTTCGATTCCGGCGGCGGCGTGCGAATCGGGTGGCGGCGGAGTGGAAGCGGAGTCGCCTCCGCCTTCCTCGGCCATCATGCGCTCGATGCCGGTGCGCGGCGCCGGAGCTGCGGATTGCCCGCCCGGAATTTCCCGCTCGCCCTTTGGTTCGATCTCCTGCGGATGCCGCAGAGCTTCCGCACCCGCCGCCAAACGCGCAGGCACGAGCTGCGTTGTGACCACGGGCTTTTCGGCGCGGCGTTTCTCGAGTTCTTTCTGTTGACGCTTGCGCTCGCGTTCGTTCCGCCAGTCCTGCCAGCGATCTCTGAGCGCGACCATAAAGGCGAAGCGCGTGGGCATCCAAAGTTCAATCGCCGCGAACGAGAAGGCGGTGGTCAGGTAGAGCGCAACGGCCAACACCGTCGTGCAGACGATGTATGCGCCGGCGACGTTAAGGTAGTGAATCAAAACGTCGCCAATAATGCGGCCGGCCAGGCCTTCGATCGGAATCGCGCCCATCCAGCGCACGTGCCCCGGCAGAATGGCGAGCAGCGCGGGCACGAACATGAGCAGCCAAATTCCGCCGAGCGTCTTTGCCACCGGAGCCTGCACCGTCCGCGAGCGGAACCACCGCGCTCCGAGCATCGCCATCAAAATGGGCAGCAGAAATGCCCCGACTCCCAAGCCCTGCAGAACAAGGTCGGAAAGATAGGCTCCGAAAATCCCGATCCAGTTCCGCGCCGCGTGCGATTTGGTGAGGATGGAGGCGCTATTCAGCGAAGGATCGAGCGGCGAATAAGACGCCAGCGCGAGGAAAAGGAGGAGCGCGGAGGCGCACAACAACACTCCGGCTAGCTCGTTCAGACGCCGGTTCCGGGAGGGCACAAAAATCTTCGAGAAAAATGTCATGGGTCAGCGACGGCAGTGCCGATGCCGGTTCTACGAAGAACCTCATCCGCAGCGCCGCTACATGGCCAGAGCGTGTTCATTATGACAAGAAGGAGGGGCTCCGTACAATGCGCGAAAAGGTTCGGGGTGGCGAGTTGGATACGGGCGGGAGGAGGTGCAGACCTTAGCCCCGGGCCTTGCCACGGCGCTTCTTGGGAACGGGAATCAGGGGGGAAATCAGTTGTTCGTAGCGGCCAAAAAGGTGTTCCACGCGCTGGCGGTCGCCGGTGAAGGGATCGGGGCGGTAGAGCTTGTCAACGGCGTTATCGAGAGCGCGATGGGCTTGACGTAGGTCCGGTTTCATGGCGTCCGAGTCGTATAAATCGGCCATCGTGGCTTCGGGAAACCGGGCCCGCGCGGCCAGCACGGCATTGGCCAGTTTGAGGATGCGGGCGCGCTGGCGGTCGTCGGCATCGGGCCAAGGGAACGTGTTGTAGACGATGCCAACGGAATAGCGGTAGCGGCTTTCAAGCCTACCGCCAATGTAGCGGAGCCATGCCATGTGCATGCGCGAGGTGAGAATGCCGAAGTGGAATAGGTCGGCGTCCAGCACAACTCGGAGTAGATTGCTGGGTATCATCGGAGGAGAAAGCCAACCTATCGGGACATAATCGCGACGCTCTGAGCTGACTTCCGGAATAACCAGGAACGGGCGGTCGGGGACGACAGTGACATGGAACCTGGTTGGCACATCGCCTAGCGTCTGCGTGGATTCGCTCTTGCTCGTTCTCCTAAATTTCTTCACCGCTGAAATGCGCGTCATCACTTCCGGCATCGTCCGCAGTTCGCCGGGAGACACATCTTCCAAGTATAGGATCCAACGTCTTCCCCCATTGATGAATTCTTCCGATCCGACGAAGGGCCGCATGTACTTCTTCGCGCGCGGTTCCTTTTGCAGGAATTCCCGTCGCTGCTCCACGTCGAAAATGTAGTTGCCGTCGTCGATGGGTTTCGATCCGATCACGAGCCTGGGTTGGGCACAGAGAGGCTGCGAGGTCTCTTCCACCACCAGGTGGCGATCCCCGACTCCGCCGGCGTCGAAAAGATAGGGTGACAACGAGGCGTGGCGGCTTTCCGTGGGATCGCCATTGATGTCGTCGTAGGTGAAGAGACGTTTTACGGGCGGTTCGTCGTCGCGGCGGCAGAGGCCGATGATCACAACATGCACGTGGGCCTTGCCCCGCGCATCGCTTCCCCAGGCGAACGTCCGATGGGCAAACGAGATTTCCAGGCCGCTGCGTCCGAAGAGCACGGGCCAGAGTTGCGCGACCTGCTCGCCCTGCGTGATGGAGTTCGTTCCTACAAAGCCGATGCGCGCGTGGCTTTTCTCAAGATACTCACCGGCCTTGATAAACCACGCCGTCACGTAGTCGAGCGTTCCGCCCGATCCGCCAAGGCGGGCGACCCTGCGGACCTGGGCGCGCTGTTTTGTGCTTTGGTATTTGGCCCCCGCGAACGGCGGATTGCCGAGGACGTAGGAGCACCGCTCGGGCGGAAGAACGCTGGCCCAGTCGGTTTCAAGCGCGTCGGCGGGATGAATGTGCGGCGATTTCTTGAGCGGGATGCGCAGGTAGGGGTTCCCGAATTCGAGAGACAGCCGGTTGTTCATGATGTGGTCCATCATCCAGAGGGCGACCTCGGCGATACGGGCCGGGAATTCGCCCAGTTCGATGCCGTAGAACTGGTCCACATCCACCTTCGACAACCGCAGGCGGGATCGAGAATCCGCAAGGAGCCGAGTTTTTCGTGGAGCGCTTCCAAGGCCTTCCGGCGGCCCGTATCCCTGCGTTGCTTCAACTGTTCGAATTCGGCGCGCAGGTCATCCAGGAATAATGGCTGAATTACCTTGAGAATGTTCTTTTCCGTGGTGTAGTGCGCACCCTGCGCACGGCGTTCCTCCGCCTCCATCACCGACTGGAAGAGCGAACCGAAGATTGCCGGGGAAATGTCCTCCCAATTGAATTTGCAAGCCTCAATCAGCAGACCGCGCATGGCGGTATCGAAGCTGGGGATACGCAGGCGTTCTTTGAAGAGGTCGCCGTTGACGTAGCGAAATGCCCTGAGGTCGCCGTCGAGATTTTGCTCGCGGTCCTCCTCTGGCGTGTTCAGCACGTCGAAGAGTTGAGCGAGCCAGCGCCCGAGGTCGCTCCCGTCTTCGCGAGTGCGGTCTTCAATCAGCGCGGCGAAAATCCCGCGGTCGAAGATGCCGGTGCCGTCCGCGAAAAGACAAAAAAGCAAGCGCACCAGAAACTGCTCGAGATCGTGTCCTTTGTATCCCGACGCTTTGAGCGCATCGTGAAGCGACCCCATGAGCTCGGAGGCCTTGATGTTGACGGGATCCTGGTCGCGGAACGCGCGCTTCTCAACCCCGGCAATGAAGGCGAAGTGTTCAACCTGCCGAGGGAGGTCGCGAAGCGGAAAGCGTAGTTCCGCGCCCTCGTCGAGGTCATGAAGTTCGAACTGCTGAAAGTCGCTGACGAGGAGATAACGGGGGAGTTCGTAATCCTTGAGTTCTGGGAAGTAATCGAGGGCTTGTTCCTTGGCGCGCTTAAGATCTCTGCCAGCGCTCTTCTGCTCGACCAGCAGCTTGCCCTTCCAAAACAGGTCTATGAAGCCGCGCTTGTTGCCTAATCGCTTGACCGGCTCTTCGTAAGTGGCGACGCGGCGGCGGTTGGCGCCGAAGACCTCAAAGAAATCGTTGTAAAAAGATTGAGTTTCGCCGCGCTCGTAGCGAGCGTCTTTCCATTCCTCGGCAAACCTGGCGGCATTCGCCCTGATCTCGGGCCAGCTAAGACGCATACATCATCATGTTTATCATCTCCGTCCGCATCCCGCCAGTTCGCGTGGGGCAACTGAAATACACCCTATATGTTCTCGCGCCGTAGAAACGCTACAAGATCCCGCGATCCGTGGACTACCCGAACGATCTCGATTCCGGACGTAAAGGGAAGGTAGAACACAAGGACCTTTTCGAAGCCGGAAATCCGAAACACCCTTAGAGATGCCAATCTGGGGTGTCGGACACGAACGCGCCAACCCATCTGGGGTTGAGTCGAGAGCAAGGCGAAGGTCTCATGAGCGGCCACCAGAAAGCGACGGCCCGTTTCAGGGTTTGCTTCGGTTGCCAGGTAGTATGCCTGCTCATCGAGGTCTTGGTCTGCCTTCGGGCGAATGACGTACCCAGCGCTCACTGCCCGCTCACGCCTTGGAGGCGCGCATCGAGCTTCCGATGTTTGGCTTCCCAATAGCCTGGGCCAACTTCAATCGCATCGCCGGAATCGAGTCCCTCGAGAGCCAGCTCCGTTACTTTTTCTTCGGCACTCTGTTCGGCGCGCACCAGACGCTCCAGGTACGCTTCTACGGTCAGTCCCTCCGCTTGGGCTAGGCCCCGCAGCTTCGTCTCCAGTTCCGGATGGATACTGATGTTCATGGCTATCGCCCTCGCCCCTTAAGCAAGATTCTAACCCGCTACTTCACCGTTGTCATCGTCCGAGAATTCATGGCTTCGAGCGTCCAATCACTCCCCCTGCCCAAGTCGTGACCGCAGATCTCGCAGCACCCGCAATTCCCGCTTGACACCCCAAGATATAATAAGAATAGCGCTGCAGCCCAGCGTGGCCACAGCCGCAATTGGCCCTAAGTTCTTTGAAATCCAGACTTTGCCCGAATTAGCAGACGGCAACTCCTTGATTCTAAAGGGAGAGACTTTACGTGCTTTAAGAAATGATCCCTAAATCACTGATTCTGGAATACTATACTGTAAGCCCTTTAGAATCAAAAACCAAGGCAATAGTATCCCGCTAACCCCATGATTCCAATAGACAGGGGGGGGAGGGGGGGTACCCAGTACCAACTGGTTAATAGTCACAGATTCAACGCCAGTTGCACCGAATATCAAGCCTAGACCGCGATTTCTTCTCCGCGCCGCCGCTTACCAGACCTTGCACAGTTTGGCTGCCGGTTTCACCATCGGTTGACCCGGTTTGCAGGAGAATGCCGCCGCGAACTCGGGCATGTTGACGACGACTCCGTTGATGCGGTCGCGCGCGGGAGAATGCGGATCGGTCATGGCGCGCACACGCAAATCCTCGGGACGCTCATTCGCGCAATCCCACTGCGCGTATCCGACGAAGAAGCGCTGCTCGGGAGTAAGACCGTCGATGGGATGAAGGTCCTTGTCCTTGGTCGCATCCTTCCACGCAATATAAGCGAGAATCTCGCCGCCGAGATCGGCGACGTTTTCGCCCAGGGTGAGCTTGCCGTTGACGTGAACATCGTCCACCGCAATGTATCCGGAATATTGGTCGTCCACGCACTGGGTGCGCGCGTCGAACTTCTCCCGGTCATCCTTCGTCCACCAGTTCTTTAGGTTCCCCTTGGCGTCAAACTGGCTGCCTTCGTCGTCAAAGCCGTGGGTAAGTTCGTGGCCAATGGTGCCGCCGGTGTTGCCATAGTTGGGAGCGGCATCCATTTTCGGATCGAGGAGCGGTGGCTGCAGCACGCCGGCCGGAAAGTTGATGTCGTTCATTTGCGAATTGTAGTAGGCATCGACGGTCGGAGCGGAAATGTCCCATTCGCCGTGGTCGACCGGCTTGCCGATTTTGTCGATGTCGCGGCGGCTCTCGAACCGATGTGCGCGCTCGACGTTGCCGGCGAAATCGTCGCGCACAATTTTCACCGAGCTGTAGTCGCGCCAACGATCGGGATATCCAATCTTGTTGCGGATTGCGGCGAGCTTGGTCAGCGCCTGCTGCTTGGTTTCCGGACTCATCCAGTCGAGTGCGCGGATGCGCTGGCCCATCGCGTCCTCGATGCGCCGCACCATATCGAGCGTGCTCTCTTTGAGTTCGGGAGAGAAGACCTTGGCCACATAGACCTGGCCCAGCGCTTCGCTCAAGCCGTAGTTGACGTACTGCACGCAGCGCCTCCAGCGCGGCTGCATCTCTTTCGCGCCGCGCAAGTACTGGCGGTAGAAGGCGAAATTTTCCTCGACGAACTTTGAAGAAAGATATGGCGAAGACGTGTCGGCCACATGGAAGCGCAAGTAGGATTTCCAGCTATCGATCGGCTCGGAAGCGAGGAGCGAGCTGAGTTGTTTGATGAACTCGGGCGCATCCACGTTGAGTGTGGCAAACTGCGGATATTGCATCTCGCGGTAGTAAGTGGGCCAGTCGAAGTTGGGCGCAAGCTGGATCAGATCGGCGACTTTCATCTTATGGACCAGCTTGTGGGGATCGCGGCGTTCGACGCGAGTAAGCGAAGCCTTGGCCATGGCCGTTTCCAGGCGCATGACGGTCTCGGCGTTGTGCTGGGCGGCGTCCGGGGAGTCGCCGATGAGCTCGAAGACCTTCCGAACATGCTGCAGGTAGCGCTCGCGGGTTGCCTTCGATTTGGCGTCATCCTTGAGGTAGTAGTCGCGATCGGGCAGGGCGAGGCCGCCCTGATCGACGTCGGCGATGACCTGCTCGGAGTCGTCCGCGTCTTGCGTCGAGCCGGCGGAAAAGAGCATGGAGCTATTGTAGGAATAGCGGAAGTAGGCGAGATGCAAGCGCGCCACGAGCGGCGCAAGTTCGTGCGCCGACTTGATTCGCGAAATAGCGTCGAGTTCGGGCTGAAGCGAGGATAGGCCGTTCTTTTCCACGGTGGCTTCGTCCATACAGGCGGCGTAAAAGTCGCCAATCTGGCGGGTTACGGCATTTCGATGCTCATCTGGTTGGGCCGCCTGTTCGAGCATGTCGCGTAGGAACGTCAGGTTGTCCTGATAGAGCTTGGCGTAGACCGACCATGAAGTTTGATCGGGCGGGATCGGGTTTTTCTTTTGCCAACCGCCGCAGGAATAGTGGTAGAGATCCACGCAAGGATCGACGGATTTGTCCATCGACGAAACATCGAGACTGGGGCTGTAGGGCAATGCCGGAGAGGACGAGGGCTGCGAGGATGGCGCTTGGGCATTGGCCAACGACAGAGCTACAACCAAAAGCAACAACAGGTACAGCGAATGTTTGCGCATATTCACCTTGGACGGCGGTCGCCGGGAAAAGTCATGGGCCAGCTAATGGTATGGGACAGTTTGCCAAAATATCAAGCACTGGGCGCTGGAACTTCGGCGATGGCCGCCGATCACATGCGTGCCCAAGGGTGCGCTCATGGCAAATTCAATTTCAGCAGCACTTGCGGATTCAAATACACGCCCTGCCATCGTACCGCCAGATGCAGGTGCGGGCCGGTAGCGCGTCCCGTGCCTCCGCTGAGTCCGATCGCCTGTCCTTTAGCCACCACGTCGCCTTCCTTGACGGAAAATTTCGACAAATGCAGATAGAGCGTCAACAGCCCTTGCCCATGGTCGATCACCACGCAATTGCCTTCAAAAAACAGAGGCCGCGCCAGAATCACGCGCCCGCCATTCACCGCCGCAACCGAGGTCCCAGTGGGCACGCGGAAATCGAGCCCCTGATGCGTGCTCTGGACTGAACCATTGAAGATGCGCTCAACTCCAAACACATCCGAGATCCCGGCATTCACGGGAGGCGCGAACGATCCCCTCCATTCGCGGTCCAGGCTGACAATCTTGAAAACCTCGGCTTTTGTTTTCTTGTCGGTTTCGATCTGCTGTAGTTCTTCGGCGCTGGGTTCGGTATAGCGGTCGGGGACCTGCAACGCCACACGCGGATAACGTTGGTGTTGCACGCGAATTTTCTTTTCGAATAAGATGGCATGTGTAACGGATGGCCCGGCGGATTGCGCGGAGGAGGTCTCGGCGTGAAGTTCGATGGGATAAGATCCCGGCTTCGTCTCCAGGGCGACTCCGGCAAGCGCGAACCACGATTTGCGGCGGATATCGAAGCTGAACGCGATCTCGTGCCCGAGCCATTTTCCCGAAAGCGTACGCACCGGCTCTGGCGTGGTGACGCGAAAGAGCACTGGCGACCCGTCGACGAGGCGAGCGGGTTGTTGGCCAACCGTCCAGTGCGCGGTAGTTGCCGCCGATAAGTTAGCAGCCAGTGCAAACAGAGAGGCAACAAAGAGAATGACGGAATGAGCGAGGAGTTGGCGCATCGCGGTCTCAGGCTAACATCTCAAAGGAAGAACATACATACTGCGGCCATGACCCTACTGTTGCTCATCGGGATGCCGGCTGCGGAAGCCCGCGTAATAAAGGCGGACGATGCGATCGTCGTCAAGAACTAACACGCTTACACTTTACTATTGCTGGGCAAGCGAAAGTGCCGGCGGCATCCAGCTTTCCCCTTCTCTCAAAGTCACAATTTCCGCGTTCAGACCTGCTTGGCGCGCGCGCTCGCAAAAGCCTTCCGGACTGTGGCCAGTCCGCATCAGCGGAGAGCGCGGAACGATTCCGAGATGTATCGGGATCACGATCTGGGGCGCGAGAAGCCGCACCGCTTCCACCGCCTGCGTCTCGCCCATGGTCATGGGGATACGGAAGGTCGTGACTGGAATCAACGCGACATCCGGCCGAAACTCGCGGCCAATTCTCTCCATAAAACCGGCGAGATAAGTGTCGCCCGCGAAATAGATCCGCTTACTGTCAGCCTCGACGATGTATCCGGCGGTGAAAGTCACGTGGCGGGCGGGCACTGCCGTGATAGAGACGGCAGCGAACGATCTCCGCTCCCAGGGCTTAAGGCCGATCACGTTTCGGCCTCCCTTCAGGCGCGTCATCCAGGCCGAGGCGGCGGGGGCGAGGACCGGCACGGATGGCGGCAAGGCGCGGAGAAATCGGCGGTCGATGTGATCGAAGTGGTTGTGCGAGACGAGGACCAGATCGACGTTGCTCAATTCTTCCCGCGAGCGAGCGGGTGGCCGAGGCCGTGCATAGGCGGGATTGCCGTGCAAGCCGAAGTAAGGGTCGGTAATGATGCGCTGGCCGGCAACTTCGATCAGGACCGTGCTGTGACCGATCATCGTGATCTTCATCGCGTGAGAGCCACCCTTCGGTCTCCAGAAATAGGGTTTTTCATAGGTCACAACTTAACGCTCCAGCCGCGGCGAGGGCAACTGCGTCACTTACTGCTTTACGAACACCTATGCGGGCCGGATTCGGCCCGCTATCTTCTTCCAGTCGATTCCTTTCCAGTCAATCCTTGTGCGCAGCAGGGAGAGTACCAACATAAATAGACAAATTTCCAGCAGTCCACGCGAGGCGGTCAAGGTGGTATCGGCCCGTTTAGGCAGCAGGGAAAAACGTCCGTAGACGAATTGTATGTGGACCCAGTAGACGAGGAGGGAGGTTTGGCCCAGTTGGATGAGCGGGCTGAAGCCGCGAGTTCCAAGTCCCCAGCGGCACCAGGCATAACTCAAGAAAGCGATCATTAGCAGGAGACCCACGCGCATCATCAGAAAGTTCGGGCTGGTATGCCAGTAGTTATAGGTGGAATAAAGATGAAAGGATGAGTGGTCGAATTGCCAGGCTGCGAAGATCGCGCCGGCCCCGATGGCGGCGAGGAGAGCTAAAGTCTGGGCGGCGTGGGCGCGGGCCCGATCGCTAAAGAGAACAAACCCGGCGGCCAGACCGGCGAAGGCGAAGGCGGCCCAGGGAAAAATCGAAAAGAGCCAAGGTTGGGGAGCGCCGAGATTGTGGCATCCGTTGATGTAGGACTCGATTGGCCAGGGCAGCCAAGTTATCCGCCAGGTGGTGTGAAGCGGTGGAGTTAGTAAGGCGATCACAGACGCGGCGGCAATGGCGGCGGCTGATAATGCGAAGCCGGACTGGCCCTGGCTACCGGTGGCTGCGGAGCTGCGCCCGGCTTGGACGGGTGAGGGCGCCCTTCTCCACACGTGCAGGACTAAGCCGCAGAGCAACGCCATCAGCATCATGGAAAGTCCGATGATATTGAGGACGTCGACGCGGAGTAAGTCGGACCAAGGGGCCCATCCCCAGGAGATGACAAATTCCTGGACGCGGAAGAGGAGTCCGAAGGCGAAGATTTCCGCGCCGCGGCGGAGCATGGCGTGGGTGATTTCGGCGGGGGCCAGGCCTTTGCGAAGCAGTTTTCCGGTAACCAGGGCAAAAGAGATTCCGGCCAAAAAAAGAAAGAGGGGCGCGGGCAGCGTGCCGAGGAGTTGCGATCCTTGGAAAAAGCGGGAGTCGCGGGCCTCGCCGCCCAGCCAGGCGTCGTAACAGTGGGTCTGGAACATGAGGACGCAGGCCAGGCCGCGCATCCAGTCGATCCATGCCAGGCGGGCGAGGCGGGAAGCGGCGAGTGGTGCGACTGCGGTCGTGGCCTGCGCTGGTGGATTCATGCCGTGGTTATTATTTCATTCCCTCCAGAACCGAGCCGACAATTCCGCCGACCACTCCTCCCTTTGTGGCGTCGCTGGAGGGCCGTGGCATATATTCCATCAGTTCGTGCGCCAGTTTGGCGATGGGGAGGGTTTGCAGCCAGATCCGGCCGGGGCCGGTGAGCGCTGCAAGAAAGATTCCATCGCCGCCGAAAATCATGTTCTTGATTCCGGGGACAGTCGTGATCTGAAACGAAACGCTGGACTGGAAAGCGCCGACGTGTCCGGGGTGGACGCGCAGAGTTTCTCCGGGCTGAAGATCTTTGACGACAAGTTCGCCGGAGAGTTCGAGCCAGGCAGTGCCTTGCCCGCTGAGGCGCTGGAGGATGAAGCCGTCGCCGCCGAAGATACCGGCGCCGAGCGATTGCTGGAATCCAACGCCGATTTGAATCTGCGGCGTGGCGCACAAGAAGCCATGGCGGTGAATCATGTATTCGTGCCCGGGGCCGACTTCGACGGGTACGATGTGGCCGGGGAGCTTGGTTGCGAACGCGATATCGCCGCTTGCGTCCGTGGCGCGGTATTCGGTCATGAAGAGACTTCCGCCGCCGGCGACGCGCTTGAGGGCGCCGAAAATTCCTCCGCCTCCGCCGAACTGGGTGTGAGTGGTCATCTGGATCGAACGCGTCATCCAGGAAAGTTCTCCAGCCTCGGAGATGATGGAATCGTTGGGATCGAGCGTGAATTCAAGAACGGGCATGGTCGTGCCCACGATGCGGCTTTGCATGGCGTCTCCTTAGTGCGTGATGTATTCCGCGAATTGGAAAGTCAAGTTGATGTTGCGTTCCATACAATATCGAATGCGTCGCTGGCCCTAGTGCTGCGCAAAGTATCGACTGTATCACAGGAGTTTTCGGTTGTTCCCGGCGCGAATGCGGTGAAGGTCTTGCGACAGTATTTCCCGGTGGCAGTGACTCGCTTGTGCCCACCGAGCGGAGCCGTGCTAGCATTTGCTGGAAAGCTCTCAGGGTCGTCATGAGCAACCGACATCCATTTGCAATTGCGAAGATAGGGGGCGGCGCTATTGCGCTGCTGACAATGTTGGCTGTGCTGAACTTCTTCTCATCGCAACTGGCATTCGCCAAGGACGAGCCCAAGTGGATTGAAGTGCATTCCGCGCATTTTTCCGTGATTACGGATGGGGGCGACAAACGGGGGCGGGAAGTGGCTTTGCGGATGGAGCAGATGCGCTCGGTTTTTGGACAACTGCTTCTGAAAGACAAGCTGAAAATGCCGGTGCCGATCACTGTGATTGCGCTCAAGAACGATAACCAATATGGCTTGGTTGCTCCCGTGAAACAAAGTCATGCGGCTGGGTTTTATGTGCCGGGACCGGACCGGGTTTATATCGTGCTGGATCTGTTTGCCATCGATCCCTGGCAGGCGGTGGCGCATTCGCTGGCGCATTATTTTTTGAATTACAACTATCCTCCGGCACAGGGCTGGTTCGACGAAGGGATGGCGGAATATTTTGGGTCGATACACATCGGCAAGCAAGTGGAGATAGGAGCCGATCCGGAACTGCAACCGGAATGGCATGAAGACGCCTTCGATGACTTGGTTGGAATGCGGCGCGACCCGAAGACGCCGCAGTCGCTGACCCAACTGGCGAGTTCTCCTGTGTGGCTGTCGATGGTGGACCTGTTCACGATGAAGCACGACGGGTCGGGGACGCGCGAGGGAACGCATAACACGTTGTATTACGCGCAGTCGTGGATCGTCATGCACTATCTCGTGAACAAACAAAAGATGCCGGAAGCGGGGACTTACTTCGATCTGGTTCAGAACCAGAAAGTGCCGGTGGAAAAGGCGGTGGTGCAGGCGTTCGACATGACGCCGGACCAGATGGAAGAGGAAGTGAAGACATATTTCAAAACGCTGAGCGGGCTGGGCATTGCGCTCGATCAAGCGAAGAAGCCGGTTGCGCAGCCGGTGGACGTGCAGCAGCCGGATCGTCTGGCGCTGCCGTTTGGCGCGGACGATATCGGGATGACAGTTACTCCGGTCAAAGATGAGGAGGCGCGAGCGGCGATTGGCGATGTGATGGCGCGCATTCCGGAGCATCGCGACCAGGCCGTGCACGATTTGCAGCAGCTCACGGAGGTCCCGAAAGACAATGAGGCGGCGCATCGCGGGCTGGCGCAGGAGTACTTGCGGCAGAAGAAGTTCGACGCGGCGAGCAAGGAACTGGAGAAGGCGGCGGAGTTGAATCCGCGCGATCCCTGGATTTGGTATTACCGCTCGGCGGTCAAATATCAGAAGGCGCAAGCGACGCGGCAGGAGATGCAGGGGCTGGCGAACATGATGCAGGACCTGCGGGCGGTTGCGGATTGGTATCCGGATTTCGCAGACGCTTATAACATGCTGGGAATGGCGCGAGTGGAGGGCGGCGGAATCAACTCGGCGCTGGAGGCGCAACGGCAGGCCATCGCTTTGTCGCCGCGGAATGCGGAGTATCAGTTCAACCTGGGGCAGATTTATGTTGCGGGGAAAAAGTGGGACTTGGCGCGGGAGATGTTTACGCGGCTGAAGGCGGGGCCGGACCGTACGGCCGCGGAAGCGGCGAAACAGGAACTGGAAGACTTGGAGACGCTGCAGAAGTATGGAGTGCGTCCGCAGCGAGCGGGAGAAAACGCGGCGCCAGCGGGCGCGGCTGCGGCGGCTGCGAACGCCGCAGAAGATGAGGATGCGGCGACGAAGCCGGAGCAGGCAAAACCGGGGACGACCGGGCCCGTGCAATTTCTGAAAGGCAAGATCGTAAGTAGCGATTGCTCGAAGCCGCCCGAGGCCACGGTCACTATCTTGAGCGGCATGACGACTTACAAGCTGCATGCTTCGGATTACAAATCGTTGCAGGTGATTGGCGAAGACCAATTCTCCTGCGATTGGAAAAACCGCCTGGTGTCGGTGAACTACCGTGCGCTGGGAAAGAATGAAGGGGAACTGGTGTCGATTGAAGTGCGCTAAGGGCGGCGAAGCGGCGTGGGGTTCAAAACCTATGCGGCACTTGAAGTGACGGCAGAATATGCGAAGATGGAATGCGGGGTAGCAAGGGGATGGAAAATCCACTCAAACTGAAACGCATTCACCACGTCGAATTCTGGGTGGGCAACGCCCGGCAAGCAGCGTACTTCTATCGCAAGGGATTCGGCTTTTCACAGGTCGCATACAGCGGGCTGGAAACAGGCCAGCGTAAGCGAGCCTCCTATGCGCTGAGTCAGGGCAAGGCGAGCTTCGTTCTCACGACGCCGATGACGCCCGACGACCTGGCCGCGGAGCACATCCGCAAGCATGGCGATGGCGTGCGCGACATCGCGTTCGAAGTGGACGATGCAGACCGGGCGTTTGCCGAAGCCGTTCGCCGCGGAGCGCAGCCGGCCGAAGGTCCGCACGACGAAAAGGACGAGCACGGGGCCATTCGCCGCGCCGCGATCCACACCTATGGCGACACCATCCACTCGCTGATCTCCTACAAAGATTACAAAGGGCCATTCCTGCCGGGGTTCATGGCGGCGCAGATCGCCGGGGACGACTGCGGCATTCTGCGCATCGACCACATCGTGGGCAACGTGGAGCTTGGCAAGATGCAGTCTTGGGCGGATTACTACACGCGCGTTTTCGGCTTCCATCGTTACATCACGTTCGACGATAAGGACATTTCGACGGAGTACAGCGCGTTGATGAGCATCGTCATGTCGGACGATTCTCATGCGGTGCAGTTTCCGATCAACGAGCCTGCGCCGGCGCGCAAGAAGAGCCAGATTGAGGAATACATCGAAGCCTACGGCGGAGCGGGGGCGCAGCACGTCGCGTTGCGGTGCGCGGATGTTCTGTACACGGTCGCCAAATTACAACGCAACGGGCTCGATTTCCTGCGCGTTCCCGACACTTATTATGAGGCGCTGCCGTCGCGGGTCGGGCCCATCGAGGAGCCGCTGGCGGAGTTACACTCGCTCGGCATTCTCGTGGACCGCGACGACGAAGGCTACTTGCTGCAGATTTTCTCGAAGCCGGTGGAGGATCGTCCGACTGTGTTCTTCGAAATTATCCAGCGCAAAGGATGCCGCGGATTTGGCAAAGGGAATTTCAAGGCGCTGTTTGAATCGATTGAATTAGAGCAAGCGCGGCGGGGAAATCTGTAGCGATGACGAATACTAAAGCGGCAAACGCAAGAGCGAAGACGCCCGCGCAGGCCGAATTGCGCTACCAGTCGGGTTTCGGCAACGAGTTCTGGAGCGAGGCGGTGCAGGGCGTATTGCCACGCGGGCAGAATTCTCCTCAAAAAGTGGCGAACGGATTGTATGCCGAACAACTCAGCGGCACGGCATTCACCGCGCCGCGCGCGGCGAATCGCCGGACGTGGCTTTACCGGATCCGTCCGTCAGTAGCGCACAAGCCGTTTCAGCCCGTCAGCCCGGGAAGACTGCGCAGCGCGCCCTTTGACGAAGTGCCGACTCCACCGAACCAGTTGCGCTGGGCGCCAATTTCGATTCCGGCTTCTGCCGAGCGCACCGACTTCATCGATGGCCTGATCACCATGGCTGGCAATGGCAACACGCATGCGCACGCCGGCGTTGCGATCCACATCTACGCCGCTAACGCCTCGATGACGGACCGTTTCTTTTACAACGCTGATGGCGAGATGTTGATTGTGCCGCAAAGGGGGCGGTTGCTGCTGCGCACGGAGATGGGCGTTCTCGAAGCCGGTCCCGGCGAGATCGCGGTGATTCAGCGGGGAATTCGTTTTTGCGTCGAGCTGGTGGAGAAAGAGGCGCGTGGTTATATCTGCGAAAACTACGGTGCGTTGCTTCGTCTGCCGGACCTGGGCCCGATTGGCGCGAATGGGCTGGCGAATCCGCGCGACTTTCTGGCGCCGGTGGCACAGTTTGAAGATCGAGAAGGCGATTACCGGATTGCGGCTAAGTTCCAGGGGAGACTTTGGGAGGCGGCAATCGACCACTCGCCGCTGAACGTTGTCGCCTGGCATGGGAACTATGTTCCTTATAAGTACGATCTGGCGAACTTCAATTGCATGAATACCGTGACTTTCGACCATCCCGACCCGTCGATTTATACCGTGTTGACGTCGCCGTCGGAAATTCCGGGCACGGCCAATATGGACTTCGCAATTTTTCCGCCGCGATGGATGGTCGCCGAGCATACGTTTCGTCCGCCGTGGTTTCATCGCAATTTCATGAGCGAGTTCATGGGGCTGATCCGCGGCGAATACGACGCCAAGGCGGAAGGGTTCGTACCGGGCGGCGCCAGCCTGCACAATTGCATGGCTGGCCACGGGCCCGACGCTGAGACGTTTGAAAAAGCGAGCAACGCCGAACTGAAGCCGGTCTATCAAAGTGGCACCCTGGCGTTCATGTTCGAGACCCGCTTCGTCTGCCAGCCGACAAAGTTCGCGCTGGAGACTTCCGAACTCGATCATCAGTACTTCGAGTGCTGGCAGGGATTGAGAAGGAAGTTCAAGAGGCCGGGCGGCTAAGCTCCAGAATTTTGTCATACCGAGAGTCGACGAGAGTTATCTGCCGTCTGAAACACCTGCTATGAAGCCTATTCTCGACGAGACGCACGATCCCAGGGTGCAAAGTTGGGTGGAATCCGCCAACGTTGCCGACGCGGATTTTCCCATTCAGAACTTGCCCTTCGGAGTTTTTCGAGGGCGCGATGCAGGCTCCGAGGCGAAAGTGGGAGTTGCGATCGGAGACCGCATTCTCGACTTGGCGGGAGCGCAAAGCGAGGGCTTGCTTGCGCCTGACGACGACAGTGCGGGGCTGGCGGCGAATGCTTGCGCAAACGGCGCGCTGAATCCGTTGATGGCGCTCGGAGCCGGTCCCCGGCGCACTTTGCGGCGGCGGCTTCATGCGATTTTGCGCGCGGACGCGCCTGCTTCCGACCGGCAAGCATCGGCGCGCCATGTCATCGCGCAGGCGGATGTGGATATGCTCCTGCCCGCGGTTGTCGGCGACTACACGGATTTCTACGCATCGATTTTTCACGCCACGAATGTTGGCAAGCTGTTTCGCCCCGACAGTCCGTTGCTGCCGAATTACAAATACATTCCAATTGGCTATCACGGGCGCGCGTCGTCGCTCGCGGCGGCGGGAACGCCCGTCCGGCGCCCGTGCGGCCAGACGCGCGACGGCGAGGCAGATCCGAGATTCGGGCCGAGCAAGGCGTTGGATTACGAAATGGAGCTGGGTTTTTTTGTCAGCGCCGGAAATTCGTTGGGAGAGAGCATTCCAATCGGCGAAGCGGAAGACCACATTTTCGGAATCTGCCTGGTGAACGATTGGTCGGCGCGCGACATGCAGGCTTGGGAGTATCAGCCGCTGGGGCCTTTTTTGGCGAAGAGTTTTGCGACTTCACTATCGCCGTGGGTGGTGACGATGGAAGCGCTCGCTCCGTTTCGCGCGGCTGCCTTTGCGCGGGGGAAGGGCGATCCGGTGCCGTTGCCTTACCTTTCCAGCCAGAGCGATCGGGAACACGGCGGTCTCGACTTATGGTTGGAAGTTTCGCTGTTGTCGGCGCGGATGCGGGAATCTGGCATGGCTCCTGCGCTGCTGGGCCGCAGCAATTTTCGCGACATGTACTGGACCGTGGCGCAGATGCTGACGCATCACGCGAGCAATGGCTGCAATCTGCGCGCCGGAGACCTGCTGGCGAGCGGGACCGTGTCGGGCGCGGACAAGGCCGCGCGAGGATGCCTGATGGAGCTAACTTCGCGCGGCAAGGATCCGGTGACGCTGCCGACGGGAGAGCAGAGAAAATTTCTGGAAGATGGGGACGAGGTCATTCTGCGGGGATTTGCGGAAAGAGATGGGTTTCGCCGCATCGGCCTGGGGAGTTGCCGCGGGGAGATTTTGCCCGCGGTTGCTGTGTGACCGGAGAGCGGCTTCACCGGTGCTGCCTGCACTCGGCACTGCCGGGAAGGTTCGATCCGTGTATGCTGGTCAGCGACGTTGCACTTGACGCAGTTCCGATCAAGAGGAGAGAACTTGAGGGTCACGCCGGATGCATCCGTACCGGAAGAAACCGTGACTCCACCGGCCAATTCTTCGGCGACACTCCCGGTCAGAAGCGGCCACGGTGCGGCCGTCTTCGCCGGTTTCCTGGGGTGGACGCTTGACGCCTTCGATTTCTTTTTGGTCGTCTTCTCGCTGACGGCCATCGCGCAGGAATTTCACCGCTCCGACGCAAAGATCGCTCTCTCCCTCACTCTCACCCTCATGTTCCGTCCGGTTGGCGCATTCATTTTTGGACTGATGGCGGACCGCTACGGGCGCCGCATCCCGCTGATGATCGACCTCGTTTTCTACTCCGTGGTCGAGGTGCTCACTGGCTTCGCGCATAGCTTCACTACTTTCCTGGTGCTGCGCGCGTTGTTCGGCATCGGCATGGGCGGAGAGTGGGGCGTGGGCGCGTCACTGGCCATGGAAAAAGTTCCGCCGCGTTTGCGCGGGCTTCTTTCCGGGATGTTGCAACAGGGATACGCTCTGGGCTATCTTCTGGCGGCGGTTTGTTTCTTCTTCGTCTTTCCCCGCTGGGGATGGCGGCCGATGTTCTTTATCGGAGGACTGCCGGCGCTGCTGGGGCTCTTCGTCCGCTACCGGGTGAAAGAATCGGAGGTCTGGGAAAAGACCCGGCAGTCGAGCTGGAGCAGTCTGGGCCGCGAGATATGCTCCCACTGGAAACTGTTTCTCTATCTGACCTTATTAATGATGATGATGAACTTCGCCTCGCACGGCACGCAGGATATGTTCCCGACCTTCTTGCAGCGCCAGTGGGGCATGGGCCCGGCCAAGCGCGCGGTGATTACGGCAATCTCCATGGTGGGAGCGATTCTCGGCGGCCTGCTGATTGGGTTGTTGTCCGACCGCTTCGGACGGCGCCGGGCGATGATCGCCGCGCTGGTGAGCGCGGTCGCGTTGGTCCCTCTGTGGGCCTATGCTCCGTCGCTGGCGTTGCTGATCGTCGGAGCTTTTATGATCCAGTTCATGGTGCAGGGAGCGTGGGGCATCATTCCGGCGCACCTCTCGGAATTGTCGCCCGACTCGGTGCGCGGATTCCTTCCCGGATTCGCTTACCAGTGCGGCGTGCTGCTCGCCGGCTCGGTTGCATACATGGAGGCAACTCTTGCCGAACATACCCGCTACGCAAACGCGATGGCGCTGACTGCGTTTGTGGTGTTCACGCTGGCGGCGGTGGTTGTGGCGCTGGGCCGCGAGCGCAAAGGCATCCAATTCGGTGCGTAGGATCGAAGTTGCGTATCGCCCGCTGCATTGGCAGGGTGCAATGTACCAGAGAATTCGGTTTCCTGGGAGGCCTCCCAACCCATCCGGGACGTTGCTCGGGGCTGGTAAAGGAGGGGCCGGTTCCACAATTCGATCGGGCGCGTCCAATGGTATCGTTATGGGGGTATTGGCATGAGCCACTGACGACGCTGCTGGTTCGCGCGCGAACCCAGCGTAGAGCCAAGCCGCCACGGCCAATATCCGGGCAAATCGGCCGACCTGGCGGCGAAGTCGTCTGTCGCTTTTTGGTGCGCGCCAATGTGTAAACGGAATTGATGGGAATCGGATTCATGGAAGTTCTTCAAACACTCTTTGAGCGGCATTTCCACTCGCCGGTGGAGCGCGTGCAGCCGCTACAGGGCCAGCTCGGCGGCTCGGGCCGCAAGATCGTCCGGCTTTCGAGCGATCAACTGAGCGCGATTGGCATTCTCTATGACGTGCGCGAAGAGAACGTCGCGTTCCTTGAATTTTCCCGCCATTTTCGCCGGCACGGTTTGCCGGTGCCCGAGATTTATGCCGAAGATTTGAGCAACGGCGCTTATCTTGAAGAGGACCTCGGCAGCACCACACTTTTTGAGTTTCTCTCGAACCATCGCAGCGGCGCCGTCATCGCTCCTGAAGCCGTCGCGGTCTATCGCAAAGTCGTTGCCGTGTTGCCGCGCTTTCAAGTCGAAGCGGGCGGCGATCTGAACTACAAAGTGTGTTATCCGCGATCGAGTTTCGATCGCCAGTCCATCGCGTGGGACCTGAATTATTTCAAGTATTACTTTCTCCGGCTCGCCGGCATTCCGTTCAACGAGCAGGCGCTGGAGAACGATTTCAGCCGCCTGACGAAGTTTCTGCTGACCGCCAGCCGCGATTATTTTCTCTATCGCGATTTCCAATCCCGCAACATCATGCTGCGCCGAGTTCTGAACAAAGACCTGAACGAAGACCAGCCGTTCTTCCTCGACTATCAAGGTGGACGCAAAGGCGCTCTGCAATACGACATCGCTTCTCTGTTGTACGATGCCAAGGCCGATCTATCGCCGGAGCTGCGCCAGCAATTGCTCGATCATTATCTCGACACGCTTGCCGGTTTCGTCGATCTCGATCGTGCCGCGTTCATGCAGTTTTACCCCGCTTACGTTTACGTCCGCATTATGCAGGCGCTGGGCGCCTATGGCTTTCGAGGATTTTACGAGCGCAAAGAGCATTTTTTGCAAAGCGTGCCCTACGCGCTGAAGAATTTGCGCTGGCTGCTTCACAACGTGGAGTTGCCCATAGCGTTGCCGGCGCTGATGGAAGCCTTCAAAAGCATGGTGGCCTCGGAAAAATTGCAAGGCCTGACCTCCGAACCGGCGAAGTTGACGGTGCGGATTTTCAGTTTTTCGTTTCACCGCGGCCTGCCGCCAGACGAGACCGGCAATGGCGGCGGATTTGTTTTCGATGGCCGCAGCCTGCCGAATCCCGGACGCGAAGAGCGATTCCAGCCGCTCACCGGCAAAGACGCGCTCGTGATCGACTATCTCAACCAGCAGGAGAGCGTGCGCCAGTTTGTCGCCAGCGTCATGTCGCTGGTGGACGCGACCGTAAGCACTTATGAGCGCCGCGGCTTCAAGCACTTGATGGTGTCGTTCGGCTGCACGGGCGGCCAGCATCGCTCGGTCTATCTCGCGGAGGCGTTAGCGGCACATTTGCGCGGCAGAAACGGAGTGGAAGTGGTGGTGCGTCATCGCGAGCAGGAGCAGTTGAATCCATGAAAGCAATGATTCTGGCCGCTGGCCTCGGCACCCGATTGCGCCCGCTCACCGACAACTGTCCCAAGGCGCTCGTCGAAATCAATGGCCGGACGCTGCTGGAGATTGCGCTCTCCCGCCTGCGCAGCTTTGGAGTTCGCGAAGCGATCGTCAACGTGCATCACTTCGCCGGCATGATCGTGGAATACCTGGAAGCGAACGATAACTTCGGCATGACGATCGAAGTCTCGCGCGAGGATGGATTGCTCGACACCGGCGGCGGCCTGAAAAAGGCCGCGCACTTTTTTGTCGAAGGCCCCGGCCATCCCGGCGAGCCCTTCATCGTGCACAATGTCGATGTTCTCAGCGCGATCGATCTCCGGCGCATCGTGCAATTTCACAATGAAAATCAGGCTCTGGCGACCTTGGCCGTGAAGGAACGCAAGACCTCTCGCTACCTGCTGTTCGACGACCAGCTACAGCTCTGCGGCCGGCAAGCCGGAAGCGATGGAGAACCGGAGTTAGCGCGGCCTTCAGCGATTCGATCTTCCCAGCAAGCGCGCCCGCTGGCGTTTTGCGGTGTCCAGGTCATTTCTCCGCGTCTTCTCGCAATGATGAGCGAAGATGGCGCTTTTTCCATCATCTCTTCGTATTTGCGTCTCGCTGCCCTGGGAGAGAAAATCCTCGCTTTCCGCGCCGATGAATATTACTGGCGCGATCTGGGCACGCCGGAAGGCGTGGCGCAAGCTGCGCAGGACTTGCGCCAGAAAGTAATCGCGCAGTAGGTTCAGCGCCTCACCGTCCTCAACTGATAATCTGGAGTAACACAGCTCGGAGACCGCAACTCATTGCCGCCCATTGTCAACGCGCAGGAAATTTCGAAGGCCTTTGGAGCGAACCCGCTGTTCCAGAGTGTTTCATTCACCATTTCTGAAGGAGATCGCATCGGCCTGATTGGCCCGAACGGCTCCGGCAAATCCACTCTGCTACGAATTCTCGCTGGCGACGTTGCGCCCGATGGCGGAGAGGTATCGCTTCGCAAACGAACTCGCTTGGCCTGTGTCGAGCAAGATTCAAAATTCAATCCCGAAGCCACGGTGCGCTCAGTGATCGAAAGCGCCCTCGATCTCGCCGGCGTCACTGGCTCCGAGCGCGGCGCTCGCTTTGCCGAGACACTGGGCCGCGCCGGTTTTGAAGATGTCGAAGCGCGGGCGGCGGAGTTGTCGGGCGGATGGCAGAAGCGCCTGGCAATTGTCGAAGCCCTGGTGCAGCATCCCGACATCCTCCTGCTCGACGAGCCCACCAACCACCTCGACCTTCCCGGAATCACATGGCTCGAAGATCTGCTTGAAGGAGCGGCATTCGCCAGCGTGATCGTCAGCCACGACCGCTACTTTCTCGAGAATGTCACAACCGACATGGCCGAACTCAATCGCATTTATCCCGACGGTTCGCTGCGCGTCCACGGCAACTACAGCGCGTTTTTGGAAAAGAAAGAAGAATTCCTGCACGCGCAGTCGCGCCGTCAGGAAGCGCTCGAGAATCTTGTTCACGGAGAAATCGAATGGCTTCGCCGAGGAGCGAAAGCGCGGACGCGCAAGTCCAAAGCTCGCATCAGCAAGGCCGGCGAACTCATGGGCGAGCTGGCCGACCTGAATTTGCGGACCCGCAGCGCGACCGCGCAAATTGATTTTTCCGCCACCGACCGCAAGACCAAGCGCCTGATCGAATTGCGGGATGTGACCTGCGCCATGGGAACTCGCGAATTGTTCGACGGGCTCAACTTCATCCTCACGGCAGGAATGCGGGTGGGCCTCGTGGGCCCGAATGGCAGCGGCAAGACGACGCTGCTTCGATTGTTGCAAGGCGATATCGCTCCGGCCAGTGGAGAGATTCGCCGCGCCGATTGGCTGCGCATCGTGTACTTCGACCAGAGCCGCACGCTCGATCCCGATGTAACTCTGCGGCGCGCACTCGCGCCCGAAGGCGATTCCGTCGTCTATCGCGACCGCGTAATTCACGTTGCCGGATGGGCGGCAAGATTTCTTTTTACCGGTGAGCAACTCAGCCAACCCGTTGGCCGCCTTTCCGGAGGCGAACGCGCCCGCGTCCTGATCGCGCAGCTCATGCTTCAGCCCGCAGACATTCTTCTGCTCGATGAACCCACCAACGACCTCGACATCCCGACGCTAGAAATCTTGGAAGAAAGCCTGCTCGACTTTCCCGGCTCGTTAGTGCTGGTAACGCACGACCGTTACATGCTCGACCGCGTCTCCAGCATCGTGCTCGGACTGAACGGGAAGGGAGGGGCCGATACCTTTGCCGACTACGCGCAATGGGAGGCTTGGCAGGCGCAGCGCTCCAAGCAGGAAGTGGCAGCAGCAACGGCGACGCCTTCGCAGACGCCCGTGGATGCGAGGCCGGTAGCGCCAACGAAGAAGAAACTTTCCTATCTAGCACGCTGCTGAAAAACTACTCCCAATCCACAGCCGTGTATGTTACGAAGAAGCATGCGAGGAGCAGACGATCAGCAGAACCATATATTCAGTTACTTGTCGCCGGAGGAACGGGTGC
>JBEKQG010000049.1:0-20152 GCA_049519955.1 Terriglobales bacterium
TTCGTGGCCATTCTGGCTCTGACGCTGATCGCGTTTGCGGGAAATCATTCTTCGGATGATCGTCCTTCGAACAATCGTCTTTTGGACAATCGCGGCAAACTCCGTCTCAGTCACCTGCTGGTCGTGTTGCTGGCGGTGTATGCGGGATTCTATGCGTCGCGCAACCTTCCGGTGTCGTCGATGCTCCTGGTGCTGATCGCCGGGCCGATGCTGTGGGCGAACTTTGTTGCGCTGGCGGAGAAGCCGGGTGCGTGGGCATGGCTGCGCAATGGCACGGCGCGGATTGCAGAGTTCTCCGGCCGCATGGGCGCGCAGGAAATGCAGCTTCGCGGCCATCTGTGGCCCGTTGTTTCGGTGGCCTTGGCATTCGCGATTTGCCTTCACGGAGGATGGCTGGGTTCGCGGCAGTTGATTCATGCGCAATTCGATCCCAATAAAGTGCCGGTTGCGGCGGTGAATTTTCTGCAGCAAGAAAACCTGTATGAGCCACCAGTCACGGAGCCCGTATTCTCCACCGATTCGTGGGGAGGGTATCTCATTTACCGTATGTATCCCGAGCGGCTGGTTGTGGTCGATGACCGGCACGATCTTTACGGCTCGGAGCGGATTCGCCAGTACGTGATCCTTACCCATGGCGAACCGGGATGGCAGAGCGTGCTAGAAAAGTGGCAGATACGGACGGCGCTCCTGCCCGCCGATTCGACGCTAGCCAACCTGCTCCGCGAGCTCCCGCAAGAGTGGCGGGTTACGTACGAAGATAAGATTGCGGTGGTGTTCGAGAAGAATTAAATAGCGGGCTGCAGTGTCTGAAACGGATTTATTTCTGGCCGTGGGTGATCGCGCCGGGTTGCCTCAACCATAACTTCCGTTCCTTACCAAAAGGCCCGGTGCCAGTACCGGGCCTTCTTTCCAATCACGACAGCTTACTGTTTCTGCGCGGAGCCCTTCATAGTTGTTCCTTGCAGCTTGTCTTCGAAAATCCACTTCATGGTCTTGCCATCGGCCGAAACTGTCATTTTAGCAATGGAGATGACCTTGCCATCGCGCTTGCGTGTTTCCTCCAGCGTGTCCTTGCTGAGCTTCTTCACCGAGATGCTGGTGACTCCGGGATCGCCCTTGAAGGGTGCGTCCGTTCCGTCCAGTTTGGCGTTATAGGACTGACCGGCGACGCTCGTCATGGCCAGTTCATTTCCATTCATCTTGTAGGTCCAAGTGAGTGCGTCTGCGGACGCATTCTCTTTTTCGATGCGCCACGAACCGGAGATCAGGCTCCCACCGGCTGGCCCTTTTGCGACGCGCTTTTCTGTGTTTGTGCCGGTTTGCGTTCCTCCGCTCGGTTCCCCGCTGTCAGTCCAATTGACCGTCAAGGTGTCACCGTCGGATGAGACCGATATTTTTGCGGTTCCGACTACCTTGCCATCTTTCTTGCTCGTGGTCTCGAGGTTGTGGTCGTCGATGACCTTTACACTCAGAGTGTCGCTGTAGGGATCCCCGGTCACTTTCTGGTCTGCGCCATCGGCTTTAACCTTGATCGGCGGCACGCAGGTCTTGCACTCATACATTCCATTCTGCAGCAAAAACACATCGGGTTTCGCGGGCCATTGAATGCTGCTCATATCTTCTTTCCACGTACCGTCGAAAGGGCTCTGCGCCATCGCCACCACTGGTACCAATAACAACACCAATAGTCCAACAAAGAACAAATTCTTCATAAACCATCCTCCATGGATTTGATTTGTACTTAGGGACCGTGCAATTCCGACGGTGTGGTAGTGGCCAAGGGGTTGGCCGGCGAGCGAGTCTTGGCTCGCCCATTGGTTTGCCATGGGGAAGACGCTGCTTCCCCTCATCGTCTACCGGCAAATCGTAGGCCCGAACGGAAGGCAAGTCAACCCAGGACAAAAGGCTACAGGCGGTTTGGCTTCCCGCTGTGGTGTTCGATTCGGCAGGCTGCCCATGGGCGGTTGGCGCTAGACCGCCATAGCACCAGCAACCCGAGCCGCATCATTCCAGCCCTCCGCATCGCATAGCCCGACGTTCTTAGTACTCTCTGCAACTTGGGCGTTTCCGCCTCATCAGATGTAGTTGAGTTTGGCGTTCACTGCCTGCGGAGTGCTATTTTTGAAAGCGCGAGAACTTCCACGCTGTGTGTTTCGAGAGCCTGAGAGCCTATGCCGATTGCCAGGGAATCTGTGAACAAGTATTTGAGTGCGGCAAAGGATCGTGCCGGACGCTGGCTTTGCGCGGACAAGAGTGTCCGCGCCACACGGGAGATGTGCCGATGAAATCGCAGAGTTTGCCGTTCGCGCAGGTTCCGCATTCTTCGCGGCTTTTCCTTGATTATCTTGCTTACGCTCCCGCCGTTCGTGGAATGTTTCCACGGTCGGCGATTTTTTCTGAGTGGGTGAAGGACGAATCCGGGCGCGTGGTTTACGACTCCGCGCGGCGCGGCAAGGTCGGCGAAATTCTGGAGCGGCAGAATCTTGCGTGGGGCGCTTCTCCTAAGGCGCTGGCCAATATTGAGCGGCTGCGGCGAGGGGCGTTGGCGGCGGTTACGGGGCAGCAGGTCGGTCTTTTCGGCGGGCCGCTGTTTTCGATTTTCAAGGCGCTGACGGCGGTCAAGCTGGCCGAAGAGGCGACGGCAGGCGGAGTGGACTGCGTCCCGATCTTCTGGCTGGCGACCGAGGACCACGATTTGGCCGAGGTCAATCACGTTGCGTTGCTCGCGGAGAACGGCCTTCCGGAACTCCTGACTGTGGAAAGTCACGGCATCTCCGATGCGCCTGTGGGAACTGTCAAGTTTGGGCCGGAGATTTCGCCGGTGGTTGAGCGTGCCGCCGCGTTGTTGGGAGATTCCGAGGCCGCGACGTGGTTGCGCGAGGCGTATCGTCCGGGTGAAACTTTGGGCAGTGCGTTTGCGTTGCTGTTTGCCCGGCTGTTTGCGGAGTGGGGCGTCATCCTGCTCGATCCCGCGGCCAAAGAATTCCATGAGCTCGCAAAACCCCTGTTCCGCGCTGCGATCGAGCGCGCCTCTGAACTCGACGAGGCGCTGCTCGGGCGGGGCAAGGCGCTCGAGGCGTCGGGATATCGCCAGCAAGTGAAAGTGACGGCGGCGACCACGCTGCTTTTTGCAGTGCAGAATGGCGCGCGTACGGCAGTGCGGCGAAAAAGCAATGGCAATAATGGCGTCTTCGTTGGTAAGGGCAGCGGTGAGTTTGCGGTCGGTGAAGAGCATATCTCGGGTAAAGAGTTGCTTGATCGCATTACATCGGCTCCGGAAAACTTTAGCCCGAATGTGCTGTTTCGCCCCGTGGTGCAGGATTTCCTGCTGCCGACGCTGGTTTATACGGGAGGAGCGGCCGAAGTCGCATACTTCGCGCAGGCCGCGGTGGTCTACGAAAAACTGCTCGGACGCGTGACGCCGATCCTGCCGCGTTTTTCGGCGACGCTCGTTGAAGCGAAGCCGGAGCGCATTCTGACGCGCTACCGCCTGGGCTTGCCCGATGTCTTCCTCGGTCCGGAAACACTTCGAGAAGCGATTGCCGCTCGTTCGCTGCCGCCGGAGTTGCAGGCTCGCTTTTCGGAAGCTTACGCGAGCGCGGAGCAGACCATGGCCGCTCTTCGGGAATCAATCGGCAAGCTGGATTCAACCCTCATCGCCGCCGCGGACAGCGTTCGAATGACCATGTGGAAGCAGATCAACCGGCTGCACGGGCGCGCGTCGCGCGCGGAACTGCTGCGGAACGAGGTCGTCACGAGTCACGCGGATGCCTTGAGCCACGCGCTATTTCCGCACAAGGCGCTGCAGGAGCGCGAAGTTGCGGGGGTGAGTTTTGTGGCGCGCTATGGGCTGGAACTGCTCGCGAATCTCTATCGGCAAATCGATCCCGATTCGCACGACCACCGGGCGATTGCGGTGCAGTAGCTGGTTTCCATTTCAACCTCCCTGCGTCGATCCGCTGGCGGAGGCGGCGCTAGCCCCGGTGCTCCCCTAGCTTGGCGCATGGTTACGCATTGTTCGGTTCCACGCGCAGAGTGACCTGCAACTCCGCGAGCGATTCAACGCGCGGCACTCCCTTGTTGCGGTAGGCTCCAGGAACGTCCATCAGAACAGCGTCCATGCCAACGCCAGTCGCGCCGAGATAGTCAACGGAATAAACGTCGCCGATGTAGAGGCTCTCTTCGGGTGCGGCATTCATGCTCTTCAGGGCCTGGAAGAAAATTTCCGGGTGCGGTTTTTCGTATCCGACGTGCCCGGAGTCGGTGATTGTGCGGAAGCAGCAGGCGATGCCGCACCGGTGCAACACATCTTCGATTCCGCCGTCGGCATTGGAGATGACAGAGACTGGGTAGCGCTCGCCGATTTCGCGCAGTATCTCAGCGGTGCCGGGGCGAATCTGGTCCCAATTGCCGGATTTCTGGATGCCGGCGACGATCTGGTCGCGGATGGCGTCGTCCTTGAGACCAATCTCCAGGAACAACTGGGTGTAGAACATCCACCAGAAACTGTGATCGGTGCTGCCGTTTGTAGTCAGCATCCGATCGAACTGGTTCTTGGTGCGGCATTCCAGGTCGCGCAGAAGCTCGCCATCGGGCGTGAAGCCGCGCTCGGCAAGGGGCGCGTGAATGCGCTCGCGGTTGGGGAAGAGCAGCGTGTTGCCCACGTCGAAGAAAATGAATTTGACTTTTGAGTTCATAAGAGTCGCACGGCGAAAAGATATATGCAGAAACTTTGGTAGAGACGGGGTTTGCCCCTTCTCCACAGGAGGAAAGACGCCCGTTTCGCCTTCCACGGCCATCCGTAACTAGAGTAATGGAAAATGACGCCCCGCGTCCCATAGTGTGGCCGTGCCGGAGTGACGCGGGTTTCTGACGCTGCCGCGCTGAAGAATGAATTAAACTGAAAATTTGCCGATGGATTAGGTAGAAGAAGAACTCATGGCGAAACTGCGCGTTGTCCTCCTATGGCACCAGCACCAGCCGTTCTATAAAGACCTGGTAACGGGGCAGTATCGCCTGCCCTGGACGCGCCTCCATGCCCTGAAGGATTACTACGGCATGGTGAAGCTCTTGGATGAGTTTCCCGAGGTGCATCAGACGTTCAATCTGGTGCCTTCCTTGGTCACGCAAATTCAGGACTATGTTTCGGGCGAGGCGCACGATCCTTTTCTGCAGGTGGCGGCAAAGCCCGCGAAAGACCTGACGGCCGGGGAACGCCAGTTTGCGCTGCAAT
This sequence comes from Terriglobales bacterium, assembly GCA_049519955.1. Classification (GTDB taxonomy): domain Bacteria; phylum Acidobacteriota; class Terriglobia; order Terriglobales; family Acidobacteriaceae; genus Acidiflorens. The sequence continues at coordinate 5,234 of JBEKQG010000049.1, forward strand.
ATTTGTTCCAGGCGAATCCGGTCAACGTAATCGGGCGCTATCCGCGGTATCGCGAGCTTTGGGAGAAGTTTCACGGCTCGGGCGATTCTCCGGAGCGCGCGGAGAAATATTTTCAGGCGCAGGATTTCACCGACTTGCAGGTGCTTTCCCAGATTGGCTGGTTCGACGAATATTTTCTGGCGGAAAAGGACGTTGCCGAACTGGTCCGCAAGGGCCGCAACTATACGCTCGAAGACCAGCGGTTTGTGATGGTGCGGGAGCGGGAACTGCTCGGGCGTGTTCTGCCGGTGCATGCGGAGGCCGCAAAGAAAGGCCTGATCGAAATTTCGACTTCGCCGTTTTATCATCCCATTCTGCCGCTGCTCTGCGACACGGAGATGGGTGCGGTTTCCTGGCCGGGGCTGCCCTTGCCGCAGAACCGCTATCGCCATCCCGAGGACGCGCGCGAGCAATTGCGCCGCGGGCTCGATCTGCACGAAAGGGTGTTTGGGATGCGGCCGCAAGGCGTGTGGCCGTCGGAGGGCAGCGTTTCCGAAGATGCACTGGCCATTGCGCACCGCCTTGGCGTGAAGTGGATGGCGACCGACGAAGGCGTGCTGGGCCGAAGTCTGGGGACGAATTTCTCGCGCGATGGGTACGGCCATCTGAATTCGGATTTGGCGCACCGCCTCTACACGGTTTATCGCTACGAAAATGCGGATGCGCGTATGAATTTGATCTTCCGCGACCACAGCCTCTCCGACCTGATCGGATTCGTATATTCGGGAATGCCGCCGCAAGACGCCGCCAGCAATCTCATCCACAAGATCAAGGAGTCGGCGCAGCCGGTCATTGCCAACGGGCAAGATGCCGTGGTCCCCATCATTTTGGACGGCGAGAATGCCTGGGAATACTACCCGCATTCAGGCCGCGAATTCTTGCGCAGATTTTACGACGCGTTGCAGAAAGATCCGGGGATGGAAGCCGTGACGGTGACGGAGGCGATTGCCCGCCACAACAACGTCGGATACCTGAAGACGGTCGTGCCGGGGTCGTGGATTGGCGCGAACTTCAATGTGTGGATTGGCGCCCCGGAGGACAACAAGGCCTGGGATTATCTGTACCATGCGCGCAATTTTTATGCGCATGCCGCGGCGGGCGCATCCGAGAAACAACGCAAACTGGCGTTTGAAGAAATCTTGATCGCCGAGGGCAGCGACTGGAACTGGTGGTACGGACCGGAACACCACTCGGCCAACGATCGCGACTTCGACGAACTCTACCGCAAACACCTGTCGAATGTTTATCAGGCGTTGGGCGGGACGCCGCCGGATTATTTGTCGCAGCCGATCGCCGGAGGACTGGTGCGGCCTTTGTTCACGCCGCAGAGCGCGTATATCCATCCCAGGGTCTCGGGCGATATGGTGCGCTATTTCGAGTGGATGGGGGCGGCGCGCTACGCGGCGGACCAGCGCTCGGGCGCCATGCACGGCAAGCAGTTTCTCATGGATGAAGTGCTGGCCGGGATTGACGAAGATTATGTGTACGGCCGGCTGGATTTCGCCGGCAAAGTGCCGCAAGATCCATTTGAAGTCGTGGTGAATCTGGAGTCGTGGACACACCATGCCGCGAAACCCCGCTGCGAACTGCGGTTGGACGCGGCGGTGGATCGGGGCCGCACGCAGTCCTGGAAAGTGACACTGGGAACGGACAAGGCAATGGCGGATTCAACCGACTCGAAAGATATTGCGCGGGTGGCGCTCGACCGGAATTTCGAGTTTCGCCTGCCGCTCGCATGGCTGCTCGCGGTTCCCCTGGGCATCGACCAGGTGCGGGGACCGAACCCTTCGGATGTGCTGACCGTCCGCCTGCGCCTGCGTTTCAGCTTGTGGCAGAATCATCTGCCGGTGGATGCATTACCGCTCGAAGGGTGGATGGATCTGGATTTGCTCGCGGAAGAAGATTTGCAGGCAGCAAGCGCGTGAAACAGAGCCAGGTTTCAAAGCGGGCAACCTTGAAACCTGGCTCCATTTCCGACTGGTTCCTACTGGCCGGTGCTGGCGGCAGCCATCGTCATCGGACGGCTTAGTTCCATTACCAGTTCCGTGCCCGCGGGGAGCATCGCGGAACGGTGCTTCCCAAGCCAGTGCGTGACGGTCACTGTGGCGCCGACGGCTCCGCCAATGAGGAAGCCTTTGCCGCCGCCCGCCAGACCGCCGATCAGCATTCCGCCGCCGGTTGCCATGCCGATTTCGGTGAGGTCTTTGCCATCGTGGCCAGCGCCTTTGAACTGACCTTCCGTGTTGACGTCCGTGCCGTGGCGAGCGCTGGTGTCAACCAGCGTGGCGCTCAGCATGAACCGGTCTCCATTCGGAAGCGCCAGGTTTTCCGGGAAGATGGCGATGGTTGGCTTGCCGGCGATGCGCCGCGGTTCGCTCGATCTGGTGACGCGGCCCTCGACCGTGGCGCCGATCGGAATCACGGTTTTGCCGTCCACCACGACCGTCTCGGTCACTCTTGCCGAGAATGGATCTCCGGCTTTCGAACTGAAGGTTGCGAGCGTGGTCTCGAGTTTCATCTTGACGGCAGTGCCGGTGGGCAGAGCGGTTTGCGCGCACGCGAAGCCCGCGATCAGGATGAGCGCTGTCAGCACAAGTGTCTTTTTCATGGTACTTCCCGCCTCCAGAATTCAATTTCGTTCTCTTGCAGGGCCCAATTCACAACACAATTCAATGCCCAACCAAAGCTCCTAGGACCTCGTCCAGCGGCGCGCGGTCGAACTGGTTTACGCCGCGATAGATGTAGCGCACGAAGCCGCCGCCATCATTGTCGTTGCGATCAATGTCGTTACGATCAATGACCAGCGTGGCCGGGTGCGCGATGTCGATTGCGTCCGCGCCGAACCGGTGATGGAGTCCATAAGCCCTCGTCACCGCCCGGTCCTCATCGAGCAAAAAAACGCTGGAGACGGGATGTTTCCGCAGAAACTTCCCCGGCTTCCACACGCCGTCCCGCTTCTCTGCGGCAATGAACGCCAACTGCGCTCCCGCCGCTTCAATTCCCGGTTGCCGCGACTCGACATGAATCATGCGCTTCCGGCAGTTTGGGCACCAAGTCCCGCGCAGAAACTCAAGAATCAGCGCACCCTGCGCAAGCAGGCCGCCGAGAGTGAACATGCCCTCGCGGTTGGCCGCTCCCAGCGAAAAATCCGGGGCGCGCGATCCGATCTCCAGAGTTTCCGTGCGGTTCTTCATGTTGAGTCTGACTGTAAGCGAGCTTGCGACCGGGGACAATAACGGATGGGGTACCGGGGGGCCGCTGGGAGGGCAATTCGAAGGGCATGTCCCAGCGCCATCACTTGCTTCCTCCATGTCCGATATAATTCACTTTTCGGGTAGTCAACGCAGCCACTTGGGCCCCTGCATTCAGCGAAGATGTTCTAAATCCATCAAGCGAGAAAAGGACGCACTTATGCCTCTTACAAGTATTGCCGATGTCCGCGCACGCCAGGTGCTCGACTCGCGCGGCAATCCAACCGTTGAAGCGGAAGTTTTTTTGGATGGCGGCGCCAGCGCGCGCGCCATTGTGCCGAGTGGCGCCTCCACCGGCGAGCATGAGGCCGTCGAATTGCGCGACGGCGACAAGACGAAGTTCCTCGGCAAGGGCGTTCTGCAGGCCGTTGCGAATGTCAATGGCGAAATTGCCGACACTGTCTGCGGGGCGGACGCTGCGGACCAGGGCGCGCTCGACGTCCGGCTGATCGAACTCGATGGCACGCCCAACAAGGGGCGACTGGGAGCCAACGCGATCCTGGCGGTTTCGATGGCCGCCGCTCGCGCTGCGGCCCGAGCGTTTGAGATGCCGCTTTATCGCTATCTCGGCGGGGCAGCGGCGAACACCTTGCCGGTGCCGCAGATGAACATCCTTAACGGTGGCGCGCACGCCGATAACAACGTCGATTTCCAGGAGTTCATGGTGATGCCGGTGGGAGCGCCGTCGTTTTCCGAGGCGCTGCGCTGGGGCGTGGAAGTTTTCCATACGCTCAAGGGCGTGCTGAAGAAGCGCGGCTACAACACGGCGGTCGGCGACGAGGGAGGCTTTGCTCCGTCGGTGAAGTCGAACGTCGAGGCCATTGAAGTCGTGCTGGAGGCGATCCAGCAAGCGGGCTACAAGCCGGGTGCAGAGATCGCGATTGCGCTCGATCCGGCAGCCAGCGAGTTCTATCAGGATGGAAAATACGTCTTCAAGAAATCCGACAAGTCGGCCAAGAGTTCCGAAGACATGGTGAAATATTGGGCAAAATGGGTGAAAGATTATCCCATCGTATCGCTCGAAGACGGCCTCTCGGAAAACGACTGGGAAGGCTGGGCGCTGCTGACCAAAGAGCTGGGCGGCAAGATTCAGCTCGTGGGCGATGACATCTTCGTCACCAACATTGAGATCTTCGCCAAGGGCATCGAAAAGGGAATTGCCAACTCGATCCTGATCAAACTCAACCAGATTGGCACCGTCAGCGAAACGCTCGCCGCCATCGACCTCGGCCGCCGCAATGGATACACGTCCGTGATCTCGCATCGCTCTGGCGAAACCGAAGACACTTTCATCGCCGACTTTGCCGTAGCGACTGGCGTGGGACAGATCAAGACCGGCTCCGCGTCCCGCACCGACCGTATTTCCAAGTACAACCAGTTGCTGCGGATTGAAGAAGAGTTGGGCGTGGCGGCGCGTTTCTTGGGGGTGAAGGCGCTGAACTACAAAGGATGACAAATAATGAAAGTTACGCCTAAACTGGCAGCTAGATCTTTCGAAGAACTATTTCCAATGGGTGATGATTCGAAGAAGGTTTGGCGCTACATGAACCTTCCTGGATTTGCGAGCGTGCTCGACCAGAAGGGCCTCCGATTCAGCAGCGCCGAAGCATTCAGGAAGAACGGAGACCCATTCGAGGGGGCGATACCTGAAGCATGGATCAAATGGGAGGAGGAAGAAACACAATCACTAAAAGAGGAGAATGCGCCGGCAATACTCGGCGCCACCAACGCGACAAGAGAGGCATTGAGAAAGGAGGGGCCATGGATATTCGTGAATTGCTGGCATATCAGCGATTACGAGTCCCTAGCCATGTGGAATCTATATGCCAAGGACGACGCTTCTGTATGCGTTCAATCGACGTATGGTCGCCTAAGGAGAAATCTGCCGAAGTCAATCCACGTTGGTAAGGTCGAATACTTCGATCACAAAAGCGGCCAATTTGCTCCGGGAAGTGTGTTTACGCCGTACATGTACAAGAGGCATGCGTTCAGCCACGAGCGCGAACTCCGTGCCGTCTGGTTTGATCAAACGCTGGCGTCGCACAGTCAGGATCCGCCGCCCCGCGATCACTGGGAGCCGGTTAATTTGGACGACCTCATCGAGAAGGTTATTGTTCGCCCCGCGACCGAGAAGTGGGTTCGAGACAGCGTTAGGCAGATCGTTAAAGTCATCGCTGAGAAACACCTGCCTAGCGTGCCAGTGGAGCCTTCTGAAATAGACTTGGATCCCCTATATGCATAGTCGGCATGCGGACTTGAAAACGGAATAGGCAGAGCGTTCTTGCACTCCGAGGTCGACTCCACCACTTCGGTAACTGTTGACTAAGTCCATGACTAAGCTATAATAGGCAGATGGAAGTCAATATCCATGAGGCCAAGACCCACCTCTCCCGCCTGCTGGAGCGGGTCGCTATGGGCGAAGAGGTCATCATCGCCAATGCCGGAACACCCGTGGCCAAGCTAGTGCCAGTAAAGGCTCGCCTTAAGAAGCGGGTGCTCGGATCGGCGAAGGGTGAGTTCACCGTGCCCGAGGATTTCAACGATCCGCTGCCCAAGGAGATCGAGGATCTCTTCTACGAATGAAGGCGCTTCTCGATACGCACACATTCTTATGGGCAATCGCAGAGGAAGGAAAGCTCTCTCGCCGGGCCCAACAAATCTATACCGGTTCGAATGATCTCTGGTTAAGTGTCGCCAGCGTGTGGGAGATTCTAATTAAGGTGCAAGCCGGCAAACTCCCTTTGCCCGAGCCCTCAGGACCTTATCTGGTCAAGAAGCTAGCCCAGAACCGGATCGAAGTTTTGCCTATCACGCTGGATCATGTGCTCAAGACAGAATCCTTGCCGCTCCATCATCGCGACCCGTTTGACCGTTTGCTCATCGCGCAGAGTATCGAAGAGGGATGGCCAATCATCACCGCCGATCCCTGGTTCGCGCGCTATCCTGTCGATGTGATCTGGTAATCCGCCCCGTGAGTGAATAGCGAATAGCCAAAAGCCAAAAGCTAAAACCCCATCGTATCGTCCGCCGAAGGCCCGTAAGTTGCGGGCACCGGTTTATCGTTCAGCCGCAAATAAACGCCGAGCTGTGCGCGATGATGGACGAGGTGGTTGAGAAACATCTGGCGGTAAGCGAGGAAGCGCGAGCCTTCGAAAATCGGCTTGCCATGAAAACTGAGCTTCCAGTTTTGTTTCCAGGCTTCGTCGGGCGTGCTCTTGAGCGCGGCGCGCACTTTCGCTGCGCCTTCATCGAAGGCCCGCAACAGTTGAGCCACGGATTCAAAGGGCAGAGGCTTGTAGGTGCTTTTCCCGAAATCGAGTTCGGGAGTCGTAAGCACGGAGAGACCAAAGCCGCCCAGTTCCGCCACGTGCGGCGCGAGCTTGCCGAGCGGCATGGACTTGGCGTGGGGCGCGAAGTCTTTCTTGTCTCCCGGAACGCGCTCCAGCGTCGTACGGGTCTTCGTCATTTCAGCATCGAATTCGGGCAGCAGAAGTTCACCGATGGACATGTCGATCCTCCGGGACATAAGATGCCACGTCCAGCTTCTGGGATTCAAACTCCATTCTTTCCATGGTTGTTGTGTCAGTGCCTGATTTGAAAGGCGGCGGGCCGTGCTATAGATTTTTTTACCGCTTTTCTCCGTGCCTCGGTGGTGGATTTTTCCCGGAAGCCCTAAGCTAAGAGCTAGCAGCCAGGAGCTAATAGCGATTTATGCCTCGTCCTAGACCTCTCGTTCTTATCATTCTCGATGGCTGGGGATACAGCGCCGAAACCAAGGGCAACGCCATCGCGCTGGCGCGCAAACCGACGTACGACCGGCTGCTGCGCGAGTATCCCAACACGCTGATTCGCACCAGCGGCCCGGCTGTCGGGTTGCCGGAAGGGCAGATGGGCAACAGTGAAGTTGGCCATTTGAATATTGGCGCCGGGCGCATCGTGCACATGGACATCACGCGCATCGACCTGATGGTCCTGAACGGCGAATTTTTCTCGCATCCCGTGCTCGTCGAAGCCATGAAGCATGTCCGCGCCAGCGGCCGCAAGCTGCACCTGTTCGGCCTGCTCTCCGATGGCGGCGTGCACTCGCGTCAGGAGCATCTCTACGCGCTGCTGAAAATGGCGAAGCAGCAGGGTGTGGATCGCGTTTTTGTACACGCCTTTATGGATGGGCGAGACACGGCGCCCACCAATGGCGCTGGCTATCTCGAACAGTTGCAGCAGAAAATGCGCGAATACAATTGCGGCAAGATCGCGACCGTCAACGGACGTTATTATGCGATGGACCGCGACCGGCGTTGGGAGCGCGTCAGCAAGGCTTTTGCCGCCATGGTCGATGGTAAAGGCGAGGGCGGTACGCAAGCCGATGCTGTGCAAGGGATGAAAGATTTCTACAACAAAGGCGTAACCGACGAGTTCGTGCTGCCCTTCGTTTGCACGGACGCGCGCGGCGAGCCGCTGGCGAAAATCGGCGACGACGATTCTTGCATCTGCTTCAATTTCCGCGCCGACCGCGTGCGCGAGATCACGCGCGCCCTGTGCCGCAACAGCGGGCTCAACGAAAAGGGTGGAAGCGATTTGCCGGGCGCGGCCGAGTTGGACGCCACCATCGCTCGCGACCGCGCTCCGAAGAACCTGAAGTACGTTTGCATGACGCAGTACGACAAGAATTTCAGCCTGCCGGTGGTGATTCCTCCGGAGTCGATGGCGAACATTCTCGCGAACGTGATGGGCGGGCTCAACATGCGCAACCTGCGTGTGGCCGAGACCGAGAAATATGCGCACGTGACTTACTTTTTCAACGGTGGCGTGGAGCAGCCTTTTCCGGGGGAAGAACGCGTGCTGGTGCAGTCGCCGAAGGTCGCGACTTACGATCTCAAGCCGGAGATGAGCGCCGCCGGCGTCGCCGAGGCTGTCGTCAAGGCCACGAACGGCGGCACGTTTGACGTCATGATCGTCAACTTCGCCAATGCCGATATGGTGGGGCACTCGGGCAAGATAGAGCCGACGATCAAGGCGATCGAGACCGTGGACGCCTGCCTCGGCGAAATCGAAAAAGCCGTGCGCGCCAGGGGCGGAGCCATGTTGATCACCGCCGACCACGGCAACGCCGAAATGATGATCGACCCCGTAACCGGCGGCCCGCATACGGCGCATACCACGAATCCGGTGCCGTTTATCGTGATGGCGGAGGATGCGAAGCAGTACACTCTGAAGCCGGACGGCTCGCTGCGCGATATTTCGCCGACGATCCTAGGTATGTTGGGCGTCACCGAGCCAAGGGAAATGACGGGAAGCGATCTACGCTTGAAGCGAAACTAGAGAATTCGCGGTGTCTGCGGGGAAGCATAGAGACGCGTTTTCCTCCGTGCACGTCCGTGCCCTCGGTGGTGAGGATTTCATTGCCCATGAAGCTGCTCATTTTCGCCCAGCATTTCTTCGACCTATGGTGCGTTCCGGCGTGGTTTGTGGAGCGCTTGCGACGGGAGTTTCCGCAAGTCAACGTCGTGCAGCTTGCCGGCTACAAGCGCGTGGATGAAGAAATCACCGATGCTGAAGTCGTCGTCGCCTGGTCGGTTCGTCCAGCGCAGATCGCGGTGGCGAAGAAGCTGCGCTGGATTCACTCCCCGGCGGCGGCGATCCATCAGTTGATATTTCCTGAGCTGGTCACGAGCGACATCGTTCTCACCAACGCGCGCGAAGTGCATGGGCCGGTGGTGGCGGAGCACGTCATCGCGCTAATCTTTGCGCTGGCCAAGAAAATTCCGGGCTCGGTGCGCTTGCAGGAGAAGCACGTTTGGGGGCAGCAGATTCTTTGGGACGAACTGCCGCGTATCCGGGAAGTTGCGGGAGCGACCGTGGGCATGGTGGGCCTCGGCAGCATCGGACGCGCGGTGGTGAAGAGCGCGAAAGCCTTGGGCATGAGGGTGATCGCCGGGCGCGAGCATCCAGAGAAGGGAAGCGAAGGCGCGGACGCCGTGTTTGGGCCATCGCAAATCGACGAAGTCTTTCGGCAAGCGGATTACATTGTGCTGGCCGCGCCGGTCACCGCGGCCACGAAGGCCCTTGCGAACGCCGAACGTCTGGCGCTGATGAAGCCCGGCGCTTGCCTGATCAACGTCGGGCGCGGCTCGCTGGTGGATGAACTCGCGCTCGCGGAGGCGCTACGCGAAAGAAAGATCGGCGGCGCTGCGCTCGATGTGTTTCCGAAGGAACCGCTGGCCGCCGATTCTCCGCTGTGGGACGTTCCCAATCTGCTGATTACTCCGCACACCGCCGCGCTGACCGACAAGTTATGGGAGCGGCATTACTCGCTGTTCTCGGAAAATCTGCGCCGCTATCTGCAGGGCGAGCCGCTGCTCGCCGTGGTGGATAAGCGCAAGGGATATTAGAACTCGACAGGCTCCGTTGATTTTCGGGCTACTGGCTCCGACAAATGCGACACAATACGGGTATTATTGACGCGAGATGAAACTGCCCGACAAGAACGGCGTCCTTGACGCGATTCGATATTGTGCAGAAGCCCTCGGACACACCCCTTCGCGCTCCGAATTCAAAGCAGAGTCAGGGATGAGCGAGTATCAGGTACTGCAGCATTTCCCAAGTTGGCGAGAGGCTGTTCGGGCGGCGGGATTAGTCTTTGATCCGTCCAACGTTAAGCTGGATGATTCCGAACTACTTAAGGATTGGGGATCAGTTGTCCGTTCCCTTCGGCAGATCCCAACGCGGCTCCAATACAAGAACGAGGGCAGTTATAGTCCGGGTTCATTCGAGAAGCACTTTGGTCCCTGGTCTCTGATTCCCTCAAAGTTTCAGGAGTTTGCGAAGGACAAGGCGGAATGGGTAGACGTGCTGACGCTCTTGCCCGTGAACAGCGTTGCGATGCACGCACCGGCTGTCCGATCCCGGGCGTACGCCGATGGCGGTGAGGTGCCTGCTGCGTCGCCTCGACTACAGCATCGGCATTCAAAGCTGCAAGATCGAACCACCTATGGCAATCCGGTGAATTTTCGCGGATTGCGCCATGAGCCGGTGAACGAACAGGGTGTCGTGTTCTTGTTTGGCATGGTGGCTCGCGAGCTTGGCTACTTGGTCGAGGCAGTGCAGCAGGGCTTCCCAGATTGCGAAGCAAAGCGGCAGGTAGATGCAGGCAAATGGCAGCGAGTAAGGATCGAGTTTGAGTTTGAAAGCCGCAACTTTCGCGACCACGGCCATCCGCTGGATGGATGTGATGTAATTGTATGCTGGGTACACAACTGGGCGGACTGTCCTCCTCAACTGGAAGTCCTCGAATTGAAGAGCGTCATCAAAGCGCTCGGAAAATCTGACTAGTACCGTGACCGCGTGATGAGTCATACGGTGGAGCGCCGGGCGTCCTCGCCCGGCCACTGGCCGTCCGCAGACGGGCGGGGACGCCCGTCGCTCCATTTTGGACGATCATTTACCGCGTATCGATTCCAAACCCCAGGATGGCGTTGACTTCGACCGGCTCATTCCCCCGAAATGCCGGACGAAATTTCCAACCATGCAGAGCCACCAGAATCTTCGAGGTGGTTTCGGCCGCGCCGGGTTCGAGCACCTTCAGATCCTTGAGATCTCCGGAGCGGTCGAGGATGCAGACGAACACGACGCGCGTGGGGCGAAGGCCAGTGGGCAGATCTTTGCGCATCGGTTCGGGCGCGCTCAGAGCTGCGGACGAAGGATGCGACGCAGACGCCGCATCGGCATACTGCATGACCGCCGTGCCGAGCGAGGTTTCGATGTAGATGGCGTAATTGCGGTCGCCCTTCAGCACATCGTAGTAACCGAACACGCCGCCCGAGCGCGGGGTCGCTTCGATGGTAACTCCCGATCCTTTGTGGGCGTTGGTGGAAGAACGTCCGGGACCGGACGATGGCGCGTTGCCGGGAGGCCCGAAACTGGGCAATGTGATGGTGGTGGTTCCGCCTTGCACGGAGACTCCGGGCATGGCGGGCGCGCCGCTGGTGCCGCTGCCCGCGCCGCCGGGGCCTGGATACGGCGAGATTCCTCCGTGCGCGTTGGGATCGGAGCCGCGTCCTGCGCCCTCTCTGCCCGCTCCGGAGCCCTCTCCTTGCAAGCCGCTTCCTGGGCCATTGCCTTTGCCGATGCCCGATCCGCCGCCGCTGCCGCCGAGTCCGCTCTTGGCCGTGCCATCGGGCGACATGGCAAGAGCGCCCGCGCCGGTCGAGTTCGGCAGTCCAGGTTGCGTTCCCGGTTGGCTGGACACGATGATTCCGGAACCAGCAGCGTTTCCTCCGGCGTTCGTCGGCGGAGCTGCGGAAGAACCCAGGTCGAACGGACCGCCCGCGCCGGTTCCCTGGTTGCCACGTCCGCTGCCGGAAAGCGCTTTGCCTCCGCCGAGTCCCGGTGGAGGAGGCACGACTTGGGGCGTAAGCGCAGCGGCGCGAGAGCGTGCGGGCGAGCCTCCGAGCGATGCGGTTGGTGGCGGAGGAACGGGCTTGGCGCTCACAGCGCCCGCGGCGGAGCTTCCCCAGCTATTGAGATCGCGGCTGACTTCGGACGGTGGTGGCGCAATCACGGCGGGTCCGGGCAGCGTCAGCTTGGGCGTGGACGCCAGGTCGCGCTGCGGCGCGGAAACCGGTGGCGCAACCGCGTCGACAGTCTGCGTCAGCGGAATGCGGGAACTGGCCAAGTCGCGCTGCGCGTCGCGCGGAGCCGGTGCGATGACCGTGGGTGCGAGTGCATTCGCGGTGCGCATCTTGTCGTGCGGGACATTCGGCGCGGGCGGGACGATATTGGCCGCAGGAACACTTGGAGCGCGGCTGGCCGTTGATTTTAATTCCTGCGGGGGCGCCACTGGGCTGATCGTGGGCAGAATTGGCGCGATGAGAGACGAACGCAGACCTTCGGCGGGAGGCGGTCCAGGATTCGATTTGAATGCGAGTAGATTGGCAACGGCGGAATCGGAGTGAGGCAGGTTGAGCTTGGGAGCGTCCACAATCTTCTCGCTGGGCTTGTCGCCGCGCGCCACGCGGATGGTTTGCGTGCGGTGGTGGGCTTGCTGACCGCCAGCGCGTCCGGACTTGCCGGACTGCGCGCCTCCTCGGTCTTGCGTTTGGGGCAGTTCATCGCCGGTGTAATAAATCACGTCCCAGTGGAGGTGAGTGGGAGGAACGGGGACCTGAAGGCCCTCAAATCTCCCGGGAAGAACGATGACCGCGATCAACAGAAGGCACTCCAGCAGCCAGGAGAGAATCATGCCGCGATAGGGGAACATGCCCACGGGCGCTTCTCCGGCCAAGCGCTTTGGCGAGCGGGTGAGCGCGGGGCGGATAGCGGTTGTGAACTCTTCCCAGCGCGACGACCATTCGACGAGCAGTCGCGGCGGTTCGGGCCAGCGATCTTCGGGCCGACGATCAGTGTTCTCGGGCGTGGTGGCAACTTCGACCATTATTTCGGACTACGTTTCTAGGGGATTGATACTAGTGTAGTGTGCCAGGAGGATCCTGTGATTTCGCGGTGACTTGAGTTTTTTGGCGGCTTCTTTTTTCGTTGGCTTTCGTTGGCGATGATTACGAAGCTCTCTCGGGAGATTTGAAGCGAAGTGTTTGGCAGGGGTACCCCCTCCCCCCATACTCCCGGTATATTGGAATCATTGACTTAGGGAGAATTTCCCGCCAAAGTATTCAATAATAATGGCTTATAGATAAAGTATTCAAAAATAATGAGTTAGCATTGGTTCCGGACATTTCGAAGCGTTCTTGCTGGTGCCTGCCACGGGAAATCAATCACTTAGCGGCGGCCTTTTCGCACGAGTTGCCAATTCGCTTTCAAAGTCTTGAAAGGAATGGAGTTACCCGCAAGACGTCCGCTGCACCCATCAACGATTACGGCTCGGTTCAATTTTCAAGGAACGGGTAGCGCTCAGGCAAAACTTTGTTTGCTATGAATCTATTTTAACAGGCGAGTCAAGGGCGGTCTGCTGGGGAGCCCATGTCTCGAAAAGCGCGAGAAGTGGCGCACCCGGCCACCCGCGAGCAGGCGACCGGCCGCCAATAAGTGTACGTACAAGGTGTTCCACGTGGAACACTTTGTGCTGTCTTATATGTATTTATACGAGTGTACATGTAAAGGCGAGCACAAGGCGAAGCGCCGGGGTTGGGCGGCGTTTATTCGTGACCGGTGGTCAAAAAAATGGAGAATTTTTCCGTCTAAGCCATTGATAATGCTAGAGGGTGGGTGTGGTAAAAAAGGCACACCCGTGTAAATTTTACCGGGTAATTTTTACATACCTCGATTTTTGGGGGCTGGCGAGGCCTGGTAACCGTGAATGAGTGGGGAGTGCTTACGATGAAGATGCGACCTCCGGCGGCGTGAGGCGGAGTCGAACGGTGGCGGCGGCCCACTTCTCGAAAAGCGCGAGAAGTGGGACACCCCCTTCTTATCCTCTGCCCATCCCTGCAAAGGGGCGTTATACTTGGCCGCTGGAGATGTGCGCCACCCGCCCTCTGTCCACCATTTAGTTGCACGACGACGCCCCCAGCGAGGCCATTCTACACCGCTTCCGCTGGCGCCAGGAACATGTTCTTCCACTTGGATTCCTGATTTAGGAACACAAAGAGGCGCATGGTTACAGTGCAATTCGATCCGAGAGAATCCAGGCGAACACCGCCGGCCGCAACCAGCGGGCAGGTCTCTGCGAGCGTCTGTCCGGTTTTCGTAACAGGAAATTCACGGCCAATCCCGTAGAACCGGAGGCATATATCATTTGGGCTGAATCAAGAAGGCAGACCGGGATTTCAAATGGAAGCTCAGAAACAGCCAGCGACTGGCCCCGTTCGAGAGACTTCCGACGCCCGTCGCCGGCCCCGGTTCAAGATTGAAGTCGAAATCGCTGTCCATCCCAAGACGTGTGGTCTGCTGAAGGGCCATACCGTAGACATCAGCGAGTCCGGAATCTCAGCCATGCTGAGACTTGAAGTTCCCCTTGGAGAGGTCGTGGAGTTAGATTTTACGCTTCCGTTCGGCCCCGTGACGATTTATGCGGTGGTTCGCCAAAGGAACGCTTTTCGCTACGGCTTTCAGTTCCTTGAGTCAAACGCCGGGAACGAAGTCATTCGGAACACTTGCCGCCAGCTTGCCGTTGAACGATGCTTGATAGCGCCCGATAACAAGTGACGAGGAAGGCATGTTGTGCCCCAACGCAAATGGTCGGATTCTCGCACCTCAGCAAGGACAGCGCATCTTCTAGCGTAACCCTCATGGCTTGTGAAATCGCGTCTGGGTGCTCCCAGCAGGCTCCGCTGGCTCTAAGCAACCTTCTTTTGCTGCGCCTTCAACGAATCAGATGGACTTGCTACAACGTCGCCGGGTTTGGAATCGAAGACCTCCGCCTCTCCCTGATTCCCATTCTTGAGCGATCGCGGCGGCGGCCAGTTCAACTCTTCCAGCCACTTCCGGCGGGTGGCGCACATCTCCAGCGGCCAAGTATAACGCTCCTTTGCAGCGATGGGCAGAGGACAAGACGGGGGTGCCCCTCGATAAGAGGGAAGGCTCTGTCAAGGGCAAACTTCTCCTGGGCGGTGTTTTTGCACCGCTTGTTTCGCCAGAGAGGTTGAGGACCAAGGCTCTGGAAATCTCACGCGGAATC
>JBEKQG010000050.1:0-20148 GCA_049519955.1 Terriglobales bacterium
CGCCGATCCCTGCGACCCCCTTGTCGACGGAAGCGATACGGCGTATCTGCTGTTCACGTCCGGCAGCACGGGGATGCCGAAAGGCGTGGCCGTCAGCCAATCGAACGCGGTCGCATACATGGAATATGCCGCCAGGAGATTCGGCATTCATGGCGGCGATCGTTGTTCGCAGAATTTCGATTTGACCTTCGATCTCAGCGTGCATGACTTGTTTACGTGCTGGGATGGCGGGGCAACGCTGTGTCCCTATGCCGAACAGACACTCACGCCGGCCACGCTGATCGATGAGATAGGGCTGACGTGCTGGTTCTCCGTGCCATCGGTGGCGATGTTCGCGTCGAAGCTGGGGCTGTTGGAGCCGGGAGCGTTTCCCACCTTGCGCTGGAGCCTGTTTTGCGGGGAAGCGCTTTCCGCGAGCCTGGCGGCGGCGTGGCAGCAGGCGGCGAACAATTCTATCCTGGAAAATTTGTACGGGCCGACCGAGGCGACCATCGCCATTACGTATTACCGCTGGGACGCGGCAACTTCGCCGGCGGAGTGCGTGCGCGGGTTGGTGCCCATCGGATGGCCGTTTGACGGGCAGCAAGTGTGCGCAGTGAACGACGATCTCGCGCCGGTGCCGACCGGAGAGAGCGGCGAGCTATGCCTGGGCGGATCGCAAGTGACGCGCGGCTACTTGAACGATCCGGAAAAGACAGCCAAGAGTTACGTTCGTCTGAAGCACACTGGCGACCAAGTCTGGTACCGCACGGGGGACCTGGTCCGGCAAGATGAACGGGGATGTTTGTTCTATCTCGGGCGCCGCGATTTTCAGGTCAAGGTCAATGGATATCGCGTGGAGTTGCAGGAGATCGACCTGGTATTGCGGGAAGCCGCGCACACGGAATTAGCGGTTGCGATTCCCTGGCCGCTGTCGGACGGTTCAGCTTCCGGCATCGTCGGAGTATTGTCGGGATCCGACCCGGCACACGACGCACAAATCATCGCCGCTTGTGAGACCAGATTGCCGCGCTATATGGTTCCCAACCGCATTTACCACTTCCCGCAGATTCCGCTGAACGTGAACGGAAAGATCGATCGTGGGAAAATTACGGAGATGCTGTCCAACTGGGGGCGATGAGAAGCGCTGGATTACTTGGCCGCCATTGCCGTTACGGTTACGCGCATGCCCAGGTAGTATGCCTTAAGATCGTCCCAGCGTTCGATACCGGCATTTCGCCAGTTGTAATAATGTAGATCGGAGAATCCCACCGCCTTCAGCATCAAATCCAGTGCCGCCCTGGTGGGGTACCCTTTCACCGCCCGTGCCGGATTGCCAGGATCGCCAACGGCTGCTGCGCTCTCCTCCTCGACCGGCTCATCATAGACCTCGATAATGCTTCCAGGTCGCGTGGAAATCCTAGTGTCCATCACGAGGCTCGTGGGTTTGAGGCGCGCAATCTTGCGGAGCAGCGACATGTGGTCAATCGTGTGGTAAAAGAACCCAAGGCAGAACACCGTATCGAAGCGCCCGCTCTCGAGTCGATCCAGCTCGACCATCAGGTCACCCTGCACGAATTCGACTTGGCCCTCGGGTACTCCGCATTCGCGCATATTGACGCGAGCAGCCTCTATCAAGTGCGGACGGGCTTCGATGCCAAGCACATATTTCGCCCCCGCCTTGTTTGCAGCCAGGCTCCAGCGGCCGTCATGGGAAGCAATATCCAATATGCTTCGGCCGGAGATAATGCCGGCGTTGGACTGAATCAGAGCGCGGTGCCGCTGGTTGAGACGGTCTGGAGCGGAAGCGGTTGCACTGGTGGAGAAGAACCGCGGGTACAAGTCGAAAAAACCCGCGCTGCGAGCGTGCTTCTTCCACCGAACCATCGCCCGGAACCATCGTTCCCGGTTCGCCGACCGGAGCCGCTCCTGAACCTGCGCCAGGAACGTTGGGTTCCCCGTGGATTCCTCGGCATTCGCCGACCTGCTCATTTGCAATTTCCTCGTTGGAAGACGGGGATCGTACTATCCTGACGTTGCAATCCGGTTTTCCAATTTCTGCAGTTTTCAGTTCTTGACGGGCCTGCCAAACCTATCCGCCATGGCAAACATGAGGCGCACGGTGTCCATGTCTTTCGCTTGCACCTTGCTGGCGGGGACCTTGCGGCCGGCGATCCTTTGCAGTTCCAGGAAGATTTCGATGAGCGCGAAAGAATCTACCAGACCGGAAGAGACCAGCGGCGTGTCCTCGGTGATTTCACTCTTGCCCTTAATCACCTTTTGGGCGATATAGCCGGTCAGTTCCTTCATCATCTCGCTGCTGCCGGCTGCCTGCTCAACTTCCACGATCGGTGTTCCCCATGGTTCTGCTTGGTTTCGACTGTATCATTTTCGCAAATTTGAATTCGCCCTCTTCTTGCTGCGACCGCATCATCACTTCTGATGACTGGAAAGGAAAGTCCAGATTGCAGGGAGGTTCTTCTGATTCCAGGCGTGTCCTACGCCCTCTTCCCAAATGAATTGGACTTCGGCATTGCCGGTACAGCCGGTGGCAAGGTTGCCAGTCACATTGGGATTGGCGGTACTTCCCGAACACAGGGTCTGCGTTGTTTGAAGGGTGGTGCAGGCATTCTGTCCCACCCAGTAGTTGAAAGTGTCATCAACCGTGTCCAAGGTGAAAAAAACGCCAGAGTAGTTGGTCTTGCCGTAGCCGCAGGGCCACAAGATGTTATCCAGCGTGCCTTGCCACTCCTGAACTGAAATGGGCGCGAGCGCGTTGCCCGGCGCGAGCACCGGCGGCGGAGCAGTCTGTTGGCCCTCCATCTGTCCCGACACGGGAGCAATCGCCGCCACCAGATCGGAGATTTCGACGCCGACACGCTCCGCCATTTGCGCGCCCGAGGACATGCCGGTAACGTAAATGGCATTCGGATTTACGTTGTACTGAGCTGCGAGATTGACGATCAGATTTCGCAGGAAGCCAGCGTCGTCAGGGCAAGCTGTTGCGGGTGGTACCGTACACGACCCAGGCGCGGGCGGAGGGAATGCTGCGTCCATGAAATAAGCGTTCCAGTTCCACTGGTGCGACGACGGGTCCCATGTGGAAGCGGGCTGAACGAGGACAAACCCATACTGGTTGGCGTAGCTTTGCCAGCCCCAGGTCCGTCCAGTGACAGCCCATGCGCCGGTAGCATCAGGACCGCCATCGGAGGTGTACTTTGTTCCGTGGAGCATCAGGAGCATGGGCGGATTCGCGGGGAGTACGGTTGGGACAAAAACTTCGTAATAGCGCGTGATGCCATCCCAGGTCATCGTGGAATCAATGAACGTGCCGGCACCCACGGTTTGGCTCAGTGCGCTTGAGTTGCTGGTGGTGAATGAACTGCTACCCTTAAAGAACGCTGTAATCGGCAGGGTGCCGGCGGCCAACGTGGTGCTCGTGTAGCTGGCTGCACCGCCGGAAAGAGGTACACCCTTTAGCTTCGTGCTCCCACTGTAAAAGGCCACGTTCCCGGTGACCGTACCGCTGAACTCCGCTGCCACGCGCGCGGTAAAGGTCACAGACTGCCCGACATTTGACGGATTCAACGAGGAAACCAAAGTGGTGGTGGTCGCGGCTGGGTTTACCACCTGGCTCACCGTGTTCGACGTGCTGCTGGCGAAGTTCGAGTCACCGGCGTAGACCGCCTTGATCGCGTCCGTACCACCCGTCTTCAGCGTCGAGATGGTAAACGCAGCAGCGCCCCCGTTCAGCGCCCCCGTTCCTCGCACTGTGCTTCCTTGCATGAACGTAACGATTTCGCCATTCAGCGGCGTGCCTAGCTTGGAAGTGACCACGGCGGTAAAGGTCACCGCCTGCCCATAAATGGACGGATTCAGCGAAGAGGAAAGCGCAGTCGTGGTGGTGGTGGCCGTCGCGCTCAGGATGGAAGCTGTGCCGAGCAATAGCCCGATCAGAATTCCAGAGAATCGCATGTACATTTCTAGCCTCTCCGTTGGCGAAGGAAGTGATCTTGCTGATGGAAACTATTCATTTTTGCGAGCGCCCGTGGGGAAACTACCCCGAAACCAGATTGAGTCTGGTGGTCAGTCTGGCGGGGAACCGGCTGATCTACGTAACTAATACCGTGCCCGGGGGCGCATGTCAAGGCTTTTGAACCGGGAAATGAGGCGGATACGGATGGCACTTTTGGGGCAGATGCGGCAACCCGCGCCACTTCCAGGCGGGTTCCCTGGCAGACTATGGCAGGTTGAGTGGCTGCAGGCGGAGGAGATGGCGAGCGCCGTTTGTGGGCAGAATGGAAAACAATTCCCCATTTCGTTGCGGCTCTCTTGTTCCGTTTGGTGAAACGCGAGTTGGCAAGCGAGTCCGAAGGAATGAAGAGTTTATGTCCCAAGTGGGTGGGAAGTAATGCCCAAAGATTACCTTTGGAATGGGCAATAGTTTTCCTATTTGTCCGCAATGTGGTAACGTATAATCCGCCGGGCAATTTAGGGGAGTATCGCAAGTTGTTGAAAAGATAAGTACATATTGCTCCAATGATGGGTGAGCATGGGGTGTTGATTGGCAACGAGTGTGCTCTAGGCTGGATGAGTCATTGGTTCAAGGTGTTCCCCCGCTGTGTTGGCCGCGAAATAATGAAGCGAAATAACATCGGTCCCGACCAAACCGAAATTCGGGCAACCGCCGGAGAACCGCAGAACAGGGGCGCTCGGGCGTGGGTGGAAAGCGTCAGTTCCGGAATGCGGACGGTGGAAGCGGTGATCCGCGAGCTGTCGCAGAATGACGTTCCGGTGCTCGTGGTGGCCGAGCACGGTTCGGGCAAAGCGGCGGCGGCGGCGCGCATTCATGCCCTTTCCAGCCGCGCCGCGGAGCCGTTTCAGATCTGTCAGGGGCGGGAAACCAGCGAAGAGAAGCTGGCAGTTTACGCCGGCCAAGGCGGGACCGTCTATCTTCAGGAAGTGGGAGACCTGACGGCGGCGGCGCAGAAGGAACTGGCCCGCCAGATAGGATTGAATGGCGAGGAGCAGCGCCGAGTGCCGCGCTTCATCTGCGGGACGTCGGGCGAGTTGGAGCCCGAGGTCAAGGCCGGCAAGTTCCGCGAGGACCTCTACTACAGAATCAGCGGAGTTTGTTTGAGGCTGCCGCCATTGCGCCAGCGAAAGGAAGACATTCCCGTTCTGCGCGACTGGTTTCTATCGGATGCGGCCCGCGATTTCAGCCGCGCAGTACCGGCGCTCAGTCCGGGGACGCAGAACTTTTTTCTGGAACACAACTGGCCGGGAAACATTCGCGAGTTGAAGGATGCAGCGCGGGCCATTGTCGCGCTGGGCGATGAGACACTCGCCATGGGAGGATTGCGGTCGCTGTTGCGGCGCGCCGACCATGGCGGCAACGGCGAGAAAATTTCGCTGAAGGATGCGTCACGAGCCGCCTCGCGCGAAGCCGAGCGGGAAATTATTCTGCAGGTCTTGAGACGCACGCGCTGGAACCGGCGGCGGGCGGCTCAGGAGTTGCAGATCAGCTATAAGGCGCTTCTTTACAAGTTGAAACAGATCGGCTACGAAGAGTACGGAGCTTGAGCAAGAGCAAGGTTGCGAAGTTGCAAGGTTTGGAGAGACATCAAGGAATCGCTACGGCGGCGAATGGCAGCGATTTAGAATTTGAAACCTCGAAACTTTGAAACCTTGCAACTTTGAAACCCGAGAGTGAGAGGAACCGATATGAGATCCCTGTGGAAGGCGGCGGTTGCGGCGCTGTTCATGGCCGGTAGTATGGGAATGGCGCAGGATGCGCCCGCGCAGCCGGCCGCCAGTTCAGTTTCCGCGAAGACCGCATCCGAACCGGCCCCGAAAGCAGTGTCCACCAGCCCAGCCGGCCCCGAGTATGTCATCGGCCCCGACGATGCGCTCCACATCGCGGTGTGGAAGGAAGCCGATCTTACCGCAACTTTGCCCGTGCGTCCCGATGGCAAGATTTCGCTTCCTTTGCTCGACGATGTGCAGGCCGCGGGTCTGACGCCCAAGCAACTGGCCGAGTCGTTGACGGAGAAGCTGAAAAAGTACGTGGCCGATCCGCGTGTCACGGTGGTGGTGATCGCGATCAACAGCAAGCGGATTTATTTGGTCGGCGAGGTGACGAAGTCGGGGCCGCTGCCCATGCTGCCCAACATGACGGTGCTGCAGGCATTGTCCAGCGCCGGATTGAGCCAGTTTGCCAACACGAAACGGATTTACGTCCTGCGCACCGAGAACGGCAAACAGCAGAAGCTGCCGGTGAACTACCGCAAGCTGGTCAAAGGCGGAGATATCGAACAGAATTATGCATTGCAGCCGGGGGATACAATTGTGGTTCCGTAAGGGAAATGCGGTCCGGTAAGAGGACCTACGTTGAAAAGCCGGGTGAAAAGCATGGCAAAGGTGCGAACAATCCGTTGTGCGCTGCTGGTAATAGGCATGAGCGTGTGTGCGGGCGCCCAGAACAATCCGCCATCGGAGCCGGGAACCACGCCGGCGCCGGCTTTCGGCCAGAACGCGCCGGTGCTGAATCCGGACAACCCGCCAGTATCTGGCCTGGACGAGCCCGCGCTGGAGCTGCACAGGGCCAACCGCAGCTTTGTGTCGCCCGCTTTGGCTGTGAGCGAATCGGCGGACACGAACGGGGGCAACGCACTCGGCAGCACCGGCTTAACATCGATCACCCACGTTCTCGGAGCTCTCGATCTGCAGCAATTCTGGCCCAGGACCGATCTCTTTCTGGAGTATGTGGGTGGCGGAGCGTTCTACAGCACTCCTTATAACGTGAAGCAATTGCATGCCGTCGGCATGGAGGGCGTGACGCGGTGGCGGACGGGCCAGCTAACGGTGCGCGACGCCTTCAACTACCTGCCCGACGGTTCCTTCTCGATGGGCATTGGCAGCAACCCAGGATTCGGTCTGGCCATCGGCGGTGGCGGCATGGCTGGGCAGGGTGGTGTATTGCCCGGCAGCCTGCTGTGGGGCAATGGCCAGTTCGGTTCGGTCGGGAACATTCCCCGGATCGCGAACACGGCGATTATCGATGTGGTGGAGGCCATCAGTCCCGTCTCCGCCTTTACCGTGGCGGGCGGATTCAGCAACGCTCATTTTTACGATCCAACCGATACCCTGATTGACAGCGATCAACTGACGCTCGAGGGCGGATACAGTCATCTGCTTGGGCGTCACGATCAGATCGGCGCAATCTACGCCTTTCAGCTATTGCAATTTCCGCAATATACCGGCGGGCAGATCTACGACAACATCGTGAATGTGCGCTGGAGCCATACCCTGAGCGGCAGGATGAGCTTGATTGCCGGAGCCGGTCCGCAGTACACCTACTTGGAAGAGGGTGGCTACTACACGCGTTGGTCGCTGAGCGCGAGGGTCCATCTAGAGTACAGGTTAGGCCATGGGGCGATCACTGCGAGCTATGAAAAGTTCACTTCGGCAGGATCGGGCTTGTTCCTCGGCGCCAAGGTCCAGTCTGCACTGCTCGGGTATAGCCGTCCCTTGGGACGCACGTGGAATGTCGTGGCCACGGCGGGCTACTCGCATAACACGAAAATCGAGGTTGGTCTCGCGCCCGGGGGCGGCTCTTTAGGCGCGAATGCGCTCAGCTACAACGGGGGTTCAGCTTCCGCCGTTCTCCGCAAACATCTGGGACGTACCTACGATTTCCTCGCCTCGTATCGCTTTAGCGAGACGGCCTTTGACGTTCCGGTTAGCGTAGGTGGCGTGACGGGCAGGATTGGGCAGCGCCAGACCGGCGCCATTGGGGTGGAATGGCACCCCGCGCCGACACGTATCGAATAATCTTTTTTGGCCGCCTCGGGCAGCCGGATTGGTGAACAGTTATGAGTGAGAATCGCGAACTGACGATGGACGATTACGTGGCAATGCTGCTGCGGCGCCTTAAGGTTGTTTTGAT
This sequence comes from Terriglobales bacterium, assembly GCA_049519955.1. Lineage (GTDB taxonomy): Bacteria > Acidobacteriota > Terriglobia > Terriglobales > Acidobacteriaceae > Acidiflorens. The sequence goes on from JBEKQG010000050.1 coordinate 7,928, forward strand.
CCCGGTCCTGATCGCTCCGCTGGGGGGCTTCCTGATCTCTTATGTATTTTCGCCGAAATATACCTCGCAATCCACGGTTCTGGTGGAGGGACAGAAGGTACCCGACAGCTACGTCATGCCGGTCATCACTGCCGATTTTACGCAGCGCATCCAGACCCTCAGCCAGGAGATCCTGAGCCCCACGCGGCTGCGTCCCGTGATTCACAGCCTGGCGCTGGTCAAGCCCGATGACGAAGGCAAGCTCATCTCCGACATCCAGCAAAACATGCAGGTGGAGCCGGTGATCACGTCGATGACCCAGGCCGCTTCCAATTCTCCCAACGTGAAAAAGCAAAAGGCCTCTGCCAACACCGAGCCGGTGCCCGGCTTCAATCTCGAGTACACCGACAGCGACCCCGTACGCTCGCAAAAAATCTGCAACGCATTGGCCTCGCTGATCGTGGATGAAAACCTGCGTTCTCGCGCCGAGGTGGCGCAGAGCACGACCGAGTTTCTGGGCCGCCAACTCGATGACGCCAAGCGCGCACTGGACGATCAGGATGCCAAACTTGCGGCCTTCAAAAAGCAATACATGGGTCAGTTGCCGAGCGACGTGGATACCAACATGCACATGCTGGGGTCGCTGAACTCGCAACTCGACGCCACGACCCAGTCCCTGAGCCGCGCCCAACAGGACAAGGCCTACACCGAGAGCATGCTGGCGCAGCAGGTGGCCGCCTGGAAGAGTTCTCTGTCGAGCACGAATCCGCAGACGCTGGAGCAAGGATTGACGCAACTGCAGGCGCAATTGCTGCAACTGCAGGCGCGCTATACGGACGATCACCCCGATGTGATCAAGACCAAGGCCGACATCGCCGAGATCGAAAGGAAGCTGAAAGAAGTCAACGCCGCAGCCGCCAACGCTACCGGCAGCAGCGAAAAGGCAAGCGCCTCCGAACCGCCTGAAATTCGCCAGCTACGTTTGCAGATCCACCAGTATCAAGGCGTGATCGAGCAGACCACCCTGGACCAGAAGAGGCTGCAAAGCGCAATTAACGTCTACCAGAGCCGCACCGCCATGAGCCCGGGCGTCGAGGAGCAATATAAGCTGCTTACGCGCGACAACGATAACGCTCAGGCCTTGTACCGGGACCTTCTGGCCAAGAAAAGCTCCGCCGCACTGGGCACGAGTATGGAGAACCAGCAGGAGGGTGAACAGATGCACATTCTGTCGGCGGCTGGCTTGCCGGAAACTCCCAGTTTTCCGAACCGGCCGATTTTGGCTGCCGGGGGCTTGGGCGCCGGACTGGGGCTCGGGCTGGTGATCGCGGTCATTCTGGAGTTTAGCGACAAGTCGATCCGCACCGAGCGGGATGCGGCCGCGATCATGGATCTGCCGCTGCTGATGTCCGTGCCCTGGCTGGGAGGGGCCGACGATGACGACGGCGGCAACGGCAGCGGACACCGCCACTTTTGGGGCCGGGGCAGTCCGCCATCGGCAAAAGAACGCGAGGGCGCGAAGGTCTAGCGCAATTTTATGTACAAGGAATTTTTTGGACTTCGCGCCAACCCGTTCAACGTCAATCCGGACCCGCGTTACCTGTTTCTGACGCGGCACACGGAAGAGGCGTTGGCTTGTCTTACGTATGGCATACAAAGCCGCAAGGGATTCGTGTTGCTGACCGGCGAGGTGGGCACGGGCAAAACGACGCTGATCAATAAATTGATGGAATGGCTGCGCCTGCAACAGGTGGCGACCGCTTTCATTTTCAACTCGCGGATGGACGCGCCGCAGCTGCTCGATTACATGATGGCCGATTTCGGCATTCCCTGCGAAGGCCAGTCGAAGAGCCAGATTCTGCAGCGCCTGTACAACTGGCTGCTGGATCGCTATCGCGCCGGAGAGACGGCGGTGCTGGTGGTGGACGAGGCGCAAAACCTGACCGACGAAGTGCTGGAAGAGATCCGCATGATGACCAATCTCGAAACCTTCACGGAGAAGCTCCTGCAGATTGTGCTGGTGGGGCAGCCGGAACTCGAACAGCGACTGAAGCAGCCGCAGTTGCGCCAGTTGCGACAGCGCTTGACGCTGCGCGCCAAGACGCATCCTTTCAATCTTGAGGAAACCAAGTCCTATATCAACCAGCGGCTGCGCATCGCGGGGTCGAACGGCGATCCGATTTTCGATGGCGACGCGAGCGCCGCTATTTTCCGGTATGCGCTGGGCGTTCCGCGCATCGTCAACCTGCTGTGCGAGCACTGTCTGGTGAGCGCGTTCGTCGATCAGAAGAAGACGGTTTCGGCCGACGTGGTCGATTCGGTCGCCCGCGATTTCGATCTGAGCGATGGCAACGCCGCCGCAGCCATGACGGCGCCGGCGCCCCCGTCCGCGGAAAAATTCGATCTGGTGGAAGCCTTACGCACGTTGGCGACTCTGGCCGACCGGCTTCGCCAATCCGAACCACAAGATGTCCCCAAGGAAAGGAAACTATGAGCCGCATCCATGACGCTTTGAAACGCGCCGAGCAGGAGAGAGCAACCGCCACGGGGACGCACGTCGATCCCATCCTTGATCAATCCGACGGCCAACGCGAAACCATGCCTATGCTGCAACCAGCGGGAGCCCCCATGATGCCAACGATGGCCTCCGGGTTGAGTTACGAAGCGCTCGTCGCCCGCTGTCCCATGACCGAATGGAAGCCGGATGCGCGCACCATGCTCTTCTTTCAGGAGGACGACAGCCGAGCCGGGGCGGAACAGTTCCGCACGCTGCGCTCGCGCCTCTACCAGATCCGCGAGAAGCTGCCGCTGAAACGTCTGCTGGTGACAAGCGCGCTTCCCAAGGAAGGGAAAACTTTCGTGGCTGCCAATCTGGCGCAGGTCCTGGTGCGGCAGCACGGACGCCGCGTGCTTTTGATCGACGCCGATCTGCGCAACCCAGCCCTGCACCGCCAACTTGGGGTGGCCCAGTCGCCGGGCTTGGCCGAATACCTGTTGGGCGAATGCGACGAGTTTGCGGGGCTGCAGCGCGGGCCCATGGAAAACCTGTTCTTTCTGCCCGCGGGTCGGCCCGTGCCGAGCGCCGCGGAACTGCTGGCCAACGGCCGTCTGAAGCTCTTGCTGCAGCGCGTCGAGTCCCTATTCGATTGGATCGTTCTCGACTCATCGCCCGTGATCCCCGTGTCGGATGCGACGCTGGTCGCCGGTTCCTGCGACGGTATCCTGATGGTGGTGCGTTCCAATGTGACGCCTTCCGATTTGGCCCGGCGCGCCCGCGAAGAATTTCCCGACAAGCTGCTGCTCGGCGTGGTGCTGAACGGCACTCCGCCCGCAAAGCTAGCGCCGTCGAAATACTATTATGGCAAGGGCGTGAACAGCCAAGCCTGACATCTGAGACTAAGACGAAACCGAGGCCCCGTTGATCCGGCTTTTCCATGTCTATTACCCAGTGCGCACGCTGATCCTGCTGATTGGCGAGGCCCTGATTGTCTGGACCTCTTTCCTGGTGGGGGCGGTGTTCCAATTTCGCCAAGACAGTTACCTGGTGCTGAACTACGAAGGCGGGTACCTGAAGATCTTCGCGGTCACGGCGCTCGCCTTGCTGTGTTCGTACGGGCTCGATCTCTACGACAACGCCCGCCTCCATGCCAAAGGTGAGCTTTATTTTCGGTTGTTGATGGTACCGGGCGTGTTGGCTTTCATCCTGGCGGCGATCTCCTACGCGCGGCCGAATTATTTGTTGGGTGGCGGCTCATCGACGGTCGGCCTGGTCATCCTGACAGTGGCACTGTTCGGATGGCGGCTCGGCTTTGCGTGGCTTGTCCAATTGCCGATTCTGATGGAGCGCGTGTACGTGCTGGGCACCGGCGAGCGCGCACAGCGTCTGGTGCAGGGCCTGCGCCAGAACCCTGAAGCCGGCGTCGAACTGGCCAGTTGGACGGGCAAGATGGAAGGCGCGGTGACCCGCGAGTCGGTGGCGGCACACCTGATGGAAGTGGTGGACAAGCAACGAATCCATCGCGTCATTGTGGCCATGCCCGATCGCCGCGGCACCATCCCCATGCGGGGACTGCTCGAACTTCGCATGAAGGGGGTCAAGATCGAGGAAGCGACGACCTGGCTGGAAAAAATGTCGGGCAAGATCGAGGTCGAGAACCTTTATCCCAGTTGGCTGGTGTTTGGCGAGGGATTTCGCCGCAACGCCAGCTTCATCCTGTCCCGCCGTGTGGTCTCGATCGTTATTTCGCTGATTGGTCTCATCCTCACTTTGCCTCTGATTCCATTGATTGTGCTGGCTGTCCACCTCGATTCCAAGGGGCCGGTGTTCTATACGCAGGCGCGGGTGGGCAAGGGCGGACGTATCTTCAAGGTCGTGAAGTTCCGCACCATGCGGCAGGACGCCGAAGCCGCGAACGGTCCGCAGTGGGCGGGCGACAACGATCCCCGCGTTACGCGCATTGGCAGGTTTCTTCGCACCTCGCGTCTCGACGAGATTCCCCAGTTGTGGTGCGTGCTCAAAGGCGATATGGCATTCGTGGGCCCGCGTCCGGAGCGTCCGGAATTCGTGGAGTGGCTCTCCAAGGAGATCCCGTATTACGGTGTGCGCCACATGGTGCGGCCGGGCATCACGGGATGGGCGCAGGTTCGGTACAAATACGGCAGCACCGTCGAAGATGCCCGCGAAAAACTTCAGTACGACCTGTTCTACATCAAGAACGCGTCGTTTGGTCTGGACCTGCTGATCATGTTCCAGACGGTGAAGACGGTCCTCTTGCGCCGGGGTGCGCAATAGTGACGGCGATCAAGAGCGTCTTCTGGACGGTGGCTGCGCTGGCCGGCTTCATGACCGCCGCCCCTTACGACTGGCCGGCGATCGCTGGGCGCTTCAGCGAAGTCTTGTGCCCGGTGGCGGAAAAGAAATCTTCGACGGCGCCCGCGATTGTGGAGAGTTGAGCGGAGAAACAGAGCTTTAAGAGAACAAAGAGGGATTTGTGGCCATCGGCGATCGCGACAGCATAGTACCGGCGGAAGTCTCGGGAAGGCGGATCCGCTTCCGAGTCTCGGACCCGACCAAGGGAGCGTTCTTCTGGCTCTGCGCTTTCTTTGTGATGTACTGCACCCGACCCCAAGACTTTATTCCCGGTGCCCAATACATCCCTGTCGGCAAGATCACCGCCATCATGGCCATGTGGGGCCTGTTCAACGCTGTGGGTAGAACCAAGCGCAAATACAAGGATCTGCCCAAGGAGGCAACACTCCTCCTGGTTATCATTGGCTTGTTCTACGTGGGAGCAATTCTGTCTCCGATCTGGAAGGTCGGCGCGCTTACCCACACCATGGATTTTTCCAAGGTTTACATCTCATGGGTGCTGGTTTTCCTCCTGGTTACTACCTTCGACCGCTTGCGGAAAATTGTCTTTATCCAGGCATTTTCCATGATCCTCATTTGTACCATTGCCATCGTCAAGGGCCACGATGTGCCCCGCCTTGATAGTGTGTTGGGGGGCATTTATGGCAATTCGAACGATCTCGCATTCGCCATCGTGTTATCGCTTCCCCTTGCGCTGGCCTTCCTGGTCACCGCCAAAAGCGCTGTCATTAAAGTGTTCTGGCTGGGCGGAATGCTGGTGATGCTGGTCGCCATTTTCTTGACCGCGTCCCGCGCCGGGTTTATCAACCTCGTCATTTCCTTTAGTGTTGCGCTCTACTACTTCGGCATCAAAGGCAGGCGTTTTTACTTGATTGTCGCCGCCGGCCTGATCGGCGCCGTAGTGATGGGTGCCTTTGGCGGAAAACTCTATGATCGCTTTGCCGCCTTGAACGGCGGCAGCGCTACCGAACAGTCCGCTTACGGATCGTACGAGCAACGCAAGTATCTTATGGATCGCGCCGTCGACGCCATAGAGCACTATCCCATCTTTGGCCTTGGCTGCCACGATTTCCCCCCCTACTCGCTGGTCTGGCATGACGTGCACATGACCTACCTCCAGATCGGCGCCGAAGGCGGCATCCCCGTCCTCGTCCTTTATCTGATGTTCTTCCGGCGGGGCTTTATGAATCTCAAGATTCTCCATAAGAAGAAGGACCTCGACTCCGACACCGTTTTGTTCGTCGGCGCATTGCACAGTTCGCTGGTCGGCTTCATTGTGGGCGCGTTCTTCGCCCCCGAGGCCTACCAGGGCTTCCCCTATTTAGCCGTGGCATTAACGGCAGCGCTGTTGCAGACGGTCAAGGAACATGAGCAAGAACGAGGATCCGGCGCGGCGCCGGCGCCGCCGGAAAAGCCGCGTCATTTTCTGGAGGTGTATGCCAATCACGGAACCACCGGCGCAGTCTCTCCTGTCCGCTGACTTGCAGGCGATTTTGCGTTGCCTCGGTTGCGGCTCGAAACTCGAAAGCGACCAGTCCGCGGGCTTCCTCTGTCCGGCTTGCAAGCGCGGCTATCCCAACCTGCAGGGCATCGCGCGCTTTGTCGACGCGCAACACTACGCCGCCAGCTTCGGTTTTCAGTGGCACCGTTATCAGAAGACGCAGCTCGACCACGATGAGGTCCGCGAATCCGAACAGAACTTTTTGATGAAGACAGCTCTTCGCCCGGACGATGTCAAGGGCAAACTGGTCCTCGACGTTGGTTGCGGCATGGGACGCTTCGCCGAAGTCGCCACACGCTGGGGGGCGCGCGTCGTCGGGATCGACCTCAGCGCCGCTGCCGAGGTTGCCGCCAAGAACCTCGCCGACCGCGACTTTGTGGCTTTCCAGGCCGATGTCTTCGCTCTGCCCTTCGCTCCCGAAAGTTTCGATGTTATCTATAGCATTGGCGTGCTCCACCACACGCCGGATTGCGAAGCCGCCGTCAAGGCGCTGGACAAATATCTGAAGCCCGGAGGACTGCTCGTGGTCTGGCTCTACAGCGGATACAACAAGTGGTACCGCTTTAGCGATTTCTGGCGCCGCTATACGCACAAGATGAAGCCCGAGACCCTGCACCGCATTCTGAAAGTTGCGGTCCCGTTCTTTTACAACCTGCAACAGGTCTTGCGGCGCATACCCCTGATCGGCAGTCCCGCCGCGGGCATTGTGCATCATGTGTTTCCGGTGAACCGCCAGAAAGATCCGGAAGCCCGTATGCTCGACACCTTCGACTGGTATTCTCCGAAGTATCAGTCCAAGCACACCTACGAGCAGGTGTTCAAATGGTATGCGGCGATGGGCATGGAAGACATGCGCGTGGGCGAGACTGCCATCGCGGTGCGTGGCCGCAAACCGTTAAAAGCGCGCTAGCCCGTTTAGGGCCCAGGCAACGACCAACGACTAACGACTAACGACCAAACGCCATGTGTGGAATCGCTGGAGTGGTGAGCGCAACTCGCGAGAGCAACATCACCGAAGCTCTCGTGCGCCACATGTGCGACCAGATCGTGTATCGCGGTCCGGACGACGAGGGACTCTACGTCGCCGACGGCGCCGGTCTCGGCATGCGCCGCCTATCGATCATCGACCTCTCCGGCGGCCATCAGCCCGTGTTCAACGAAGAGCGCACGGCATGGACTGTGTTCAACGGCGAGATCTACAATTTTCCCGAACTCCGCCCCGAGCTCGAAAGCCGCGGCCATCGTTTCTACACCCACACCGACACCGAAGTCATCATTCATCTTTACGAAGAGACGGGCGCCGATTGCGTCAAGAAACTGCGCGGCATGTTCGGACTCGCCATCTACGACAAGGTCAAGCGCAAGCTCATTCTGGCGCGCGACCGGCTGGGCAAGAAGCCCGTGCACTACGCGCTTCATCGCGGCAATCTCTACTTTGCCTCGGAAATCAAATCGATTCTGGCCGTCGCCCCGGAACTGGCTGAAGTCAACGCGCAGGCGCTCCTGGAGTATCTCTACTTCGGCTATGTCCCCGATCCCATTACCGCATTCACTGGGATCCACAAGCTGCCGCCCGGGCATCTGCTGGAATTCGAGAACGGCAAAATCACGGTTCGTCAGTATTGGGACCTGCCGGCGTACGATACTTATTTCCCAAAATCCGAAGAAGAGTGTCTGGAAGAGTTGGATCGCCGCTTGTTCGAGGCCACGCGCATCCGCCTCATCTCCGACGTTCCGCTCGGTGCCTTCCTCAGCGGCGGCATCGATTCCTCCACCGTGGTTGCCATGATGGCGCGCGCCAGTTCCGGTCCCGTCAAGACCTTCAGCATCGGGTTTACCAAGGACGATTTCAACGAGGCGCGCTACGCCCGCATGGTCGCCGAAAAATTCGGAACCGATCATCACGAGTTGATCCTTGAACCCGACGTGGTCCAGACCGTCGAGCACCTGACCAGTTCGCTGGAAGAGCCTTTCGGCGATTCTTCCATGCTGCCCACTTATTACGTGTCACAGATGGCCCGCAAGTACGTCACCGTGGCGCTTTCCGGAGACGGCGGCGACGAGATGTTTGCGGGATACGATCGCTACGGCATTCACTCCGGCCGCCGTATCTTCGAGCGCATTCCCGAGTGGGCGCGGCGCTTCTACCGCAACGGGATTTTTCCGCGCCTGCCCCGCACCATGCGCGGACGCGCGTTCAGCTACAACGTCTCCTTGCCCTGGCAGGACCGCTACGTCGATGGACTTTCGTTCGTGCCCGGCTTTGAGCGCGATCTGCCGCTGCTCTCCGATGGCTTTCGCGACGTTCTCGGCCGCAGCGAAGATCCGGCCAACGCTCTGCGGCGCTACTTCACCCACACTTCGGCCAAGGACCCGGTCAGCCAGCTTCTCTATGTCGATACGAAGACCTACATGGTTGGAGACATCCTCACCAAGGTGGACCGCATGAGCATGCTCAATTCGCTCGAAGTGCGCGTGCCCATCCTCGATTACGAACTGGTCGAGTGGGTCGCAGGCTTGTCGTCGGCATGGAAGCTGCGTGGACGCCAGCAGAAGTACATCCTATTAAAGCTCGCCGAACGCGTGGGTGTGCCGCGGGAAGCTCTTTACCGCAGGAAGCAGGGATTCGCGCTTCCGCTCAGTCACTGGATGCGGCATGAACTGAAAGACATGTTGACGATTTTGCTCGAACCCCGCACCCTCGAGCGCGGCTATTTTGCCGCAGCAGGGGTGCGCAAATTGATGGACGACCACCTGGTCCGCAATCGCGGGAACACGGCGCGGATATGGCGGTTGTTGATGTTCGAGCTCTGGCACCGCAACTTCCTCGAAAAGTTCGTCAAACCCGCAGGTTTGTTCTCGCTAGCGGCGGTGGCGGACTCGCGAAGAAAACTGCCGGGCGCTTCCGTGTTAGCATCTGCCCCGGTGGGAGGATGACGAGGTGGGCGTTACGAACGCTGCCAGCATAAACACAGACCGTCCCACCGATCCGGCGATCAGCCTGTTTCTGATGATCAACACGTTCGAGACCGGCGGGTCCGAGCGCCAGTTTACCGTGCTTGCGCAAAATATCGGCGCGCCAGCATTTCAACTTCATTTGGGATGTATGCGCTGCCGCGGTCCCTTGGCGGAGCATTTTGGGGACATTCCTCAGTTTCGCGTCGGCGGCAGTTTGTTCGGATGGAAGTCGGTGCGCGCGCGCCTCCGGTTGAGCCGCCATTTGCGCCAGCATCAAGTGCAGGTCGCGCACGCCTTCGATTTCTACGCGAACCTTACGCTGATTCCCGCCGCCAAACTTGCCCGCGTGCCGGTCGTCATCGGCAGCCATCGCCAACTCGGAGACCTGATGACGCCGGCGCAGTTCCGCGCGCAGGCCGTCGCGTTTCGCTGGTGCGATGCCGTGGTTTCGAACTCGCAAGCGGCCGCCGATCGTCTCCTCGCCTCCGGCCTCTCGCCCAATAAGATCGCAATCATCGGAAATGCCCTGCCGGACGAGGCTTTCACGGCTGTGCCCGCGGCGTTGCCGAAGCGCCCGGGCGTCGTCCGCGTCGGCATGGTTGCGCGCATGAATCATCGTTACAAGAACCACTCGGGATTTCTGCGCATTGCAGCCGAAATCCATCGCCGCATGAAGGATGTCGAATTCGTTCTCGCCGGCGATGGCCCGCTGCGTCAGGAACTGGAGAACGAAGCGGCGAGCCTTGGTCTGAGCGATTCCGCGATCTTTCTTGGCGATCGTCAGGACATGCCTGCCGTCGTCGCCTCGCTCGACGTTGCGGTCCTCACTTCCGATTCCGAGAGCTTGTCCAACGTCATTCTCGAAGCCATGGCTGCGGATTTGCCCGTTGTCGCCTATGATGTCGGCGGAAATTCTGAGCTGCTTAACCAACAACGCGGAGTCCTGGTTCCCGCCGGCAACGAGGCCATGTTTGCCGATGCCGTCCAGAAGCTTCTCTCCGATTCCGCACTTCGCGAGCAACTGGGCCGCAACGGCCGGAAGTTCGCGCAAGAGAACTTCAGCCTCGATCGCGTGTGCCAACGTTACGTCGAACTCTATGTTGGGCTTCTCCAGAAGAAGCGCGGGAGGAGTCTGACGGCATGAGCGAGGGTGCGAAGAGTTCTTCCAAGGATGGTCCCTCGCAACGGCTGCGAGTTGCGATCGTAGCGCCCAGCCTGCGTTATGTTGGCGGGCAATCCGCTCAGGCCGACTTGCTGGTGCGGCGCTGGCAGAACGATCCGGACGTCGCTGTCAGCTTCCTTGCCGTCGATCCATCATTTCCGCGAGCTCTCGCCTGGGCGGAACGGATTCCCGTCCTACGCACAATTGTGCGCGAACCCATCTACTTCTGGCACCTCTGGCGCGGACTGAAGGACATCGATATCGCTCATATTTATTCCGCATCGTACTGGTCGTTCCTGCTCGCTCCCGCGCCCGCGTGGCTGTTCGCAAAAATGCGCGGCTGCAAGAGCGTGATCAACTATCACAGCGGCGAGGCGCGCGACCACTTGCAACGCTTCCGCTCAGCCGCGTTCGTTCTGGCTCGCGCCGATAAGATTGTGGTTCCTTCCGGCTACCTGGTCGATGTGTTTCACGAGTTTGGATTGGCGGCTTCCACGGTTCCCAATGTCGTCGATCTCACGGAGTTTCGCTATCGGGAGCGCGCGCCGCTGCGGCCAAGGCTGGTCTGCACACGCGGCTTTTCCAAGTATTACAGCGTGGATGTGGTCGTCAAAGCGTTTGCGGAAGTGAAGAGGGAATACGCCGAAGCGCAGCTCGATCTGGTTGGCAACGGCCCGCTGGAAGCCGACATCCGCAAGCTGGTTGCGGACTTGAATCTTAACGACGTTGAGTTTGGCGGAGTGGCGTCGCGCCAGGAAATCGGTAAGTGTTACGACCATGCGGATATCTTCATCAATGCCTCGTGGCTCGACAACATGCCACTGTCGGTGATTGAAGCGTTTGCGGCGGGAACTCCCGTGGTCAGCACTTCGCCGGAGTGCATGCCATATCTGGTCGAGCACGAGCGGACAGGATTGCTGTCGCGCGTGGGCGACGAAAAAGCGTTGGCCGCGAATGTCGTCCGCTTGTTGCGCGAGCCTGCGCTTGCGGCTCGTCTGGCGCAGAACGCCCACGACGAAGCGCGAAAGTACACTTGGGACGTTGTCCGCGAACAGTGGTTGAAAGTCTATTGTGGCCTTAGTTCTGGCCGCTGCGGTCCAGGCCGATAACAGGCATGGATGGTTCCGGGCGGAAGGTCCTCGCCGCTGCCACTGCGGAAGTTTTCATTTTCATTCTTTTTGTCTTTATTGTTGTCCTCGTAATTGGCGGGTCTGGTTGAGGGGTAGTGTGGACGATCGTTCCATTCCGGTTGCTCGCTGGCGGAGCTTTCGTCGGAACTCCCGCTGGCGGGTTCATCTTCGGTCACGGCAGCCATGGGAGTTTTCGATTCCGCGTCGAGGTTGGTGACAACCTGCTCGGGTTGCGGCATTTCGAGTTCCATGCGCTTGAGATTGGAAGAGGCGATCTGGAGCGCGTAGAGCAGAAGGCTGGCGGTTTTCCGTTCGAGTCTTTTTTGCATGACCATCTGCACGACCTCGCGCAGGACGGACTGAATGGAATGCGCATCTTCAAAAAGAGGCAAGTTGATTTCGCCGAGGGGATATTCTTGCTCGTAGTAACACGGGACCTTCAGGGGACGATCCTGGTGATGGTAGAAACAGAAATTCTTATCGCGGAGAGCGGGCGAACCGCATTGGGTTCCGTTGACCTTAATGTGGCGGCAACGAGATGCTGAAAATGATGACATGATTGCTCCTATGAATTGACTGCGTTTCTTGGCTGCGATCTGCTCGCTGGCCAAGGTTAGTAAG
>JBEKQG010000051.1:0-23376 GCA_049519955.1 Terriglobales bacterium
GGTAATGAAAACTCCGAACATCACCACCGCGGCGCTGCGGTGAATGTAGCCCGCGCTCTCGAACCCCCCGAACAGATGAGAGAGCACGGCGGCCCATTTGGTGTAAGAGAACTTCAGGGTCAACCCCGTCAGCGCCAGGCTGATGAAACTCACGATCATGCAGATGTGCAGGATCCGCTGCAGGCGCGTGAAGCGGACAAACTGGCGTTCCGCAACTTCGCGGTTAGGCATCGGTGCCCTCCTTTGCGGGGGAAGTGTCAGCGGCCGCGGCGGCTTTCGCCTCAGCGGCGCGCAACTCGCGGCGCATCTGAAAAGCTCGCGGCAGCCAGAGCAGCGTATGAAGGCCACCGATCACAAATGTCCCCAGGAGCAGCCCGGTCATTCCCCAAAAGGTGTAAAACACGAACGGATACTTTTTGGGGTCGTGGTGCGTGGCGTGCGTGAGGTAACCGGCGAAGCGCCGTGTCGCGCCCTCGTGGCATTTCGCGCAGGTAGCCGCCACGTTTGCCCGGCTGAGGTGCGAGCGCGGGTCCGCTACCCTTAGCACGTCGTGAGATCCATGGCAGTCATAGCACTTGGCCGCCTTCGTGTACCCCAGCCGCGAGACCTTTCCGTGATAGGTGTCGAAATAGGTCTTGGCAATCTCTTCGTGGCAGCGTCCGCACTTGCCCATAATGTCCAGACGGAAATTGTCCTCATCGGTACGGCGGATGGCATGAGCGGTGTGGCAATCGTTGCACACCGGAAGTTCCCTGGTGGATCCGCTCATCCGCTGGGCGTGGATGCTGTTCTCGAACTGCTCCTCGATGCCGTGGTGACACCGTCCACACATGGCCGGCACGTTGGCCGCGTTGACACTCGATTGCGGATCGCTTCGGGGAAGGATGTGGTGGGCGGTGTGGCAACTGGTGCAGGTCGCTGTCACCGTCAGGCCGTTCTTCAACAACGTTCCGTGAATGCTCTCCGTATAGTTCGTGATGATTTCGTGCTGCCTCCCGGCGTAGCGCACCGCGGCCTTCTGGCCCTCGCGGTGACACCGCGCGCACAGCCCGGGAACATTGGTGGCAAACGTCGCCGACTCGGGGTCTTGTTTGCCCAGCACTCCATGGGTGCCATGGCAATCCTTGCAGTTCGGAGCATTCGGATCGTTCTTGCCAGTAAGTTGTCCATGAATGCTGGTCACGTACAGTTTGCCAATGTCTTCGTGGCAGGAGGTGCAGTCCACTCCGCGGGTGATCGTTTCGCAAGGCCGTACGCGGGAGGCATTCACTTCCGAGTGGCACTGGCTGCAGGCAATTTTGCTGTGGCGCGAATGGCTGACCTCGCCGACGTTGACGTACATGGATTGGCCGTCGCGCGCGCGGCGCAGTTTCTCGTCCGCGTGGCATCGCATGCAGTCCGCGTTGGCCATGCCCAGTTCATAGAAGACGTTCCGGATCTTATGCGGCTGATGGCAATCCACGCAGGCGGGCAAAACGTTGGCCTGTTTTTCCCACAGCTCGCCGCGAATGATCTTCCGGTGGACAGCTTCGATTTGCGAGTGGCATTTCGTGCAGGTGGCGGCAATGTTGCGGCGATTGATCGAGGAAGCGGGGTCGGTATGCGGCAAGATCGAGTGCGCGGTGTGGCAAGTGGCGCAGGTCGGGGCCACCGACAGTCCCTTCTTGAGCAAGGCCTCGCCGTGGATGCTCTCGGAGTAGTTCTCCAGAATATTGTCCTGGGCGATAGGGCGATTGCGCGAGACCGGAGTTCCTTCTTGATGGCACTGGCCGCAAACGAAGGGCACTTTCAGCGGCGCCAGCGCCGACCGCGGGTCCTTCACGGGAACGATGTCGTGGTTCCCGTGACAATTCACACAGCGGGGCGCCAGCGGATCGCCGCGCGCAATCGCCTTCCCGTGGAGCGAACGGGCATAGAGCTCCTGCTCGGCCGTGTGGCATGAGCCGCAGTTTACCCGGGCGGGCGTTGGGTGCGGAAAATCTTTTCCTTCCAGATCGGCGTGGCAGCCCGTGCAACCAAAGCTGGCGTGCACGGAGGTCGAAAATTTCTTCCCATCCACAAACAGCGAAACCGTTTTGCCGGCACGCGTGGTGGTCATGCTCTTTTCGCCGTGACAGGCGAGGCACTCCGCCCCAGGCTGGTCGGCGGCGCGTGCGGGGCGTTGCGGAAGCAACAGGGAAACAACTATGGCGAGGAGCGCGAGGATAACTCCCCGGGCCGCACAGCACTTCCCTTTCCGCCGCACAATTCTTGTCTTAGCCATGTCAAACCTTCGGCAATGCTTACTTCATGCCAATATCCGTAAGCACTTTCGGGTTTTCCTCCTGCACCGCCAGCAGGTTGTGGCAGGCACTGCAATCGTTGGTAATGGTTTGGCCATCGGCGCTGGTATGACTGCCGTCATGACAGCGAAAGCAGCCCGGCGAATCGTTGTGCCCAATGTTATTGGGGTGCGTGCCCCAAATCACGCGCATGTCCGGGAAGACGTTGCGCAGGTAAATCCTCGCCACTTCCGCACCTGCTTGCTCGACCAGCGCGCGCCGCGCCTCATAGATCGCCGGGTAATTCGCCCGATAGAACTTATCGATTTCGGCAGTGATGCTCTGCTGTGCTGCATCGCGGGTGGGATACCTCACCTTGAGGACCTCAACCGCCTTTTTCCTGATGTAAGGAAGTTCCGCACTAATGAGCCCGCGAGACATTTGCTTGTCCACGGCGTTTTCGGGCAAGTCGAAGGCATGGGTGGGCCGGTTGTGGCAATCGACGCAATCCATCACGCGATGCTCGCCCTTGTCCAATTGCTCCTTGGTGGGCTTGGCGTCGGTGGAAATGAATTCCGTGGTCTTACCCCGGTCGTCGGTGTAATCCACGACTGGGATGGTCTCGCGCGCGTCGTCGGTCGAAATGTAGCGGATGCGGGCGTTGTCGGCGAGGTGGTGTCCGTGGATGCCGACCGAACCCTGCCAGGTGCGTCCGCCGACTTTCAGCACGAGCACGTCGGTCTGTGGTGTATTTTTTTCGTCGTCCTTGTAGCTGGTATTGACCAGGAACTTATCGCCGGTGAAGCGCTGTGGCCAGTGACATTGCTCGCAGGTCTCGCGCGCCGGACGCAGGTACTTTACTGGTGAAGGAATGGGCCGCGAATAAGTGTGGAAGGTCACCGCGACAACCTGCCGCAGGCCGGAAAGCTTCGACTTCACAAACCACCCCGCTCCGGGCCCGATATGGCACTCGACACAGGCCACACGCGAGTGCGGCGAGACAGGTTTTGCCGCAGAAAGTGGTCGAGTCCATGTACTCCACGCCGCGGTACGATGCCGTCCCAAGAATGAGCAGATTGAGGACGGAAGCCGCAGCCACGTACTCCACGGTGTGGCGCACCACGGGCAGTCCCAAGTCGATGGCGGGGAAAATGGCGGGCAGTGTCCCGCTCTGGCGCAGACTCCGCCGCCGGAACCAGATGCCAATAGGAATCAACAGCAAGCCGATTACGAAAACGCCCGGGAGAACCAGATAGACCAGAAGGCCGACATAAGGATGCGGCGGCCCCGGCAACAAGACGTCATAAAACCAGAAGGCGATGGTGGTGAGCGCCGTGCTGGTCGTGACCACGGCACCCGCAAGGGAGATGGGATTCTGGCCCAGAAAGTAGACGGGTTGCAACCGGTCTCGAAAGCGTTCGCGCAGATTCATTGGACGCCGCTAGTCTCCTAGATATTTTATGCGCCGCTCGGCGCCAGTTGTTCCATGAACTGGTTCCAGAGGGCCCGGGCAATTGCCGCAGGGGATCAGCGAGCTGCGGGAACACTCGCCTTGCAAGCCGCAGATACACTCAGGGGCTAAAGCCGCTCCCTTCCGAACAAAATCGGAACATCCGCCCTTCCGCAACCCGTAAAGTCCAGCCCTTCCCAAAAACCGAGCTGTTATCATCCATGGAGCCCGGTCTAGACACACGCCGGCACTTGGCGCCGGGTGATCCGCTGCGCTGGGCAATCTTCCTGATGTCGATGGCTAGAACCGGCCAGGACTATTTCTTCAGAGTACGAATGTAAGCCACTAGTCCCTTAATCTCTTCCGGCTTCAACTTATCTGCATACTTCGGCATCTTTGGGGCCTTGCCATTCGTGATGACCCCTACGAGCGCGCCGTCCGGCTGTTTCTGCAAGTCGGCAGTTGTGAAATCGTGGCCGCTCACTTTCGCTCCATCTGCGCCGTGGCACATAGCACATTTTGATTTGTAGAGCGCGGCGGATGCGTCTTGCGCTTGCGCCGACGGGGAAAGCGTGAGAACAACGGCCAAGGCGATTACGACGGTCAACAGTGGAACGCAAATTCTTTTCATCGATAAGCTCCATTCGAGTTTTCGTTGGCGCAACATTCGTTGGTACAACATCGGAACGAGAAGGCAAACACAATCTGTTATAGTGAACTGTTTGCGGGCGCGGTTCTGTGATGCAGATCACATCCGCGTGCAAAATACTGTTTTCCGAAGACTAGAGGAGAGAATCGCCTCGCGTCAATTGGGTTCTTCCGGTTGGCCTCGTGCGCGGGGCTAGCCGAGGTGGGATTCCTTGCTGTGACCGAGCATTCGACGATGCTGATCTCACTCGGCGAGCAGTGCTTTGGCCAGGAGGATGGGCCGCAGGCACTCGCTCCTGACGAGGCCGTCCAGCCGTGTTCGGTTGTGAAACCGGACCTTTCGAGCCTAACCGAAGAGGAACCTGAGCAGCTCCAACAGATCTCACCCAAGATCGAAGGCTCTCCTGACGGAGGCCCCAACCCTAACCAACTTTCGTGTCCAATCTCATAAGGGAGCACCACAACCCTCGACCGGTGGAGCGACACCGATCTTGAATCCATGAGCGAAGTTCGCGATCGCTAGGCCGAAGCCGTGGGAATCTGATGGCGGTGGAATTGCGGGGAGATTCTCCCGGAGCGCTTCCGGCAAACCCAAACGAGGAATGGTAGGCACGAGGAGACTCGAACTCCTGACCTCTACCGTGTCAAGGTAGCGCTCTAACCAACTGAGCTACGCGCCTATATGAACCATTTCAATAGTTTACCAAACTTCTGTTGACGACCGGCGACGTTTCACACCTGCGAGACGTCACCTAAAAAGTCAGTGTACCGCGTTCCAGCCGTCCCGTAAAATCGGCGTATCGAGCCGTGCTAAATGGAACCGGAGGGAGGCCGTCGAAGCACCCGGGACGCAACCCGGCTCAAGAGGCGTGTGGCCGGAGTTGCAAAAACCGCTCGATCAGCTTCCGGTGCTTGTCGATTCTGGCTCTTTTGATCCCGGCGAGCGGACCGCTGCTGCCGAGCGGGTTGCTGGCCTGAATCAGACCGCGGCGAACATTGCCCGGCATCAAACACACCTCTGAAAACCCCCAATATATCAGACCCTTCGCGCACGGCGGGCAAAGCGAAGGACCTGCGAATTTGAATTCCCTATGCGCGAGGTCCTTCGCTCCACTTCATCCATACTTGACCTTGGATGAAAAACCGGAATCATGCTGCCAATCCACGCCACGCGATGCTAGTGGGTGAAAGAAAAATTCAGACCGGTTGCAATCTGCATGTCGTTCTTTTTCGTTCCGCCCGGCGGATTGCTGACATAAATATCCCCGAACGAATTCTGCCAGCCCAGCCACTTGTTGAGTTTGGTGACCGTGCCGAAGTTAAATGTGCCACGGTATTGCGAGGTATCGCTGAGGTCGGGGAAGAAGAAGCAGCTCTGCGTAATGTTTGTGCTCTTCCCGACCTTGTAGGTGAAGGCATCGCCCAGCGTCAATCCCGCCAAGCTGTCGGATCTGGCCGCAACGAGCGTGCCGCCGGGAGGAGGCGGCGGAATAATAAAGGACGAGTAGCTTTCATGCGTATAGTTCACGCCGGCGAGCAGATCGAGCGTAGTGACCGCAGTCTTGATCGCGTGCACGCCAATACCACCGCCGAACGTGGACCGTAGATTAAGGTATTACAGGGCATTGGAAAGGAAATCGCCATTCGCAAATCCAAACATGCGCGATGAGAAATCGTGGTCATAGCGTGCTCCTCCCCCAGTCGAGTTAGCGGTGGTGTGAGGCGACGCCGCCGGCAGATCGTTGGTCGCGTAGACCGAGCTGGTGTAAAGGGTCAGCTTGTCGTGGAGGCCCGTGCGCACCGCATTAAAGGCGATGTTCAGGTTCTTGGCCTCGCTGTTGCCGCGCGTCGCGGCAAATCCCACATTCACACCGCCGACCCAGCCCTCTGCAAACCCGGGGTGCAGGGACTTCTCATAAGCGAGCTGGCCGGCATCGTCGCGAATCACTACGATGTTGTCTGCCGGAGTGTCCAGGGCACCGAAGTCCTTGGTGGTGACCTCCAGCTTTCCCTCCTTGACAGTCAAGGGACCCACCACCGTTTGCCCGCTCTTTAACCCCACATGGAAACTCTTCGTGGAGGTCATGTCCTGCACAGCGGACCAGTCGACCGTCACTTCCCCCGCATATTCGGTCTTGATCACCAAGTTCTTGGCGTCGGATTTGACGACCGTGCCGCTCAAACGGTCTCCGTTCTTCAAAACGACCTGGTCCGCAAGCGCCGGAATTGCCATCAACACAATTAGACCTATCGCAAATTTCTTACCCACAAATACCTCCTGAAGTGATTTAGAAAACAGAAGTGGATTCCCGGCAAGCTGTCACGCCTACTATAGATGCAGCCGGAAACTATTTCGTCACACGATTCGAGGTGAAACAGGCTGGGTAAAGACTTTGATTCACGCAGGTCTGCCGGGAGGCGCAAGACCTCAGTCTTGCCGCTGGTCGTTGCCAATGTGCGTACGCTTTAGCGCCAGTAGCCTTGCTTGTGCTGCACGAGGGTCTTTCCGCGGACTGATTAACCTCTGCGGCCAGACGCCGGACTCAATCTTTGAGCAACTGCCGCGCAATCACCAGCCGCTGGATTTCGCTTGTGCCTTCGCCAATCGTACACAGTTTCACGTCGCGATAAAACTTCTCTGCCGGATAGTCCTTGATGAACCCATACCCGCCGTGGATCTGCACGCCTTCATTGGCGCATCGGACGGCCACTTCGCTTGCATAAAGCTTGGCCATCGACGATTCCAGCGTGGTCTTCATCCCAGCGTCTTTCATGGCTGCGGCCCGAAACGTCAATAGTTTTGCCGCTTCGATTTCCGTCGCCATGTCGGCCAGCTTCCACTGGATCGCCTGAAATTCCGCGATCGCCTGGCCAAATTGCCGCCGCTGTTTCGCATACCTCAGCGCCGCCCCGTATGCGCCCTCGGCCATACCGAGCGAGAGCGCGGCAATCGAAATGCGCCCGCCGTCGAGAACGCGCATCGCATCGATGAATCCGTTCCCTTCCCCGCCCAACAGATTTTCTTCCGGCACGAAGCAATCTTCAAAGATCAACTCCGCCGTGTCGCTGGCGCGCAGTCCGAGTTTGTTTTCCTTTTTTCCCGCGCGGAATCCCCTCGCATCTTTCTCCACGATGAACGCCGAAAGCCCGTGCGTGTGCGCCACACGGTCCGTTACCGCCAGCGCCACCACCACGTCGGCATAGTGGCCATTGGTGATGAACGTCTTGGTGCCGTTGAGCACCCACCCGCCCTTCGCCCGCGACGCCGTCATACGCGCACTGCCCGCATCCGATCCTGCCGAGGGTTCGGTCAGCCCCCACGCCCCGATCCACTCGCCGGTCGCCAGCTTGGGCACATACTTCTTCTTCTGCGCCTCGTTTCCCGCCAAATAAATGTGGTTCGAGCCCAGCGACGTATGCGCCGCCACAATGATCGCGACCGAACCGTCCACCCGCGCGAGTTCTTCGATGGCCGTCGCGTACTCCACGTAGCCCATGCCCGCGCCGCCGTATTCTTGCGGAAAAATCGCACCCATCAGTCCCAGCTTGCCCAGCTCCTTGATCGTCGCCAGCGGAAATTCGCAGGCTTCATCCCACTTCATGACGTTCGGAGCAATCTCGCGCTCGGCAAACTCGCGCACGCTCTTCTTCAGGTGCAGTTGCTCTTCGTTTAATTGAAAGTCCAAAGGTCCTCCAGCGGAGGTTCCCGTCTCCGCTCAAAATTTCCCATCTTTAAGA
This sequence comes from Terriglobales bacterium, assembly GCA_049519955.1. Classification (GTDB taxonomy): domain Bacteria; phylum Acidobacteriota; class Terriglobia; order Terriglobales; family Acidobacteriaceae; genus Acidiflorens. The sequence goes on from JBEKQG010000051.1 coordinate 8,098, forward strand.
CCTGTCATCTATCTCAGGATTGGTCATCCATCTCAAGGCTTGCGACCCCGAGCGCAGCAAGGAATCTCTAGTTCAAATCCGAATTTGCGCTAACGACGCCCCACGCACGGGCAACGTGAACACCACCGCCCACCTCGTCATTTAAGCACGACCGGCGGCAATCGGCGAAATCCCCTTACCGACCGGTTGGATTGGAAAGGAAAAACACGAACGACGGCGCTGCGCCGGCGAGGACGGGAGAAAGCCCCGTCCCCACACGAGCAATCGAAGTTCGCCTACAGCGCCGGGCCCTCCGGATACGCCGGCAAATCTGGTGGCGTCGCCGGCAGTTTCTTGGGATTGGCCTTGATCTGGTCCATCAACATCTCGACCGCTTTTTCCAGTTGCGGATCTTGTCCCTTCACGACCAGGTCCGGTGGATTGTCGACCACCACGTCCGGTTGCACTCCGCGGTTCTCGGCTATCCACTTGCTGTCGAGCCCATACAGAGAAAATTCCGGACGCGTGATGTAGCCGCCATCCATGAGCGGCATCATCCCGCGAATGCCGCGCACCCCGCCCCACGTCCGTTCGCCGATAAGTGGCCCCAGCTTGTAGTACTTGAAGAAGTAGCTGAAGAAGTCTCCATCGGACGCAGCGTAGTGATTGGTCACGCAGGCCATGTATCCGTGGAAAACTCTGTCCGGAATCGTGTTCGGCTCCCAGTTGCGCGCCGACTCCATGCCCGCCAGCACCCGCCGCAAGCGCTCGAAAATGATCTGGTCCACAAAGCCGCCGCCGTTGTAGCGGACGTCAATGATCATGCCTTCCTTCTTAATCTGTGGAAAGTACTGTTTGACGAACTCGTTCAGCCCATCGTCTTCCATATCGGGCAGATAGACATAGCCGATACGGCCACCGCTGGCTGCGTCCACCTTCTTGCGGTTGGTCTCGATCATGTTCAGCTCGCGCAAGCTGAACTCGTCGCCAATCGGCTTCACCACCACCTTGCGGGCGCCGTCTGCCGAGGGTTTCGAGTTGACGGTGAGCGAGACCACCTCATTGGCCGTGTTCACCAGTAACTCATCCGGAGTTTGAGGAGCGCGCAGCGCGCGTCCGTTGATCGCCACCACGTAATCGCCCTCTTTGACATTGACGCCCGGCTCGGTCAATGGAGAACGAGTGTGAGCGTCCCAGTTCTCGCCGGTGAAGATCTTCTTGAATCTGTACATACCGCTGGCCGCGTCGGCCTCATAGTCCGCGCCCAGCAATCCGACGTTCACCGGATGCAGGTCCGGAGAATCGCCACCGCCCGCATAAGTGTGTGAATTCGATAACTCACCGATCATCTCGCCCATGATGTAAGTCAGCGAATAACGATCGGCGACATAAGGCAGTAATTGAGCGTATTTCTCTTTTGTCTTCTGCCAATCCACCCCATTCATCGAGGCCTCAAAAAAGTAATCTCGCTCCTGCCGCCAGACCTCGTTGAACATTTCTTTCCATTCCTGCGGAGGATCGACTTCAACCCGCATCCCGCTCAAGTTGAGCGCGCCATCTCCCGCCTTGTGGGGCGCGTCCGGCGGCTTGGCATCGACGATCCCGGTCGGACCGTCGCCCTCGGCCCGGTACAACAGCTTCGAGCCGTCGCGGGAAAGCGCGAAACGATCCGCGCCGTCCAACAACACTTTGTCTTTGTGTTCCTTCAGATCGTAAGCGTGGATCGCTGAACTTTCTCCGCCGAGCGGTCCCGACAGCCCCTGAACCGGTGCAGTCGAATAGTAGATCGCGTCCTTGGAAGCGTCCAGGCCACGGATCACCGCCGGCGGAACAGCCAGCGCGACGATCCGGTCCTGGATTCCGTTCAGATCGATCTTAAAGAGTTTCGGAGGCTCCTTGGTCTCGGTTTGCGAGGATTTCTCTTCGGTCTTTTCTTCCTTCTTGATTGGCGGGTGCTTCATGTTCTTACTCGACTCGGGAGCTGGCGCGGCTTCCACAGGCTCTTCCTTCACCTTCACTTCATCGCTTAAGGCTGGAAATGGCGAAGGCTCATCCGGCGTCAACGTGGCCACGTAAACACGCGTCGTTTTCGGGTTCGCGAACTCGAAGTCGATGTTACCCAGCACTTCGTTGTAGTCGCGGTCGGAGAGGAAGTATAAGTACCTGTTACCGGGGTCGAACACTGCCGCATAACTATTGTTCAGAGTTGAGGTCACGGCGGTGATCTTCTTGTCTTCCAATCCGTACAGATACACTACAGAGTAGCCGGATTCCAAATTCTTATCGTAGGCCAGCCACTTACTATCCGGAGACCAGTTGTAATTTTGAATTTCCTGATACTTGCCTCGGTCCACTTCGACCGGCTTCTTCTCCTTGAGATCGACATACCAGAGTTTCAAGTCCTTGTCGGCCCAGGCGATTTTCGTGCTGTCCGGAGACCACGCCGGCTGGAACATGAAGCCCTTGTGCCCGCTGGTGATCTGCACTTCGGCGGCCAGCCCGTCCTGCGGCGCGATGTAGATCTCGTCTTCACCAGTGCGGTCGGATACGTAGGCGATCCATTTTCCATCCGGCGACCACGCCACATGTTGCTCGCGAACCCCTGGGGAATGCGTCAGGTTGCGAGTGCTTCCATCTTTCGCTGGAACGGTAAAGACGTCTCCGCGCGCAGCGAACACGGCCCGCTTCCCATCGGGGGCGATGTCAAGGTCGGTGATCTGTTTGCCCGCGTTCACCCAATGTTTCATGGCCTCGTCGCGCTCGCCGTTGACATAGATGGTCAGCTTTTTCGGCTGCCGAGTCTGCAAGTCGAAGGTGTAGAGGTAGCCGGCATTTTCGAAAACGATCGCATCGGGACCGAGGCTCGGCCACATGACGTCGAAGTCTTCGAACTTAGTAAGTTGCTCGACCTGCTTGCTGCCCTGGTCGTAGCTGTAGAGATTGAGCCGGTGCTCCGGCCCGCGATCGGAAGTGAAATAGATCGTGCTGCCGTGCCACATCGGAAACGTATCGGTGTAATCGGTGTGCGGAATGATCCCCTCCACGGCATTGTTCTTGATGTCGTAGACGGTGATGTCTTGCGCCATGCCGCCGGTGTAGCGTTTCCACTGCCGGAAATTGCGGAAGATACGGTTGTAGGCGACCTTGCTTCCGTCGGCGGAGAACGAAAGTAGACCGCCTTCATCCATGGGCATGGGCTGCGGCAGTCCGCCTTCGACGCTCACCGTGGTTGGGCGTTTGGTCCAGCCATTCGAGGCGTCGGCTCGCGAAAGGAAAACGATGTTCTTACTGTCCGTCGTCCAGCCTATAACTTGGTTGAGCACGCCCATGCGGTCGTTGAGCTGCTGCGCCTGTCCCTGATAGAACGTCAGCTGCTTTGGTTGGCCGCCATCGGATGGCATCACATACACGTTAAAGTTGCCATCGTACTGGCCTGTGAATGCCAGCCACTTCCCATCCGGCGAAAACTTCGGGAATAACTCGCGGCCGGGATGCGAAGTGATGCGACGGGCCGCGCCTCCCGCGCTTGACGCCAGCCAGAGATCGCCGCCATACATGAACGCGATCTTGTCCTTATAGATATCGGGGAAGCGCAGCAAACGGCCTTCTTGCGTTTCCTGGGCCGCCGTCAGGCAGGCACAGCCCAGAACTATGAACATGACTACGAACGCCAGAAAACTTCGGATAGAAATCATGTGAGGTCCTCTCGGAGATTTGCTTGCGGTAACGATAAACGGAATGGAATCCATTTCGACAAACGGATTGTATCAGCTTACAGGCTGCGACTCGACACGAATTCTATTTCACGGTCTCGGCGAGTTACCTGCCGCTCGCACCGCTTGCTGACAAGCCTCGGCCAAGGTCAACACTTTGTCAAATGCTGTATCTGTGCGGAGTTTCGCAAGCAGCGGATCGAAAAGCAGGTTCGTGTACGAGCAGTAGTTCTGCTCGACCGCACTCTGGAGCAGATGGAGGGCCGCTTGTTTCCTGCCGCAATACGCGAGGATCGCTCCCTCGTAATACCACGTCTCTGGATCGGGATCGCTGGGGAGATTGGTTTCCGCGTCGCGAGCGATCCGGTCCAGGTCTGCGGCAGGCGGCGACTGCAAACAAGCCTCCAGCAGATCGCGGTGATAGTGCGGAGCGCGCGGCATGAGCTTCACGGCCTCGCGCGCTTCGGCAACCTTCCCCTCGCGCAGCAGAATGGATGGCATGGCATACGCGGCCCATTCCGAACCGGCGTCCAGACGGACAAAGTCCGCGGCGCGCTCAGTATTCCCCATTTCCATAAACGCCCAAGCGCAAGAGCGAAAAGTGTAATTGCCGGGATCGAGCGCCAGCGCAGTGTTGCACTCCGTCGCCGATTGCTGCAGCATTCCGGCGTAGCGATCGACATAGCCCATCACAAAATGGGCCTCTGCGCTCTCGGGACGGCGCTGGACCAGCGTCTGCGCCGCCTGGTAGGCCTTGCCGAGTTCGCCGCGCTCCACCCGGTTGGTGATCAGTTGTCCGGCGGCCACGGTTCGATTCGGATCGAGCTCCATGGCGCGTTCGAAGGCCTCGTTGGAGCGCTGGAACATTGCCTCGCCGCCATCGGAATAGTCCGCGTCAAAGTAGCAGCGCAGTCCGAGCTGTTCCCAGGCCGGCGCGTAAGCGGGATCCACGGCGACCACATGTTCCAGGACCGCGATAGCATCCTTGTTCGGCCCGGCATCGTGCGGCAGCGCCAAGCTGTGCAGATAGAGATCGTAGGCCTCCGCGTTTTTCGGCCGCGTGCCGGTATCGAGAAAATCGCCGGCCGCGCCCAGCGCCGGCAGCAATCCCCTCCGTATCTGGGCCGCCATTTGCGCCTGCAGGGCGATCAGATCCTCGGCGGGCGCGGTCAAGTTGGTCTGCCACAAAAGCCGGTCGCTCTGCACCTGGATCGCCTCCAGCGTGATGAGCAGGTGGTTGCCCTGCTTGAGGAAGTGCCCGGTCAGCACGTTGGCGACGCGCGCCTCGCGGCCCGCCTTCTGCGGGTCGACGTCTTTGCCGGTAAACTTCTGCGTGATCGCGGAAGGACGAACGTCAAGCTTCCGCGTGTAGGTGAGCGTGTTGGCGATTTCATCGGCCAGCGCGAAGCGCAGAAACTCCACGCTGATGTCGCCATTCATGTTCTGGAACGGCAGCACCGCGATGGTGTTCTTGGGTGCGGCAGCGCCCGCCATCTGGCGCTGTTTGAACCACCACGCTCCCACCGCGGCCAAAAGCGTAAGCAGCAGGGCGATGACGCCCAGCAGGACCGGCGTTGAAAACCGGCCCGAGGCCTGAAACGTGCTCGTTGCCAAGCGATACGGCAAGGCTGGCCGCCGCGCTCCCGTCTTGGTCAACCCCGATTCCGTGCTCTTCCGCAACGACTGCAAGTCGCCCTTCAGAGCCAGCGCATCCGGATAGCGGTGCCCGCGGTCTTTTTCCATCGCCCGGCCAATGATGCCTTCGAGGTCTCTGGGGAGCGCCGGGTTCAGCCGAAGCGGGGAGACTGGCTTTTGGTTCAGCACCGCATCCAGCGTGGTAATCACGTTGCCGGTGGCAAAAGGCTTCTTGCCGGTCGCCATCTCGTAGAGTACGACTCCGAGCGAGAACAGATCGCTCCGCGCATCCAGTTCCTCGCCCCTGGCCTGCTCTGGAGACATGTAAACCGCCGTGCCTGGAATTACGCCCACCGCGGTCATCGAGTCTTCCATCGCCGCTTCGTTCGATCCCGCGTCCCGCGCCGATTTGGCCAATCCGAAATCGAGGATTTTGGTCTGGCCGTTCTCCCCCACAAAAATATTGGCCGGCTTGATGTCGCGATGAATGATCCCCTTGGCGTGCGATGCCGCCAGAGCATCCGCCACTTGGATGCCGATGTCGAGGATTTCGTCGATTTCCATCGGCTTCCCCCGCAGCCGCTCTTTCAGGCTCACCCCTTCCAGCTTCTCCATGACGATGAAGGGATGGCCCGAGTTGTCTTCGATGTCGTGGATGGTGCAGATGCCGGGATGGTTCAACTGGGAAGCGGCGCGCGCCTCGCGCAGGAAGCGCTCCAGCGACTTGCGGTCGTTGACCATCTCCTCGGGAATGAACTTGAGGGCAACGTGACGAGCCAGGCGCGTGTCTTCCGCCTCATACACCACGCCCATGCCGCCACCGCCTAGCTTTCCCAGAATGTGATAGTGGGAGACTGTCTCGCCGATCATTCCACGGGCCTCAGTGCCGCCGCGGTAATGGTAGGCCGCTGGCAAAGGCCGGGTCAAATCGCAAGCAGTCCGCTCGTGCAGAGACGGGCCTCCAACTTCGGCGACAGCCGGCTAAAGTACATGGCTCCGTTTGCCGATCCTTCAAGATGTATCTCCGAATGCACGGGGCCAGCATGTTGCCAGCCCCTGAAGCGCCTTCTTGCCTTATGATGATAGGTTGAGGTTGGATCGGTTACTCACCTGCCACAGGAGTGCGAATGGGCGGTGTTTTTCGGTTTGGCGCGGCGGAGATCGGAGGCGCACGACTCATGCAAGCCCTGGTGGTCGATGATTCCGCTGTGTACCGCAAATTGATCGGCGATCATTTGCGAAGCTGGGATTTTGGCGTCACGCTCGCCGAGACCGGGGAGGGAGCTTGGCAAATCCTCAAGCAGCCCGATGCGCCCAAGCTGGTCCTGCTCGATTGGGTGCTGCCCGACCTGGATGGCATTGAGCTCTGCCAGCGCATCCGCGAAGCCGGAGAATCCGGGCCTTACGTCTATGTAATTCTCCTGACCAGCAAAGAGGGCCGCCAGAACATGCTGGAGGCCATGCAGGCCGGCGCCGACGACTATCTCGTCAAGCCCTTCGACGAGCTGGAATTAAAGGCGCGCCTGCTCGTGGGCAAGCGAATTCTCGACTTGCAGGAGGAGCTGGTGGCCGCGCGCGAATCCATGCGCCACGCCGCCACGCACGACAGTCTCACCGGATTGATGAATCGCGGAGAGATTCTCAGTCTACTGAAGCGCGAACTGGAGCGTGCCCGCCGCGAGCGCAAACCGGTGGGCGTGGTGCTGGGCGACATCGACCATTTCAAGGGCGTCAACGACACGCTCGGCCATCTTTTTGGCGATGAGGCGCTCCGCGAAATCGGCCGCCGGCTGCGCGCGCAGCTCCGCGCCTACGACGGCGTTGGCCGCTATGGCGGAGAAGAATTTCTTATGGTTCTTCCCACCTGCGATTTGCCCGGCGCTCTCGCGCGCGCCGATGAACTGCGCCAAATTATTGCCGGTGCACCCGTGCTGTGTTCCGGCGCGGAGCGATCCATCACAATGAGTATGGGCGTCACTGTCTCCAGTTCCGGTGAGAAGACCCCGGTGGAAGTTTTACTGAGTCAGGCGGATGCCGGCCTCTATCTCGCCAAAGAAAGAGGCCGGAATCGCATTGAGCCTTTCACCCCCGCCGCCAAAAAAGCCGCCCAAGGCCGTAGCAACAAAGGCTAGAGCATTCCCACAGATGGTATGACCTTCGCCATTGATTGCTTGGGGGTACCCCCTACCACCTATATCTCTAACGTCTTGAATCTAAAGGACGGAGCTTTCAAAGTCTTCACAACAAAGGGGTTAGAGGCAAAGTCTTGACGACAAAGGAGTTAGCGGTACGACGAAATTTCGCCGTCATTTAGAATCAACGAGTTGCGGCATTGGCTGCTCGTAACGTCTTGATGTCAAAGAACTTAGTAGATAATTTGAGGCCCGCGCTCGGCGGTTGCCTAAGTTCTATTTTAACGCTGGTGTCAAGCACTTCAAAGCGTTATTGCAGTTTGAAAAAGAAACGTGCTGCGAGCTTCGACCGAGCGCATTACAGAAATACTCAAAGTGCTTTAACGCCCGCTCACCCTAGCGAAGAGACAAGCGGCCGACCCCAGTTACGCTTGCGGTGCAGCCAATGAGTGTTATGGGGATGTTACGCCAACAATCCTCTCGAGGTCGTGAACCGTGTGACGCCGGGCCACTTGGGGCTCACTTACCAGCGTCGCTTTACGACTAAACCATTTGCTTCTTGACAGGGCAACATCCGGGGAGCATAGTGTCCTCACTTGCGTTCCGGGCGGTGCTTCCCTACCCATCTTTGTCGCCCCTTTTTTCTGCGCCAACGGTAACGCCGTCGCGAGGTTTCTTGCGTAGGCGTTCGGCCCCACTGGATTGGGAGCCTTCCTAATCAGCATCCAGGTATCAAGTCTGAAGTGCGGCTCGCGAAACGAGGAAATTTCAATGAAGATTCTTCGCATTGGCTGTGTGCTCGGAGCATTCTTGTCGCTGGTGCTGTCGCTGTCGGCACAGACTCTTACCCAACTACACAACTTTGATGCAGGTGGGCCGGTAAGCCACCCAGATGCATCCAATGTGCAGATTCCCACCGCTTACCTGCTCTTGCAAAACGAGGATTTCGGGATAATTAACCTGACCACCGGGGCATTCACCCGGACCGGAAATACGGGCGTGCTCCTTGCGGGCATCGGAGTGGGTCCAAACGGCTCTCTCTACGGAGGAGCAGACTATGGCAGCACTTTTTACAAGATCAACTCTCACACCGGGAGCCTGACCGTGGTGGGCAGTTCTTCTGTAGGCTACTTTGCCTTCGGCTCTACGACCAACGGAGTGTACGCTCTCGATAAGGCCGCGAACCTCTATTCTGTCAGTACAACAAACGCCACCACCTCCCTAATCGGGCCCACAGGTCTCAACCTGAACAGCGATTTCATCTGGATCGGTCTTTCGACCGGCTCAAGCAACTTGTACTGCGCGCTGGGAACTGGGAGCTCGTCAACAACAGCGGTCTTGTATTCCATTGACACAACTACGGGGGTCGCTTCAGAAATTGGGGACACCGGCGTGCCTGATTTGGGCGCACTAGTTTTTGAGAACGGAACTCTTTACGCGGGCTCAGGGTCTGTCAGCCCGTTTTCAATATACGCACTTGACCCATCCACAGGGCTGGCCACGTTCGTCACCACCACATCCGCGGGGCCATTCTGGGGGCTTGCCCCATACGGCGTAGGGATCGGTCCTCATCCGGTGCCCTGCACCGTTCACGGATGCCTCTTTTAACGTCGGAACCTCGGGTGGAGCGGGTTTGGGCAATCATACTGGGGCCGAGATCGTAGATGTCAGTCGGCGTAACCAGGCGATAGCGCTCAGAACCGCAGCATGTGAGATCAGACTCCACAGTGGTAGCCTCTTGGAGGATGTAAGTTCCGTCCCGCGGCCGAGCTGGCCGCGAGCCAGTGCCGATTTTGCTTCCCGATCTTCCAACCCGCATCAAGCAGTGCGCGCGCGACGCCGGATTCGATCTCTGCGGCATTGCGCCGGTCCGCGACTTCGCCGAGTTGTGCGTCTTTCCCGCATGGATCGCCGCTGGAATGCACGGCGACATGAAGTACCTCGAAGCACGCACACAGGACGGCGCCGGAGATCTAAAGCGCGCATCGCTGGCCCGAGTCGCGCCCTGGGCGCGCAGCGTGGTCGTCTGCGCCGTCAACTACAACACCGCGCATCCCTACTCGACTCAGTTGCAGAAGGAAGATGCGACCCGAGGCTGGATTTCACGCTACGCCTGGGCCCGCGAAGATTATCACGATGCCGTCCTGCGCCGCTTGAAGCAAGTAGAAGACAAGTTGCGCGAACTACTTGAAGCAACTGGGTATTGGATACCGAGTACTGGGTACTTGCGCCTTCGTTCCTATGTCGACACTGGCCCGCTCATCGAACGCGTGTACGCAAAATACGCCGGCATCGGATGGATCGGCAAGAACACTTGCATCATCAACCAGCAGATGGGATCGTGGCTGTTTTTGGGAGTAATCCTGACCTCGATTGATTTCACGAATGAGGAAATTGGAGAAGATCTGGCCATTGGCCGGCCCGCGCCCGATCGTTGCGGGACTTGCACGCGCTGCATCACAGCCTGCCCCACGCAGGCGATCATTGCACCCGGCGAATTGGATGCCCGGCTGTGCATCTCCTATCTGACCATTGAAAAGCGCGGCGCGATTCCCGAAGAGCTGCGCTCCGGCATTGGTCGCCACGTCTTCGGATGCGACATCTGCCAGGACGTTTGCCCGTGGAACCGCAAGGCGCCCGTGACCACGGCGGCGGAGTTCGAGCCGCGCGAAGGGCTGGTCAGTCCCGCACTTGATTGGCTGGCGGAAATGCGTCAGGAGGAGTTTCAGACTGTGTTTCGCGGATCTCCCGTCCGGCGCGCCAAGCTTTCGGGACTGCGGCGAAATGCGGTGATTGCGATGGGAAACAGCGGCGACCGGAAATTTTTGCCGACGCTGAAAAAACTCTGCGAGGATTCCGATCCCTCGGTCGCGGAGCACGCGCTCTGGGCACTGGCGGCACTCGAACAAACCAGTACGCAGTGGCCAGTACCCAGTACCCAGTGAAAGCAATGCATGCCGCACGCTTGCAGGACGTGGTCAAATACTGCGCAAAAACGAAAGCGTCCGGACTCGGTTAGAGTCATCGGACGCTCGTCGAACAGCCCTCCCCCGAAGTCTGCTCAACCCCCACTCTACTTACAGCTCGCCACCGTGGGAATGGCACAAACGGGGGATGACCATGGGACATTCTGGTAGGCCCGGCAGGACTCGAACCTGCAACCCTCGGATTAGAAATCCGATGCTCTATCCGCTTGAGCTACGAGCCCACGGATGATAGCAGTATAACCCAACCCATTCACAAGAAAGCTAGTTAGTCAGAACAGCAGTTTCAAGCTGCATCCGTGCGTCTGTCGCAGTTTTGGTGCAATTTGCAGCAATCGTGCCCAAATCGTGCCCGAAGCCTTGAGTAAGTTCCACCGCTGCTTGATTTTGCTTCGTGTCGAGTCTGCTGGCAGCGTCGGCGAGATCCGCTTCGTCAACGATGTTGTAGCGCTCGAAAACCGAGCGCGTCTTGTGTCCGCTGATCCGCATGGCCACGCTCTCCTGAACGCCGAGCCTGCGAAGGTTTCGGACGCCGCTCCGTCGCAAGTCATGGAACAAGAGATCAGGCACACCGGCCCGTTTGCAAACGCTAGCCCAGATTTTGCGGAAGCCTGCGACTGGTTTGCCGTTGTCCCGCGTGAACACGAAGGCGTCCGGCTTCTTTCCGATGACGCACGCGGTCAGCAGGGTTGCGACTTCGCGCGTCATCTTGACCACGCGGCCTTCGCCGTTCTTTGTCGTTCCCGCTTCCAGCCGAATCGTGCCAGTGCTCAAGTCGATCTGCTTGACGCGCATCGAGAGCAGTCGCCCTTGCGAAACGCGAAGCTGTAGGCCGTAGTCAGCAGGGCGCGGAGCCAGAGCCCGACCTTGCTGCATTCCATCGCCAAGGGCGTGTACTGCGCGTCTTCGAGAAAGCCTGTGCGCGGTGCGCTTTCCTTGTACATCGGAATGACTGGACACGATCTGACCTTTGGCGGTGTGCGTTTCATCGCGAGATGGAAAGCCCGCTTGAGAATGGCTAGCTCCCGGTTGATTGACGCGCCGCTTGCCTTCTCCTCTTCCCGCTTCGCGCAGTAGCGTTGCGCCAGGTCGGTGTTGAGATCGTCGGCGGGCAGCTTGCGAAAGAATGGCTCCAGATGCTTTTTCCAGCGCCACTCTGCCGTCTTGATGCTCTTGCGGCCTTGTTGCCGGTATTCAGCGAACAGATCGGAGATCAGTTCGTCAACTTTCACGTTGGTTCGCGTGATGTAGGTTTTCGTCTCGACTTCGGCGAGCCTTCTCTTGAGCAGTTTTTCGGCGACCTTGCGGTCGGGAGAATGGCTGCTCTCTCTTCGTCCGATGCCGCGCACATAGAACTTGATCCACCAGACTGCGGAGCCGTTCTGGTAGATCGAGCCACTGCCGCGCGGCCGTGGCGTTGCGTGTTCGTTCATGGTGTTCGCTCCCTTCGGAGATTGAACACACGGTCCTGAATCAAGAGAGAAATTTGCGGCGATCACCGGAACGGCGATAATGGTGGGAGCCATATTCCTGTCCTTTTCAGGAGTGTGGTCAGTGGCAGGTTCGGTGTTGATAGCACCTTCCTGCCACGCTTCGATTTTACTCTCTTCCGTCAGCGTTTTCACGGCAATTCCTTTCCGTCGGGCATAGTTCGGTACGAGTGCGAGTAAACGCCGCGCCCACAGCGGACTTCGGAGAGCGCACAGGATAACCAGTCCCGTGCACCTGAAAGGCAGAACGTTGCACAAATCCTGCTGTTACAATTTTGCCGTCATGAGAATAATCGTGCTGGCTGTGCTCTTGGCTGTCGTGCAGGCAAGTCCGCCAACCACTCGGAACTCGGGAGGCAATGGAGCATCCACAACAGCCGCTAACGCAACAACCACAATCAGCGCACAGGTCACAGACGAAGACTCTCAGATTCAGCGCGAGCTGGCGTTGTTTACAGGGGGTCTTGTTCTTGTCGGGATTTTGCAGACTGTGGTGATGTTGCTGACTTGGCGGATTTATCGGCGACAGGCTCACGAGATGCGACGGCAGCGTCACGAAATGAGACGACAACGACACGTCATGTATCGCCAATGGAAAGCGATGGGTGCACAAGCGGGATTGATGACGGGGCAGTTGAGCGAGATGCAGAAATCGAGAGAACTGGAGACCAAAGTTCTCGTCTTGCAGTATCGCCCCAAAATCATTGTGCGAGACGCTAAAGCTTCCGATTTCAATGTCGCTGAACTCGGGCAGCCTTCCAAAGCCAACGTCAAGTTCACTTTCATAAATACGGGAGGAACGCCAGCACACATCACCTACGGGACCGCTGCAATGTGGTCTGTTGAGGCGTCCAAATCGCCAGCCCCGATAGAGTTTGAACGTGGGGATGACAGTTTGATCGATCCGGTTACTTTGCAACCCGGCGAGAGTATCGAAGTCGGAACGACCCTTGATGCCGGGGTAACGAACGATATTCAATGGGCCAACTACCACCAATCGCTTCCAACTGAACCGGCAAAATACATCTACCTGCTGGGAGTCATCCGCTACGTTGACGACCTGGGCATTCCTAGACGAACGGGCTTCGGTCGTAAGTATGATCCTAAAACGAGGACGTTTCTTCCGGAAGATAACGCCGACAAGGAATATGTTGACTAGCCACGTCTCTCGTTCTGCGAAGTGTTCAATCAAGATTGGCCCGCTTTTTTATGGCTGTCTCAAAACGCTTGTAAAGCTACTCGGATACAGCATCCAATGTTCCCTTAAATTGCCAATGTTCATGCGGGCTTGAGAGAGTGCGTGCCTTTTTTATGCCCATTCTCTTCACTCCAGCCGCGCTTTGACGCGCTCAATCCAAGCGTCGATGTCGCGCACGTCGAGCAGCCACGGCGCGTGACCGTTCTCTGCGAGCCGGATCACCGGCAAGCCATCACGCTGCACGATCTCGCGCAGCTTCGCGGGCGAGATGGAAAGGTACTCGCTCGCTGGCCGCAGGCGAAGAAGCCGCCTCGCCGAGTTGTCACGCTTCGTCATTGGACGCGCACCTCTGCCGGATTCGGGTGACACAGTCCGCAAATCCAATCGCCATCAACTCTTTTCCAGTGGGCTGTTTCTGCCCTGTGGAGATAGCAGCGCCGCGCGGAAATTGCGGCCGCATTGGTTGACAGCGGTTACGGTAACCGCTGTTCTAAATCCAAATTGACTGCCGTTTGGACGCCGCGGATATTGAATCCGCTGCGGATTGCGCCGTATCTTCGTCATAATGAGTCAATCAGTTCCGCTGGAACGATCTTGAGGGCGATGGCAATTCCACACAAGACGCAATCCAACCTGCGCGAGTGGAAATCAGCAGATTACACAGTATTTATGCATCCCCTGTGGGGTCGAAGTTTCACTCGCGGGACGCGAGTTGCGCGAGTAGCGGGCTGATCTTGTCAAATTCTTCTGGCAGGTGGGTGCTAAAGGCGGTGGCTAGTTCGGACCTAGCGTAGTTATTCATCCGCAGTTTAGCGCGTGTCTTTTCATCTTGGACTTTCTTTCGCCAAAGGTCGCCTGCTTGGTAGCTCTTAGGATAGCTGGCATGGTCCGAGTCTGACCACTTGGGCTTGATCCCGTTATCCTGAAGAAAAGAACAGTACTTCATGCCTTTGAGTTCCATCAGGATGGCCGCGAAAATAACCGTGTCTCGCTTCACTGGCCTCCGCTTCTTCTTTGCCTTGATTCCCGCAGATGTTGAGATGCCGAGCTTGGCCAGAATAGTCCCAAGGGTCGCCTCTACCCTCGCTATTGCCGCACCCTGCGATTGGGCCGAAGAAGCGGATTCAACAGTGCTGTCGCTGTCCGCGCTCTCGTGCTTCCTTGCTTCAGCAGCGAGCTGATGCTGTTGTCTCAGGCGTTCTTGCCCAATTGCCAGCGCCAATAGTGATGTGCCGTCAACGGTTCCCTCAACGAGTTTTGCCGCGTTCTCCCTGACCTTCTGTTCCAAGACTCGGACCACCGCCTCTCCGTGCCGTTTGTGCATGGTAATGATTCTTTGAGCGGCTTCACTTCGCTTTGGTTCGTAGCGAACTGCGCGGCTGAGTTCGGCGTTGAAGCGCGCCGCCAATTCAAACTCTGAGCATCGGTACAACTCAATGCCATGACGGGTGTAATCCACGGCCATGCTCTTCTCTGGGCCGTCTTCCCGTGGTCCCACGAAGACATCCGATACATAATCCGAATCCAAATCGTATTCCAGAAGGCCGGCAGCAGTGATCGCGAATCGCCGATCAATGCATTGGCTGCAACTCCCACAATGCCATTGAGCTTTTGACTTGAACATCATGTGGGCGCATGAACAGGTGCAGGGAATCAGGTGTGCGGCTTTATTGGTTGACAGGGTCGTGACCACTTCCGTTTTCGTCCTGTAGATGTACGGATTATCAATGTCGAAATCGCGCTCCGTAACTGCGGCGCACAGGGATTTCAGAAGTTGAAGGGCCACAGGATGGGTAGTGCGCGAGGCCCGCGCCCGGATGGCTTCGTCAGCAACGGGCAAGTTTAAGCTCACGATCCCGTTCTCAAAAAAGCGAACGCCGCCTGCCCGGACAGACTGGGCAACGACCGTGCCCAGAGCAGAGTACAAGAACGAACGTGTGCGCTGTGTAGGTTCTCGCCCAAATTTCTCAGCCTTGTTGATCCAAACCGGAATGTGGATTAACTGACTGGGAAATTCCTTCTTCAATCCACTAACAGGCTGCTGAAAAATTGATGGATACGGTGTTTTTCTTGCCGTTTCTCATCGTGGGTGATGTCGAGCGAGTTGGTTTCCGGGTTTTCCGGGGCCTTTTGCTCTGCTCCATTCGC